>JBNJEF010000030.1:0-8155 GCA_051745565.1 Patescibacteria group bacterium | reverse complement strand
TCCTCCCAAAATTAGGATAATTCCGATAACTATGGCTATAACTGCTTTTTTATTCATATTTATATATATCTATGTAACACTTCCAAACATATCAAAGGTCTTTATCTGATAACGATAAACAGTGTTTATAGAAATTTTTTTTTGAGATATTTGGGGATATTGAGGAGAACCTTTATCTTTCTTTTTCAAGATCGTTATCTCTAGTGTATCAAGAGTGTGCTCTTCAGCTTGTTGACTCTCACAAGAAACCAGTTCACTAAACTCGCTTTCTCCGGCATTGTTAACGGCTCTTACCTTGTAATTGGTGGTTTTTTCAGTCTCGTTTTCGTAGTATGTGTTCTCGGTGGAGGCAAGTTGGTTGTTGGGTTCGCACATAATAGCGCTATCACAGTAGAAAATCTGGTATCCCATGGCCTCGCTTGATTCCTGCCAAGTGAGGGTATGCTTGTTTTGGTTTTGGTCGCAGGTCAACCCCGTCGGAGTTTCTGGTTCTATGGGGTTTATCGATTCACAGGAAGAGCTGTAAACACATTGGTTGTAAGAGTCTTGACATCCTCCATATTGGGTGCACTCGGTAGGAGTAATATTTTCTGGTGCTTCAACCGACATACAGGAGTTATTATTAGTATTACAGTACCAGTATGTGGTATAGACGTTTTCCGAGTCCTCTGCGTATCCAATATCACCATCAGTAACACTTCCAAACATCTCGAAGGTCTGCACAAGATCCGGATTTATAGTATAAAGTAATAACCAAGAAGCGAGGGCTAAAAGAAGCCCAAATAAAGCGTTCTGGATGGTCTCTTTACCGGATTCTTTGTTTGAAATGGAGTCTGTAGTTATGTATTGCAATCCTCCTATTGTTATAAATATTATAGCTAAAACGGCGGCCACTCCTATAAGAAGATTGACCATGCCTACCATATACTGGGTGAAATTACCTTCTTCCGCATCCGGTTGTTCTACGGGTAGGTCTTGAAGAGGTTTATATTCTGCAACTGTAATACCTGGAAACTGTAAAAAAGAGAGAAAAACAAAAATGGAAATAGCGACAGTCCACAATAACTTATTTGAATTTTTATGAGCCAATGATTGCATATTATCAATGGGCTAGAAATTATTGTTTGCCATATCAACATCAAAAATTACCTCTGAGTTTACCTTTTCTCTGAGGTTGTTTTTGTTATCAATGGACACTGATATGGAAGATTCTCCGGTGAACTCTCTTTCTATACTAAATCCAGCCTTATCATTGCCATCAAAGTCGGGTAAGGGCTCATTATTCATAGACCATTCTATTTCCACTTCTTCTCCATTTTTTTTAGTGAAGAATAGAGGTTCCGCCTTAACCGATATCTTCTCGTGATCAAGAGAGAATGTGCCCATATGATTTATAGCTCTACTGTAATCCATTCCATAAGAATCTTCTGCATACATTAAAACATCGGGAGTTCCTGATTTTGGGAAGGATATACTTTTTGCCAGCTTCAGTTCGCTATTAAGTGGTTGAATTTTGACTTCTATTCCAGATCTTCGTGATATTTCAGATAGATCCAAGGTTATACTATTTAGACCCCTTGCCGATCTGTATTCCGACCCATCCACCTTCCATGTAAAAATGTATTGATCAGGATCTTCTATCTGTTTACCTTTTGTAAAATTAGGGATGGCAATTATGTCCATTTGACTTTTATCAGCCCTGGAGCTTAGGGGTTTTCCTTTATAAAAAGCCGGAGTATATGTATCCGTTTGCCAGATAACATCAACTTCCCCACTAGTGAATGTTATAGAATCACTCTTTTCTGTGCCGTTGTCCGTTTTCATGTGAACTTTCACAACCATTTCTCCTCCCGCTTCTTTAACTTCCGTTTCAAAAGTGTCCAGACCGTATCCATTATCTTTTTTTTCACCATTGACATACCAGGTGAACATGGAACGTTCCTTGTTAAGGCTGGTACGAGTCCAAAATTCCACTTTTTCCCCAGCGCTTGGCATCTCACCACCTCTTATATTCATTTCAAAGGAGCCTGTAAAGTCATCCTCGGTAAAGCCGTGGTACTCCATTAACTGTTCATAAAGGTCAGAGTCACGTAAATCATTAACATATTCCTCTATGTTGAAATCCGACATCTCTTCATTTTCTTGCGAATTTTCTTCCTCATTGGCGGAATACGATCGGTCGAAATCCGGATAATTTTGAGCCTCCAAAGGAAAAGGGGTTCCGGTAGACAGGATGAAAGCAAGGCAAAAGAAACAAGCAATCGGAAAAATAGATTTACTACTTTGCATTACTTTATTATAACATTTATTTTTCATCACTATAAAAAAAATTGTTGAAAACTTTACTTTATTAAATAAAATATTTCATCTGCTCCCGGTTGATCTGGCAGCTGCCGGATAAAACCTTCTCCTTTTATAACGAGTTCTGAGTATTCTTAGACCCACCCACAGCGTCCAAGGCGGTATAAATGGGATCCATCCCACAATAAGAGCAAGAGAACTTCCTATTATTCCGGGTCTGACTCTCAATACAAGAAACCAAGTTATAAATACAAGATAAGCGTAAAAATTTATTATGAAACCGCTAAACAATGCTATCGGTTGCCCGACCCCCGGTATAAAGTTAAAAAAACCCACTGCCAATACGGCGAAGTCAACCAAAAGGGCCGTTGATATCATCAAGGAGGCTTGTAGGTTGTTTATTTTCTTTTTTCTTAAGGCCATATTATATTACTCTTGGCTTAATCGTTGCTTCTCTTCTTTAATTGAAAGTATTTGTGAAGGATCGGAGGTTATTATTTGGTCTTCTGTGTAAGAGGCGATTATTTTTACGGCTACATGTTTTAAACCCGCAAAGAACATCCCCTCTCCTACCTGAGACTCTATTAGAAGGTACTTCTCTTCATCTGTCAGATTAAACGTTTTTTGCAGTCTATCTATGGTAGTTGAGGACTGCTTTAGTAAGAGTTGTATGGAGGAATTGGTTATGATAGGTACACCGTAAGGAGAATTAAGAAAGTCCCCCACGTCTTGGGTAATGGTTGATAGGCCCAGATAGTATTTACGTCCTCTTTTGGCAAGGTTTAACAGGAAAGAAGCGGTGTCTTCGGATTTCATCATCCACCAAGCTTCGTCTATGACCAAGAGTCTCTTTTTTATATCCTTTCTTACCGTACTCCATATGTGGTTCATTATTATATACATTGCCACCGGCTTTAACTCGTCTTCCATGTCCCTTAAAGAGAAGACCACGAATTTATGGTCAATGTTCACATTGCTGGGCTTGTTTAGGAAACCGGACCAAGTTCCTTGAGTGTATTTACTCAAGCGTTGTGCCAGTTGATCACCTCCTTCCATTCCGCTTAAAACCATTTCAAACTCCGATAGTAAAGGTTCTTTAAAATCGGAGTTTGGATCGGTATCCGGTGTGATGTCTTTAAGAGCGTAGGTTTCGGCTATAGCTTTGTCTATCAGGGCATCTTCTTCGGAGGTTAGGCCGTCTAGCATTATTCTGAAAAGACCTGTTAGGTGAACGCTGTGTGAGCGTAGTACACTGTTAAAAGATTCATCCTCGTCCGGTTCGGGTAGCTCAAAGGGATTTATGGTGTGTTCTGAGGTTAAAGAAACATCAAAGAATTTACCTCCCACCGCTTTTGCCATGTATTCATATTCTTTTTCGGGGTCTATGACTATGATGCCGGTATCGAACATCAAACTTCTTAGTATTTCCAGTTTAGTTGCGTACGATTTCCCAGCTCCGGAGGTGGCAAAAACCACTGAGTTGTAGTTTGGTAAAGAAAATCTGTCAAAAAGAACTAAACTGGAGTTATGTCTGTTTATACCGAAAAGTATTCCTTTGTCGGAAGTCAGGTCAAAAGATACAAAAGGAAAGATGCTTGATAAAGGCTCCGAATTTAATTTGGAATGTACTTTAAGAAGGTCGGTGCCCGTGGGAAGCACGCTTCTAAGGCCGTCTTCTTGTTGGAACAAGGCCGGTTTAAGGTATATCAAACGTGATTCAAATATGGATTTGATCTCTGTCTCCGCTTTTTCCAGATCTTTTATATCGTCTCCGTATATGGATATATAAAGGCCGACACTGAAAAGCTTTTCTTGTGCCTGTTGTAGGCGGTCTCGGAGATCCTCTAAGTCGGAATAAGCTGTTTCTAGTTGAGGGTTTCTGACTTGGCCTTTCTGTTCCCTTTCATTTATTTGACTCTGTATCTCGGCCACTTTTTTTTGGAACTGTTTAAGAACACGTTCAGTTTCAACCGGATGAACGAAGATGGAAATATCATATATTTTATCCAAGTTAACTATAGGGGAAAACCATCCCTCATTTAGAAACCGCGGATATGATATTACGAAATAGGTTCGCATTATTTTGGTCCCCAAATTTATATCGCGCGATGATATTTTCAAAGCGCTCGGAGCTACAACATCTTTTAACTTTAACCCTTTCTCTGAAGCGACTTCTTCCAAGTTGATGTCATCGGATTTTTCTTCTGTTTTGAATATATCAAATAAGCCCATATTTTTATCTTACCAGAGCGGTTCTTTCTTCTCCGGGGTTAAAGAGATTATAGAAAAGCTCTTTTATTTCTTCATCTTGTAGGGAGACGGTTCGTAAACCTGTACGCCTTAATCCCTGGCTTACAATTGTAACACGTTGTTGGAGTTGGGTGCTTCTGTCTTTTAAGGATTCCTTTTCAACCGGTTTGGCGTCTTTTTTTCCGGAGAAACCAAAGGGAGATATTTTTTTTGATTTAACCATCGGAGGGTAATATGGAACGACCACGAAGAATGCTTTTGTCATTATATTAACATTTTCCGTGTAGTCGTTTATAAAATCTATATATTCACTTATCTGTATTCTTAAAAGCTCATTCTCTTGTTTTTTATGCTGTTCTTGAAGGGTCTGAATATAGGGTCTTATGTCAAGTTCTCGGGATTGCATAAATATCTGTACGGAAAAATCAAGAGTATTAAGAAAACTTTGAAACTGCATAAGTATAGCAGCCCTTTCGTCTTCCGACTTCAAGGCGATGTTCAAAGTGGAAACCATTAGAATGACCCTAAGAGAGTTGTCTTCCAAAGTAATAATTCCCTCTTGGACGTCTTTTATGGGTATGAAACTCTGTGTTGCGTTTTGTTTTGAAAAAGCCATATTTATCTACTTATTATCCTGATCACCGTTTTCTTTCAAGGGGTCTTCTTTCTCCTCTTTTCCTTGAATGTCTCCTGTACCGTCGCCCCCCATTCCCAGCATAAAGGTTTTGTCACTGAGGGAGGGGGTAAGCTCTTTTTCTTCGGAAGCCAAGGAGCTCTCGGAGAAGTATCCTTTATCTTCCTCTTTTTTCCATATATAAAGTTTCTTTTTTAAAAAATGTTTAATAGCCGCTTCGGTTATGATTATGAAGGGGCGGTTATTTACCTTGTAAAAGGCCAAAGCGCCGGAAAAAACAGCAACAGGAACAGCTAATAAAAAAGCCAAAAAATTAGGAAGAAGGAAAAAAAGCAAAACCACCAAACCTCCTCCTCCTACAACATAAACAAACTGCTTGAAACTCAAAGGTCCGAATATTTTATCTTCTATTTCTATGAACTGCGGGACCTGAAATCTCATACTTTATTAATTTTAAAATTTAATTTGCCATAGAGCAAACAAGCAGTCACCTTTATATTATAAACCGTTTGCGTTTTGCCGATGATCGTGTAATTTCTTTCTTGTTTCGGCTTTTTGTTTATTTTCACTTTCTATTTTTCTTTATCGTTATTTTGTCGGTCAGTATCTTCTATTGTTCTGATGAGATCCTCTTTCGCCTTTTCTGTTTGTGATTTTTCTTCATTATCTCTTTGCGGAGATGAGGGTGCATCTGCCTTCTCCTTTTCAGAGTTTTCTTTATTGTACGTTAAAGGTTTAAGTGTTTGTTCCGGGGCCTTATCTTCTCTATTTACTCCTTCGGGCGGTGTTGGCGGAGGAGCCGGGGCTCCTTTCTTTAGGGTTTCTTTTTCCATTTTTTCATAATGGTGAATGTATATTTTAGCCAGATCTTCAATAAAGGGCTCCAAAATAGATGTGGCTGCGGTTAGGATCTCTTCTCTGTTCTCTTTTTCAGATAGACTCTTTTCTAAATTTAAGGACATTCCGGTCGGTGATTCAGCACCCATAAGAACATATGTGCATTCTTTTTTAAGTTCATTCTCCTGATCTTTACTTAGGTTGTATTTTTGGGAAATGGTTTTAATATCGTTCTCAAGTTTACCTGAAGAGATATAGGTTTTTATCTTATGAGGTAAGACATTTACCACTTCTTCCAAAAATGTTTTTTCTTTGTTAAATTCTTGCCCCATATTTAGCTCGATTGTTGTTTACCGATCTCTTCTCTTATCACGGATATTATATCTTCTTTTTGTTTTTCATCTGACGTCTTTGTAAGTTCTTTTTCCAGGGCTTTGCGGATATCTCCTTGAACGTTGCCGAATACATTCTTTTCTGCTCTTTCTTTGTATAACCTCTGCCGTAATTCCTTGGCGGAAGATTTTCTATTTAAGGTTTTCCCTTCCTTTTTAGCTATTTCGTCCATCTTATTTCCTATCTCTCTTTCAACTCTCTGTATATCTTCAGGAGCCATCTTTGATCTATCAAGATTAGTTTTTCCCAGCTCTTTTTCCGCCTTTTGTCTGGCCGCGGTTTGCCTTTTTTGAGCTTGGTCATCAGTTACTCCCTTTATTTCATCAACTCTTTTTTGGGCTTTTCTTAAGGACTCTTCGGTGGTTTTCATTTTATACTCATCTCCGGATTCCTTTGCTTCGTCATATGCTTTCTTATATCGTTCCAATTCCGCTTCGGCGTTTCCGGTTGCTCTATCTGAGGGGGCGGTTCTGTGCATTCTCTCTGTTTCTTTCTTTTTCTTTTTATCTCTTATGGCGTCATATCCACCTTTACCTCCGGCCTTTCCGAGAGCGTCTCCGGTGGCACCGGTAGCGCGAACATCAAAACTTGATTTGGCTGTTTTATCGGCGGCGCCCAATCCCATTGTTGCCATCTTTGCCGTGAACGGATTAGAGCTTGAAGACCACTTTCTCATCTTCTCCGAATCTCTTACTCGGGAGGCTCCGGATCCTATGGTCCTTCTGGCGCCCCAAGCGGCCGCTCCGACGGTTGCTCCTCCCGCCGCCGCTTTACCCCACCTGCTTCCCAGTGCGGTTACTTTGTTGGCTCCTTGAATACTGAGGTTCTTGGCGATAATTAAAGAGGCGAACAGCATTCCTATGGCGATGATAGTTTGGAACATAACCGCTGCGGCATTTGGGTCTAGAGAAGTTGTCATATTGGCGGTGTTTACGGTTCCTTGTGCGGTGCTTGCCAGACCGCTTTCGCCGGTATCTATAATATTCCCTTGTTCAGCAGTTTCCAGGACTTTCAGAGAGGCGAAAAGAAGGGCCATGAACAGAGGTGCAAAAAGAGCGTTGTTACTTAAGGATCTGAACCAACTTTTGAACATACCGCTAGTTTGGGGGAGTATAACGGCCACAAAAGCCAAGGGTGATAGAATTATTAAAACAACGAACATTATCAAACGAACGATAAGGAAAAAGGCGCCCGCAAGTAATATGAAAGATAGGACCATAATAAAGATACCTCCTACAGCCGTCAAACCTAGTATACCGCCTATATCCCCATCCGCTAATTTTTTAAGATGGTTTCCATCATTATCTTGATAAACAGAGGTTATGGCAGAAGCATGCAGGAAAGAATAGGATATATTGGGAGGGTTGCCCGGGTCAACAGCGACATCGGCGGCACCTGCTCCATCCACCGCCACCTCTTTGGCGGCGTTATGGAAACCTACTGCTACAGAGTTGGTTATATCAATAACGATATGGGTAAAGAACATACTGAAATTTATCAGTAGAGCTATGATTATAACGTTCTTTAGCAGTTTTTTGGTCTGCATTCCCCCCAACTGGAGTATGGTGGATATGGAGATATATAAAAGTACGAATATAAAAAGCATATTGGCCAGATCACGAAGAACGGTCCAAGCTTGATTTATTCCATCATCCAGCGCCTCAAGATTGGTGGTTAAATTGGTTATGGTGAAATCAACGGTGTAATCAAAAAGGTTACCGGCAAGCACAAGAATAAGGG
>JBNJEF010000029.1:0-8204 GCA_051745565.1 Patescibacteria group bacterium | reverse complement strand
CTTCTTTTTCCTTTTCTTCATAAGGGGTATCGCTTTCTTCTCTTTCAGATGCCGTTTCCTCTTGTATCTCCTCTGTGTCTTTTTGAAGATGATCTTCGGATTCTTGTTTTATCTCTTCAACCAAAGATCCAAGACCAAGATCTTCTTCATAAGAGTCGGAAGAAGACTCTCGTGGTTCTTCTTTGTAGATACTCTCCGTTTGAGGGAATTTTTCTTCTTGGGATTCTCCATAAAGATCTTCTTTAACTCTCTCTTCATGATCTTTCTCCTCTGTGAACTCTTTTAGGTTATCTTCCGGAGGTGTTTCTTTTGAGTCTATATCTCTATCTTGAACAACTTCTTGTTCATTAATCTCCTCCCTCTTTATTTTCTCTCCACGATAGATCTCCGCATCGTCATCTTCGGCACGAGAATAAAAGGAGGCGGATATTCTCTCCCATATTCCCGTCTTTTCAGGCGCTGATCCTTCTTGAGTCATTTCTTCAGAAACAGCTTCATTGGTTTCCTGTTCGGAGATTTGTCCTTCATCCATTCTTGGATCCTTAGAATGATTATCTTTCTCTTCATAGACATCAGACATATTTCTATCTTTAACCTCATCTGCCGGATATGTTTCCTGCTTCGCATCAGGCTCTACAGCCTCGCTATCAGATACCGATGCGCTTTCCTCTTTCTTTGCACCCTCATCTTTAGTGGCTTGGGCCAAAAAATTCTCCAACATAGGAGCATTTCCTTGCTTCTTATAAAGTTTCAGTATATCTAAAAGAGCATGGAGATCTTCTTGAGAGAAATAGTCTATGGATATCTTACCTCCCACCTCTTTGCTTTCTATATTAACTCTGGTTCCGAGAGACTCGGTAAACTCTTTCTCCAGTGTCTCCAATTCGGGATCAACTTTGGAAGGCTTCCTGACCTTTTCCTTGGCTATCTTCTTGGCTATTCTCTCGGTCTCTCTTACCGAAGATTTCTTATACATTACTTCCTTAAAAAGAGTTTTTTGCTCTTCAGGTCTGTGGGAGAGCATTAAAAGAGGTCTGGCGTGCCCCTCTGAAAGACGTCCGGAACTAAGAGCATTAAGTATCTCATCGGAAAGAGTCAGTATCCTCATAGTATTACTTACATACTCCCTGCTCTTACCTACTTTTTTGGCTATCTGTGTTTTATTGAAAGAGAACTTTTTGGCAAGTTTATCAAAGGCCTTTGCCCGCTCAACCACATTAAGATCCTCTCTTTGGAGATTCTCAATTATGGCAAGTTCCAGCTTCATCAGGTCATTCTCTTCCCCGCTCCTTATAAGGACAGGCACCTGTTTAACACCGGCAAGCTTGGCGGCTCTTAATCTCCTCTCTCCGGAGATCAGCTCGTACTTAACCGAAAGACCTCCGTCTTCCTTGGGAAGTTCCTGTCGGGTTACCACTAAAGCCTGAAGAACTCCGTACTGACGAATGGAGTTAGCCAGACTTTGAAGTTCTTCTGCATTAAATTCTTTTCTTGGTTGATAAGGATTCGGTTCTATTTTATCTACTTCAACCCAAAAGACCGAGTCTTGATGAAAGTATGACATTTCTATATAAAGCTACATTAACCGCTATAATGCTGATTGTAGCATATATGAAAAGGAGGTGCATGTGCATTTTCTTGACATCAGTAAAAATGCGAGTAAATTGAAGAAAGTTCTTTAGAAGCACTACCTTAAGGTTTTTTGAAAAAATGGTCTAAACCATATTTAGTACAAAGGAGGTACGAAATGGTCAAAAATGGGCAATTTAAGAGACTGACAGAGGACATTCCCATTGACCCGAAAAAAGTGTACGAAGTTAACGGCCTTGATGCAAATTACATCAGCGTTAAATCCGGAATGATCGCTTTTTTCTACTGTCAGGCAACGGATGGTGATATTTTACCAACCTTCATAAAAAGCAGAAAACACCGCAAGTACATAATGAAACCCAGAAGGTCAGAAAAAATTATTCTGCCTTTTTATTGCAACCGCCAAAAAAACACCGGAGATATCATTGAACATCAATACGGTAAGATCCACTTTTTTCAAGGAAACCAGCTGATAAAGATATTCTGCTTTGAAAATGAGTGCTTCCTGTCCTTTTGATCCCTGAAGCGGCCCTTATAAAGAGGCCGCTTTCTAATGAGTATGCCCTCAAAAATACCCAAAAAAACAAAATTCAAATTTAAAGTAAAAAAGAGTAACGCCGGACTGGGTCTTTTTACTGAAGAGTTCATTCCCCGCGGGGAATTTATCATAGAATATTTCGGCCCTCACCTTTCCAATAAGCAAGCAGACGAGAAAGGTGGAAAGTATCTTTTTGAAGCACAAGACGGAGTTGTGATAGACGGAAGTTCTCGAGAAAATTTGGCTCGCTATATCAATCACTCGTGCAAACCCAATTCCAAAGCATACAGTGAAGGAAAAAGAGTAATGGTGTATGCCAAGAGGAACATAAAAGCCGGAGAAGAGATAACCTGTCATTACGGAAAAGAATACTTTGAAAGCATCATAGAACCTCAAGGATGCAAATGTGGTCATCACTGAAAGTTTTTCACATCTTTAAAAATGTTATACTAATTTACATATGGAAAAACCCTTGATCGCCGTAATCGGACCGACCTCTACCGGTAAGAGTGACTTGGCGGTGGACATCGCACTTGAATACTCCGGAGAAGTTGTTTCCGCCGATTCCAGGCAAGTTTACCAAGGTCTTGATATTGGGACCGGAAAGATAACGGAAGAAGAAATGAGAGGGATACCTCATCATATGCTTGATGTCGCCTCTCCTTCCAAGCGTTATACCGTACAAGAGTATAAAAAGGAAGCAGAGAGAGCCGTAGAAGAGATACACAACAGAGGTAATCTTCCCATTGTATGCGGAGGCACCGGTTTTTATATCTCGGCTCTTCTTGACAATATTGAGTTTCCCAAAGTGGCACCGGACAGTGAGTTCAGAAAAGAATGCGAGAAAAAAGATCCTACGGTACTTTTTGAAGAACTCAAAGACCAAGACCCCAAAAGAGCCGAAGAGGTGGACCCTTATAATAAAAACCGTGTTATTCGCGCCCTTGAGATAGTAAAGCACTTTGGCTCCGTACCCGAGGTAAAGAAAAAGGGTTCTATATATAACAAGCTGATAATAGGTATAGACAGGGAGTCCGAAGAACTGAAAGAACGAATAGAGAAAAGACTGCTAAAGCGCCTTGAGGCGGGAATGGTAGAAGAAGCCAAGAAACTCAATGAACAAGGGCTCACCTTTGAGCGTATGGAAGAGTTGGGTCTTGAGTATCGCTACCTGGCCCGATATTTAAAGGAAGAGATAGACAAAGCGGAAATGGTGGAGGGAATAAAAAACGCAAGCTGGCAGTACGTTAAAAGACAGAGAACATGGTTTAAAAAGGACGACCGCATATTCTGGTTTCACCCGGATCAAAAAGAACTGATATACGGAAAGATAGATGAGTTCTTTATTGAATAAGCATTAATTATTTAATAAAAAATACAATGAAAACGGCACTTATACTCCCCACTTATATTTGGTGGCACTATGTAAGAGCTCCTTATTGCATAATCGCGCTCACTCTTAATTTCGCAGGCGGAATATTATACTTTTTCTCCATAACCCTTCTCTTGAAAACTCTTTTCTCACCCTGGAGAAGACTATCCGAAGATTATCCGGAGAATTTTGACTTCGGAGAAATGGCCACCTCCTTGGTGGTAAACTCCTTAATGAGAATAGTGGGGGCGTTAATGAGAACGATAACCATTATTATAGGGCTTTTCTTTACATTACTGTCTTTCATTATGGGCATTCTCTTCTTTGTGTATTGGCTTTTAATGCCGGTAGCCCTGGTCTTTCTTATAACTTGGGGATCTATTGTAATTTTCGCTTATTAAAAATATGGATTTTTGGCAAATAAAAAGATCATCTAAAAATTTTGAGCCCGCCTTTTGGGCGGAAAACATCTTAAAAGCATCCACCGCCGGTGGAATACAGAAATTATTTTTCTTTTTATTTATCATCTTCGCCGTCGTTTCCGTATTCTTTATATTTTTAGGCTCCTATCTACCCATAGATGTAAGATCCATTGAATACAAAGCTTACGGCGGAACCGCTGTGCTTTTCGCTCTATGGTCCATTCCTCTGGCTTTCTATTCTTTTTCCAACTACTTTCGCTTTAGAGACATAGCCTTAACAGAAAAAGAAAGAGAAGAGAATAATATAAAAATATCTTTTGAGTTGGCGGAGATACTTTATTCCACCGATGCAAATGATCTGGCAACGGGGTTGATCCTGTCCGATTTCGGAGGAAATATTTTAGTAAGATGCGGAATACCCGTTGAAGATGTTTCTTCCTTTATCAAGGAAAGAAAATCACCTCTTAATGCGGATAATTTCCCTTACATAGAAAAGAACTTCCTGACTCCTTATGAGTATGTAAAAACACTCTACCGAAATGATAAAGAGTTCGCAGATCTGGTTTTTAGAAGCGGAGTGCAAGAGGAAGAACTGTTTGGAGCTACTCGTTGGTTAAACGATCTCCACACCAAGATCAGAAGATCACAGAGAAGCTGGAGTAAAGAGAATATCTCTAAAATAAGGCCAATCGGGGAAGACTGGGCCTATGGTGTGGCATACGAACTCAAAAAGTTCTCCAGACCAATAGAAGAGACGATGTACATATCCGAGTCCTTGGAGAATTATCATGAAAAGGAGATAGAAGATCTTGAGATCATTCTTTCAAGATCAGAAGGCGCTAACGCCATTTTAGTCGGTGAAGCCGGAACGGGCAAAATGTCCGTTGTTGGAGGATTGGCATCAAGAGTGATCAACGAGAAGACAACTGATGTCCTCTCTCACAAGAAGATAATGGTAATGAGCACCGGCGCTCTTGTTTCTTCCACCAATAGCAAAGCCGAATTTGAATCAGAGATAATAACGATAATGGAACAGACAGCCAAGGCGGGAAATCTTATCCTTGTCATAGACAACCTACCCTACTTAATACAGGGGGCCCGATCCTTGGGAGTGGAGATAGTGGAACTGATAGACACTTACCTCGGTTCACCAAATATAAATATAATCGCCCTTTCCGATAAAACGAACTTTCACAACACCATTGAACCGAATACGGCATTTATGAGCAGATTTGAATACGTGCTCCTTGAAGAGATGAACGAAGAGTCAGTGCTTAGCTCTCTGGAGGACCGGCTTCTTTCTCTGGAGTCCGAAAATGATGTTATGTTCACCTTCCCCGCCGTTATGGAAATGGTGAGATCGGCCAATCGGTATTTCCCAAGTGGAGTTATGCCCGATAAGGCCATAGACCTTTTGGTGGAAATAACGCCTTTTGTTAAAAGCCGAAACCTTGACATCATTACCAAAAAAGAAGTTGAGGACTTTATAAGAAAGAAAACGGGGATTCCGGTAGGAGCCGTTTCCGAGAAAGAAAAAAATACCCTGTCCAACTTGGAAGAGATCCTCCACAAGAGAGTTGTGGGACAAGATGAGGCGGTAGAGATGGTAAGTAACGCCCTAAGAAGAGCACGCTCCGGCGTATCAGATCCCGATCGCCCCATCGGCTCTTTCCTCTTCCTCGGTCCCACCGGTGTGGGAAAAACAGAAACCGCCAAAGCTCTGGCAGAGATATTCTTTGAAAGTTCCGAGAATATGTCGCGACTTGATATGTCCGAGTACCAAGGTCAAGATGCCGTAGCTCACCTTGTCGGTTCATTTGAAACAGGTAAGATCGGAGCCTTGACCAGAGTTTTGAGAGAAAAACCTTACTCCGTTCTTCTTCTTGATGAGTTTGAAAAAGCGGATAAAGAGATACACAATCTCTTTCTTCAAACCTTAGATGAGGGTAAGTTCTCCGATCCCTCCGGAAAAGAAGTAAATGCCAGAAACTCCATAATCGTTGCAACCTCAAATGCCGGCAGTGATCTGATATGGGAATACGAGAATGAAAACAAAAAGCTAAAAGATCATACCAGCGAGATAATTGACTCCATAATAGAAAGAGGTGTCTTAAGTCCGGAACTTTTAAACAGATTTGACGGTGTAGTACTATTTCACTCTCTCAACCGGAAACACCTGAAGAATATAGCTAAAATCAAAATAAACGACCTTAAAGAAAGAACTAAGAATAAAGGGGTGGAAATAGAAGTATCGGACAAGGTCATAGAATACCTGATAGAGAAGAACACGGACAACAAATTCGGGGCCCGAGAACTAAACAGAATGATCCAAGAGTACCTAGAGAAAGTTATCGCCGAGAAGATAATAGAAGAAAATCCTAAACCGGGCTCGGTCATTGATATCTCTTTTGAAGATATAAAAGATCAATAACTAAAAAAAGTAACGGGCTTTTGCGCCCGTTTCTTTTTTCGCTAGGGATCTTCTCTTTACGTTTTAGAAAAAATCAATCTAAGAGTGATTTTCAAGATTATTTTACACTTTTATTATAAGCGAAAGCGTCACCACTTTTTACAGTTTCCACTAATTGGATCGTAATTATAACCATGTCCAAACTTATCTTCACAGGCTTGGCTTTTACTTACACACTCTCCTTCACTTAAAATATAACCATAACCACACTCACACGAATTACTTAAGGAGTTATATCTGGCGTTATGACCATACTCGTCCTTGCAAACTGTTCCCGCTCTCACGCAAGAACCATTTTGTGCAACATAGCCAGAATAACACGTACATTCACCATCAACACTGCTGTAATAGGAGTTATCCGGACACCTAGATGTGGAATTATGGGTGGCAGAATTATACTCATAATCACCATATGAAGAATTACTATATTCATTAGAATCAGAACTAGCTCTATCATGGACATCATATCCATGGTCTTGATCGTAGTTATAATCATATGAATTATAACTATCGTATCTCCGACTACGATCATATGAATTATAATTTTGGTTATAATTACTATAACCACTATCGCTGTTGTAGTGGTTTTCTAGATAAGTGCTTGCATTTCCATCAGCGGTTTCCCCTGTGTAAGGGTTGGTATTGCCGGGAAAACTCCAGTTATTGAAAGGATTTCCGTCCGGTTCGCTCCTATAATGCCCCTGGACCCAAGTGCCACTATTTTTATAGTGACCATCAACCCATACATCTGCAAAAACAGTAACAGGTACTGCCAATAATAACAGAAAGACCGAACAGAGAGACACAGATATACTAAGAAATACATATTTATTCATACCAGCAATATAATACAAAGTGACAGATTGTCAACATCAAACACCCCACCCTTACTGAAAACTGGAATATCTAGGAATTCACCATGAGACACTTCTGACACTCAAAAGAGATCCAAGAGTAAGTAGTTGTTACTCAAGGTTAGCCAGATGTCCCATAAAAAGAACAGTTCCCGTTTCAGGTTCTTCTATCAAGAACAGGAAAGGTCTATTGAACTCTATTACACCCCGCGGAGATTCTGCGGATTCCAATTTCATCTCTACCGCCGTAGAAGCTGCGGCTTCAGTTCCTTCCTCGTCCACTTCTATAAAAGAAGCGTGGAGAACGTCGGATATATATACATTTTTCCCCGCCACAGCATCAAGATCTACCATCTCAGAAAAATCCGCTGAATCTATATCAAATACCTCATTTATACCCATACCCCTTAGAGTATCCACCAGACCAAGCTCATCTTCTAAGGTGAATTTAGGTAACCTTAGAATAGTCTCACTTTTTTTATCGGGTTTATAATCTTCAAACGCACTCCTGTCAAAATCCTCATAGAACTCAGAAAGACTTCTGTCATCAGTCGGCATAAAAGCATGGAAGAGATAGTCTCCGTCCTTGTACTCTATGGTAACAGCCTGCATATCTTCGGACACAGAATTTAGATACTCGGATTTATTTTCCATCATTTCAACATCAGCTTCACCGTCTGTTCCATAAAATGTTCTATCTTTCGTTTTATCTTTATCAAACTCCTCCGCCCAATTACCTTTAAAGTAGATAGCGTTTACAAGGTATGCAATTACAGCAGGGTCTATAGCCCCCGGCTCAATGATCTCCTCTATCTTTCCATTAGTATTCTGGTAAACCCAGTCATTTATCGGATCACCTGTAGATGGCAAAGATCCTATTTCAGCTTCAAAGTACCTCTCTCCGTCTGATCTGTAAGATTCAAGAAAAGGTATACCATCCTTAAGGAAAAAAGCGTTA
>JBNJEF010000028.1:0-8303 GCA_051745565.1 Patescibacteria group bacterium | reverse complement strand
AAAAGTAGCGAGAGATTTGCTTGAGCTTGCGATTGCTTAATCGTGTATATTTTAAAGGCATTTTTTAGAGTATACCTTAATTTTGGTACTCTAGTGCCTTATGAAATATGTCGGAAAAAAGTTGGGAGTATTTTTACGATAATAAATACTTAAAAGAGTGATGGCGCATGGAGGACGGAATAGTTGTGATTTAAATTACGGGTTAAAATGCTAAAAATAGGGCGGGATGTATAAATGATTTTGACCCGAAAGCGGGTGTATTATAAAATTCAAAAAGGCCGTAATGGAAAACAAGGGAAGTAAACATCTTAGATCAGATGAGCAAGATCAATCTTAAAAAGGCGTTGTTAGTTTTTATAACCCTCCTTATTTTATCGGGAGGGGCTTTTTTCTTTACCAATTATTTTTTTGGATATGAAGAGGTCTCTTTAACTGATCTTTCTAATAAAATAAACCAAGAAGAAGTGGAGGAGATCGATATCATGGGAGAATCTGTAACTGTTACTCTAAAAGACGGTGAAAAGATCAAGTCGAATAAAGAACCCGAGGGAACTTTTTCAGAAACCATAATTAACTATGGGGCGAATAAAGAAAACCTGGCAAATGTTGATGTTACTCAAAAAGATGAAGTGGATTATAATAGTTGGATAGTTTTCTCAACCATAGCCGTACTTTTATTATTATCCGGGTTTTTTATTTTCCGAAGGCTTGGTTTACCGGTGTATATTTGGAAAGTTAAAGATAAGATACTTGGAAGAACGGAAGAAAAAAACAAAAATGGGAGTAAGAAAAATTATTTAAAACTTCTCAACAGAGAAGAGAGCAAAACTTTGGAGTTCAAGTCTTCTCTGCGGTGGGATTATCGCCAAGATAAAGTTAATAAAGATCTTGAAAAAGTTATTGCTAAAACAGTGGCGGCATTCTTGAATACCGAAGGAGGAATTTTATTTATTGGAGTGGATGATAACGGTGAAGCGCTCGGGCTTGAAAAAGACCTTGGTTCTTTTAATGGAAGCAGAGACGGATTTCTTAAAAAATTATCCGAAATAATTAATAAATATCTGGGGCCTGATAACCATGCTCTTATAACTCCAAGGTTTTTAGAGAAAGATCAAAAGGATATCTGTGTATTGAGGGTAGATAGATCCAATAGACCGGTATATCTTAAAAATGGACAGGAAAATAAATTTTATATCAGAACGCAAAACTCAAGTATGGAGATAACCGGTGCTGAGGCGGATCAGTATAAAGAAAAACGTTTTAGATAGCACTGAGACCTCCGATTGATTTTTGTACGGATATTGTATCTTAAAAGAAGAAGGTGACTTTATTGATCTCCTTTTTTGCTCTAATAATTTGACACGGGACATCTCTTCGTTTATTATCTAACGGTCGTTAGGTAGGTTTATGATTTTAAGTACCAAAGAAAAGATAATTGAGGAGTCAAAAGAGCTTTTTGGGAAGAAGGGCTTTAGGGGTACTTCTATGTCTGATATTGCCGAAGCTGTTGGAATTAAGAAACCTTCTTTATACCACTTCTTTTCCAATAAAGAGGAAATATATTTCACTGTTTTAATTAGTGTAATGGAAGATGTTGCCGATATTTTCAATGATGCCAAGAATTCAAAAACTTCCATAGAAGTCAAAGAAGTAATAAAGAAGGTTCTTAAGAAGGGCTTGCAAATTGGTACGGAGCTGGTTGCTATTAAAAACAATATTGAGATATCAGATCCTAAACTTGAAAAGAAGGTAATCAGTGCTTACCGTAAAATGCATAAAGAGATAAAGGAATACTTGGAATTAAAAGAGGTTAAAGATCCGGACTTTGTTTCACAGCTTTTATTAGATAGCCAACAGATGTATATGCTGAGAAGGTCATGTGAATTATCGCGATCTTCGGTTGAGAAGTACTCTTCTCAGTTGGCTGATCTGATAATGTCTTATAGATAGTCCTTTGGCGTGTTTTATTGTTTTATTTAAGTTTAAGAGTAGATATTATTATGGATAATAAAAATTTCAATTTAAAAGCGGGAGGTTTGGCTATACTTCTTATAATGCTGATATTTTTCGGTTTCTGGGCTTTTTCTTCAACAACTAATAACGGAGAAACGTCTCAAGAAGAGAATAGAAAAACTTCTGTTTCTTTGATAAAAGTTTCCGATCTCGGTTTGAACGGCTCCAAGTTATCTGTTAACGGAAAGGTGGAATCGGAAGATCAGGCGATTCTCTCTTCCGAAGTGGGTGGGAGAGTGAGAGGTGTCCCTGTTTCAATAGGTCAGAGCGTTTCAGCGGGTCAGATATTAGTATCATTTGACACTGAAGATGCGGCGCTTAATTTAGCTGAAGCCGAAGCGGGTTTGGCATCACAAGAGGCGCGATTGGCTGATATGCGTTCCGGAAGTTTAGAGGGAGAGATAAGGGTCTTGGAAAGTGCGGTGGAGACAGCTGAGGCGGATCTGGAGAAGGTAATGAAAGACACCAAAGAGGCGATAGAGAACGCGAAACGTAATCTTTTAAATAATGATCTTCGTGCATATTTGGCCGATGAGGATATCTACATAGGAGAAGATGACAATATAGAACCACCTGGTTTAAGTGGTACTTACGAAGGAGAAGAAGGTGAGTATGAAATAACTCTTTACAGATCTCAAACTCAGTCGGGGTATTCTTTCAGGTATGAAGGACCGGAAGGGGCTGGTACGGGAGTGGTTAGTACCAAAGTCCCTCAGCCCTTGGGTAAAGGTGGCTTGTATATTACCTTTCCGGATAACTTTGCCAACAGGTATAACGTTGAGTGGGTAGTACCTATTCCCAATGAACGCGGAGCCGGTTATCTCTCAGTCAAGGAGGCTTACAGGAGCGCTAAAGATGATCGAGAGCCGGCTATTAAAAAAGCCCAAGAGAATCTAAAACAGAGAAAAGAAGAACTTGAAATGGCTCGTTTGGGGAGTCGTAAAGAACAGATCGCAGCTCAAGAGGCCCAGGTTCGCCAGGCCGAGGCAAGAGTTGAAGCCGCACGTTCACAATTGAATAAGCGAGAACTGAGGGCCCCCTTTTCCGGTACAGTGTCAAAGGTTTCTGTTCGTTCAGGTGAGAATGTGGGCGCCGGTCAGGAAATGGTGTCTTTGATCAATAAGAACTTTTTAAACATCAATGTTCAAGTCAGCCCGAATGAAGCTCGTCTAATATCAGTTGGTGATCTTGTTTTGGTGAGTGACGGATATGAAGGTTTGGTTACCGCTATGTCCGGAGCACTTGATCCGGCAACGGGGCAGGTTGAGGTGAAGATAACGGTGGACGATGAGGAAAACGATCTAATTGTTGGAGAAAATGTTGAGTCTGATATTTTGACTGGATCTAAAGAGAACTCTATCTTGGTACCCCTCTCTGCCGTTGAGGTTAGCAGTGCCGGTAACGCTGTCTTTACTATAGAAGAAGGAAAGGTTAAAAGAGTCTCTGTTTCCTTGGGTTCTGTTGAAGGAGACAGAATCAACATTACAGAAGGCCTTGAGGGTCTGGGATTTATAATAGAGGACACTTCTTCCGTAAGGAGTGGGCAGTCGGTAGAGATAAGAGGGAAATAGAAAAATGAAATATAAAAGATCATTTGTAAATTTCTTTATTGAGAACTTCAGGATCACCTATCTTTTAATGGTGGCTTTGGTGATATTTGGCGTTTTGGCTGTTATCCAGATGCCTAAAGAATCGGCTCCGGAGGTTGATATTCCGGTAGTTGTAATAACGACACCTTTTCCCGGGGCCGGAGCGGAGAATGTCGAAGATCTTATTACGACACCCATAGAGAATCAGGTTTCGGGGATCACGGAGATAGAAAATATTGATTCAAGTTCTCAGCAGGGTCTTTCTACGGTTATTATTCAATTTGATGTAAGCGCAGATAGTTCCGAAATGACAGCTGAGGTTCGTGATCGTGTTGATCGGGCGAGTTCCGATTTTCCGGCAGAGGCGGGTGAGTCAAGTATACGGAAAATAAGTTTTTCCGATGTGCCCATTATGAGAATGGCTTTAGCCGGGCCATCAGAACCTGCCGAATTAAAGGTTTATGCAGACCAGCTAAAGGAGGAACTGGAATCTGTTAGAGATGTTTCTCAGGTTTCGATCTTGGGCTCTCCCGAGAGAGAGATCAGAATAAGACTTGATGAGAGAAGATCAAGAGATCTATCTATTACACCTGATATGGTTATCGGAGCCCTTTCAAGAGGGAACACTGATCTTCCCATAGGATCAATAGAAACAGGAGAAAGTGTTTATACTCTTCGTCTTGATAGTAAGCTTCTTTCCGCAGAGGATATCCGTCGCGTACCTGTTTTAGAGAAAAGTGGTGCATTGATAACTGTTAGTGATGTTGCTGAAGTTGAAGACGGTTTTGCTCCTTTGGGTAACATTAGCCGTTTTAGCATTGAAGGGAGTCAACCTAAGGCAACTGTATCTTTGCAGGTATTCAAAGAGAGTGGACAGGGGGATATTTTGACAATAGCCGACTCTATTAAAGAGAAGATAGACGCCCTTCAAAGAGAAAACTTTCCGGAGGATGTTGAGGTGGAGATAATTCAGAGTGATGCCGAGGTTATTCGCTCCGATTTAAATACACTTGTTTCCAGTGGCTTTCTGACCATTATTATCATTGTTCTGACCCTGACTCTTTTTATCGGTTGGAGAGAGGCTCTGCAGGCCAGTTTGGTCGTGCCTTTTTCTTTTTTAGCGGCGTTTGTATTTATTGAGGCTTTTGGTTTGACCATTAATTTTCTGACCCTTTTCTCTTTAATACTCTCTTTAGGTATTTTGGTGGATGCTTCCATAGTGGTAACCGAGAGTATTTTCAACAAACGTTCCGCCGGTCTTTCCGGATGCGATGCGGCGCAAGAGACCATAGATGATTTTCAAGCCCCTCTGATAGCCGGTACCATGACCACCGTTTTTGTGTTTGCTCCCATGCTTATAATGGGAGGGATAATGGGAGAGTTCATTAAAAGTATCCCCATTACTGTTTCTGCGGTATTACTTTCCGCTCTTTTTGTCGCTTTGGTTTTTATAACGACCATTGCTACCAGGTTTTTAGTGAAACCCCCCGTTAAGACGGACGTTGGTCTTTTCGGTGTAGGAAAAGCGATGGAGTGTCTTTCGGTTTGGTACAGAAAGAAACTCTCTTTTATCTTGGAGAGCAAAAGAGCGGCTTACATTCTCTTGGGTTCCGTGACCTTCCTTTTTATATTGGCGGTCGCTTTGCCATTTATTGGCGTGGTGTCCGTTAATATGTTCCCTTCACCTGATTCTGACTCTATTTTTATTGACCTTGAAGCTTCGCCGGGAACTCCTTTTGATAGAACAAGTGATCTTATCAGTCCTATAGAAGAGAAGTTGCGCCAAGATGGAAATGTTGAATCCTTTTTGACCATAATCGGTCAGAGTTCGGAAGCTGGAAGTATAGACTTGGCACAAGCCGGAGATTCCAATCGGGGGAGTATAACAGCGACTCTAAATGAAAATAGAGACCTAACCAGTCAGGAAATACTTGCTGATTACAGAGAAGCATTTAAAAACTATTCAGATGCAGAAGTAAGATTCTCTCAGCCGGAAGCCGGTCCGGGAGGCGAGGGCGCGGTTAGAATTAATCTAATAGGAGAGGATCTTGATGAGCTGGAAAGAGTTGCTAGGGAACTATCTGGAGTTTTAAGCTCAATAGGAGGTACGGAAAATGTTGACGACGGTATAAAATCAACCGCCGGGGAGTTCGTTATAAATATTGATAGAGCCACTGCGGGGCGCTATGATCTAAATCCTTCCGATATAGCCGGCTTCCTTAGAACCTCTCTCTTCGGTAGAACCGCGACAGAGATGAATATATCGGAAGAGGAAATAGGTCTGGTGGTTTTATCTGATATTGGAAAAGAGAGAAACACGGTGGGGCGGTCTTTAGCTGTTGATGTTTCGGAAATAGAAAGCATGACCATACAGACACAGCGTGGACCGGTTGCACTGAGTACATTTATTGATATTGATCTTAAGCCGGGAAGAAGCTCCATTGAGCACCGTGATGGCGACCGTTTCTTGGCCATAACTTCAGATGTGGCTCCGGGTTATAATGCTCAGTCCATAGTTGCCAATTTTAGGGAGAGCATTAAAGAGAAGGATCTGCCAGCTAATGTTGAGATAACTTATGGCGGGGAAGTTGAGGAGATCCAAGAATCCTTTATGGATCTCTTTAAGGTCATGTTGATAGGTGTTCTTCTTATATTTACCTTGATGGTCTGGCAGTTCAAGTCTTATCTGCAACCATTCTTTATTTTGATCACCGTTCCACTTGCTTTAACGGGGGTATTCTTCGGTCTGGCCATTGTTAGGCAACCTCTGTCGTTTCCGGGTTTTATAGGTATAGTGGCTTTAGTGGGTATTGTTGTAAATAATGCCATAATCTTGATAGATGTGATCAATAAAAAATATTTTGCAGGAGAAGACCTTAAAAAAGCCATACTTTCAGGTGCCCGATCTCGTTTCAGGCCTGTTGTTCTAACGACTGTTACTACCGTTCTCGCTCTAGTGCCTTTGGTCTTTGCCAGTCCTGAATGGTCTCCTGTGGCCTACTCTATTATATTCGGCCTTCTCTTTTCTACCGTTTTGACCTTAGTGGTAATTCCGGTGTTATATCAAAAGTTCTCAAGCAAAAGAAAGTAGTATTAGGAGGCAGTGCTCTGAAAAAACCGTTTTTTTTGAACGCTAAGAAAAGATGCTTAGAGGGTTATCTTATATAATGAATTTAAATATGTTATATTTTAAACTCCAAAATGTTTACGGGTTTTTTGATATCTGAAGTTTGTTATAGAGTATTATGAGCAAATATGCCAGTATAATTATTGTAGTATGTTCATTGCTTATAGTGATAGTGTCTTTGAACGCTTCTTTTCTGAATAAAGGAGAAAGCAGTGAAAGAGCTGAAGTGACAGAAAGATTTATTGAGTGTTTGAAGAAAGAAGGCGTTACTATTTATGGAGGTGTAACTTGTCCGGCTTGTGCTGAACTAGAAAAAGAATACGGCGGTCAGGATCTTTTGAAACCGATATACCTTGATTGTTCAGGGTATGGAACGGATGAAGAGACCGAAAAGTGTGAAGTAGAAAAAAAGACGGACTTTCTTCCCGAGGTAAAAATAAAAGGTGAACTTTTTAGATCTTGGGGCTCGCCTGAGAATTTGGCAAAGGAGACCGGATGTAAGTTATAATATGAAGGTCAAAATTAAAAATTAAATTTTTATCTTTATGAAAAAAGTTACCGTTTACACGACACCGACATGCGCTTTCTGTCCTTTGGTCAAAAAGTTCTTGGACGAGAAAGGTGTTGAGTACGAGGAGGTTGATGTTTCCAAGAGTGATGAGATCAAGAAAGAGTTTAAGGAAAAAACCGGTCAGATGATGGTACCGGTTACTCAGATAGGAGAGGAAATAGTCGCCGGTTTTGACAAAAAGAAATTAGAAGAAGCACTGAAAGAGGAATAATCTATGTATGATCTGGTTATAATTGGAGGAGGCCCGGCCGGTATCACTGCCGGTATATATGCCGCTCGCAAAAAACTAAAGACATTGATGGTGGCAAAGGATCTTTTAGGGCAGACCGGCGAGGCGGCATTCATAGAAAATTGGCCCGGAGAAAGTCGGATAACCGGGACAGTCTTGATGAATAAATTTGAAGAACATCTTAAAAATTACGATATTAATATAGAGGAGGAAGCCGTTGTTTCTTTAAGCAAGGATGAAGAAAGTTTCATTACTAAAACGGAAGACAAAGAATTTAACTCCAAGGCGGTCATAGTATCATCCGGGAGAAAGGCGAAGAGATTGGGGGTGCCGGGTGAGAATGATTTTATCGGTAAGGGCGTTGTTTACTGCACCACTTGTGATGCGCCTTTCTTTGAAGGAAAGAAGGTTATAGTGGTTGGGGGAGGAGATGCCGGAGTGAAATCCGCTATTGAACTTACCGGTTATGCCAAGGATGTTTTCGTTTTTGAGGCAACTTCCAAAATTAATGCCGAGGGTTTGCTTGTAGACAAAGCTAAAGAAGAAGGGGTAGAGATGTTCACTGATAGGCAGATAGAAGAGATAAGAGGAAGTGATTTCGTTGAAGAGGTGATTTTTAAAGAGAACAAAGAAAAGGGATCAATTAAAGTTGATGGCATTTTTGTTCAGATAGGCTCTGTTCCCATAACCGGTTTTTTGAGTAAAGGGTTGTTAGAGTTTAACGACAAAGGTGAAATAAAAGTAGATTCAAAGAATCACTGTGTTGGGACTGAG
>JBNJEF010000003.1:0-31835 GCA_051745565.1 Patescibacteria group bacterium | reverse complement strand
GAGCCGCTCGTTCTCCATCTCTAACTCGGTTTCCCTGTCTTCGGGAGCTCCAAGTTCTTCGTAAACTGAAGGGGAGACGGAGATCGCCATAACCCGAGCATAAGGCTCGTGGCGATAGGCGCTCTCACCTTCGGCATAACCGAAGCCAACAGCACCGGCGCCGGCATCCTGTTCGGAGCCACCGCCGATCTTGACCTGGGTGTATCCCAAAGAGATACCCCAAGCGGAGGCTGAGAGTACTCTCTTAGCCCCCTCGTTAATGGGAACCAAGACGTTGGCTCCCATTCCCAGACCGGTCGAAGCCAACCTCGAGAAGACCGCCTCCATGGAGGTGTTCTCCTCGTCAGCTCTTGCCAACACGAAACCGATGAAATCGTATTCATCTGGTTTTTGAAGGATGATCTTCAGTTTATCAGTTGGACGGTGAGTACTCTTTGTACTACGCCCTTCTGTTTTGACTTCAACAAGGTCGGAGTCCTCTGACCAGTTCTTGATGTCTTCTCTTGTCCATTCCAACTTCGCCTCGGCGAACTTGGACAGAGACAAGAATTCATGCGTCATAAGAGGCTTTGCAAAATACGACGGAGTGTGAGGAAACCCAGGCAACATCGTTCCTGGCATATTCCTTCTCTGCTCCCCACCCTCAAAGGTCGGGGAGTAGATCTGGTTACTCTCTACATTTGCATCTGCCGAGGCTTGTTGCGCTTCGGCGGGGATGATACCGAAAAATAATATTGTTGACACTGCCATGGCGGCCACTGTCCATTTCATGGTGTACCTCCTTTTGAGATGGGATGGGCTTGGCCGCCCAAACCCATCCCTTTGGGTTAAGTTAATCTATCTGACTCTGCACGCTCATTCCGGCTTCAGCACGGTTAATACCGCCCACCATGCCATCAAAGGATGTCATGGAGGTGTCGCTATAACCACTTGCCTGTCCGGTATAGTCCTGTCCGATTTCTCCTGAGGCGGAGTGCTCGCCTATGGCTACGGCGTTTGCGTAGCCAGAGTTGTCCGACTGGTGGGTCTCAGTGACCGCTCCACCGGCAGCAGACCACATTCCATCTGCTTGGCCTTCGGGGGCGTTCATCTGACTCTCCATTTCCATCGTGGACTCCACTAAAGAGCCTTTGCCGACAGTTGTTACACCGTCTTCCTCCTGGGTGTATCCGTAGCTGTGGCTGTAGGTGTCCGATTGGAATTCTACAGCGCCGCTTGCCTCAAATCCGTCCGGATAATTGGCATAGTCGCCTTGTACTTCAAGCCCGCCTACGGAGCAGAACTCCTGGGTGGCAAGGCCGAAGGTTTCCGGATCAGTTGATGTTCCGCCGTAAAAACTTCCGGCGGAGTTAACTATGTCCATTTCAAAACCAAAACCTCCAGAGAAGACACCTTCTAGTCCTCCGGGACTCATCATCCCGGCTTCGGTGAGACCTACTGTCTCACTGTAGGCGCCAACCCCGCTACCGCCATCCACATCCAGATCAAAGGTCTCGGTGTATCCGAGAACTCCACCTGTGGAGTAGACATGGCCTTCAACATTGGGACCATCTGCTTTCATTTGGGAGTGGGCTTCGGCTCCAGCATCAAACTCTCCTGCCGATCCGTAGTTGTCGTTGTCGCCGACGTTTTCTTTGTAGTCGTAGGCATTTTCACCGGCGCTTGAGCCGATGTCCAGATCGCTCTGGTAATCGGTCGGCAGACATTCGTCGTCAGCGGGATCGCAAGCCCAGACGGGACCGGCGATCAGCAGGGCAAAAGCAGATACAGTTGCGATCAATGCGAACAAACTTGATCTCATAAGATCCTCCGTTTTCTGTTTCTGTGTTTCTAAACTTTCACTGAATTTCCTTAGCCGTTTTGTTTTTTGCGCGGCATCACCTCCTTTGAGGGTTAGGGTTACCTAAATTGCCGCGCAGATCTTTCGTTGTTTTTGCGCGGCCCCTTCTTTTGTCGGGCATCACCTCCTTTACTCTTTCTTTACGAAAGAGGTTTGAAACTCAAAGAGGATATCTTCCTCTATGAGCCGGTCATTTTGTTGACCGTCTTGTATGACAACCCGAAGTTTAACCTCCGGATTAGTCGCTTCCAGTTCTCTTTTAACGGAAAAGATCTCTTTCTCGGATTTACCCATATAGAGAACTCTTGATACATGATAAGGCCACCTTTCTCCGTAGTCTATTGTATAGACTACGAAAACCGTGTAGGAGTTTTTTTCGGGGTTTAATACTGTAACCCTTCCTCCCACAGCGCAGGTGTCTTTATCAAGTTTCTGCACTTTTCCGGTGCCGAGCTCTAAATACTCGGCAGGCTTAAGATGTGTGCTCTCGTTGCCGTCCTCGTCCTCTTTCGTTTCCCGAATAATTCGGGAAATATACGCCTCTACTGTCATTCCTGTCTGGAGATTTCTCTCCATATACATGGTAGAGGGAGCAGGTGTGCCGTCGTCGTAGACGACTTTAGGTTTCATTGCACATCCTGCAGATAAAACAATGATCGCGGAAAGTGCTACCAAAAGAAAATACCTTTCGGTTAACATATATAATCCTCCTTTTGTCTGTTTCCATGTCAAAGATCATATTTAACGGGTTGACCGTTAAATTAAAAGCTTGTCTAATAATACCTTTGTATTGCTTTATTGTCAATAAAAGCAAGCTCAAGAGTAGGAGGATAACAGCATGAATGTATATTTGCAAGGATTTTTTTTAATTCTTTTTCGGGATATAATACTGTTATGGATAAAAATAATAACGAACAGAGAGAGGTAACTGTTTTCACGGATGGATCTTCCCGAGGAAATCCCGGTCCCGGTGGGTGGGGTGCGGTCATTATCTTTTTGCCAGAGAGTGAAAATGAGAAATACGTTGTTGAGCTGGGGGGAGGAGAGAGGAATACCACTAATAACAGAATGGAGTTAAAGGCCGTTATTGAAGCCATAAAGTACATTTTAGAGAATTTATCCAAAGATCGTGATCACAGGATAACCGTCTATACCGATTCCGGTTATTTAATAAAAGGGATAACGGGATGGATAAGATCTTGGGAGCGTAACGGCTGGATCAAAAAAGGAGGAAGTGCGGTTAAAAACGAAGATCTCTGGAAAGAGCTCGGGAAGCTTTCCAAGCAGATTAATGCTACATGGAAGCATGTAAGAGGACACGCCGGCGTCGCCGGAAATGAGAGGGCCGATGAGATAGCCTGTCGTTTTGCCGACGGGGAGGATTTCCCTCTGAGGAAGTGTGCTTATTCCGAGTATGATAAAGATATTCTTTCATTGGAGCAAAATAATGATAAGTCATTGAGTAAAGAAAAGAAAAAAACCTTTTCCCGTAAACCTTACTCTTATGTAAGTGAAGTAAGGGGCAAGGTTGCTTCTCATGGGACTTGGGGTGAGTGTAAAAAAAGAGTGGAAGGTGTATCGGGGGCTCGATTTAAAAAGGCTTATTCTCCCGATGAAGAGAAAAATCTGATGGATAACTGGTCTTACTGATAGAGGGTCTCTTTAATTTTAATTGCCAAAACAGGAGAATAAGTAATATATAAGAGAGAAATGCCCAAACAAAAGGTACGTTAACTTCCATACTACTCAAAGGTAACTTATCAATGATCTTGGCTGTTATTAATATGATCTCAATTCCCAAAAAGGCGGGGAAGGATGATATTTGGCCCAATATTTCCGAGAAAGTACCCAGTAGAGCGCCGGAAAATCCGCTTATAACTATCACCGGAAGAAGGGGGACGGCTATTATATTTATAAAAGGAGCCGAAAGAGATATGAGGCCGAAATTATAAGCAACCAGAGGTAAGGTGGCCAAATGTGCCCCGATAGAGACCGAAAAAAGTGATACCAGACCACTCTTTTTGGAAACCCTCTTTTCTTCTTCCAGGAATGATCTTTCTTTACCCAGTGTTTTTTCTATATGGGGTGTTATATAGAACATTCCCAAAACCGCCAAAAAAGAGAGCTGAAAACCGATATCGTGAATAAGCAACATCGGGTTTACGGCCAGCATTATGATAGCTGTCACGAAAAGAGCTCTGGGGGCACTGTAAGGTTTTCCTATTTTAAAAGAAAAAAGAAATATTAAAGCCATAATTCCGGCTCTTATAGCTGAGGGTGGAGCACCCACAAAAAATACGAAGAGAAAAACAAAAGAAGAGGTTGCCCAAAAAGCCACGTTTCTCCCCACTCTTAAAAAAGAAGAAAAGAAGGCTAAAAACAGGCCTGCTATGATAGTTACATGAAGACCGGATATAGCTATTATGTGCCTTATGCCAACCGCAGAGAAAAGAGCGCCCACTTCCTCGGGAACTTTATCCCCGTCACCTAATATCATGGCTCCGGCTATGGTGTTGTGCGGATAAGGAAGAGAGCTTCGGAGGGCTGATCTTAAGGAGTCCTTAAAGGAAAGTACTGTGCCTTTAAGTGATGGGTTTGGCTTTTTTACCATTTCTATTTCAGGGAAATAGACCACGGCGTCAATGCCTTCTTTTTTCAGATATGCTTTGTAGTTAAAATCATCAAAAACCGGAGGTTCACGGATCTCTCCGCTTATTTTTACTTTCGTTCCGTACGGGAACTTGGGATACGAGAACGTCGTAAGAAGCAAACTCAGCCCGTTTTCCGTTCTGGCGGTATAACGAGAGAAGCTGTCCGCCTTCTCTTCTTCGGATACGATCAAAACCTCTTCTTCTTTGACCACTCTTTCCGGGTTATTGAGTGCTTCTTCTGTTGATATGTTGGTATAAAAGCCTCCCGTCCATATGAAAAATATTATTAAAGAGAAAGATATAAGATATCTGTTAAAAAAATAACCGGAGTAGATACCGGCTGATAAGTAAGAGATGAAAAAAAGAGATACTATTAAAAAGGGAGTAAAGGACCGGAATAAGGAAAAGAGAGCTATGCCGGTGATAAAACCCGACCCTGCCGGAATGACGTATTTCACAAAAGCGTCCATAAGAAATATTATAATTACTATATGAAGCTCGGTTTTGATCTACATTTGAATTATACCCCGTTCTTTTTGTCTGTTTCCCTGTTGATACTGTTAAATATCTTTGTTTACTCAGTAATTTTTATTGAAGAGACTGGGCCGGAGCTCAAGTTGACTTTTTTTGATGTTGGGCAAGGTGATTGTGCTCTTATAGAGTCGAGAAGTGGTAACAGAATGCTTATAGACGTTGGAGGAGGGGTTGATACGGCTCATTCTGTTGCAGAGAGTCTTCCTTTTTATGATCAGAGCCTTGACATTGTTCTTATTACTCATCCTCACGCCGATCATATGGACGGGTTTGTTCCTTTGCTTGAAGCTGTTGACGTGACATATGTTTTAGATTCGGGGTCCGGGTATAAAACGGGATTAGTGGACGAGTATGAGGAAGCCTTAGATCAAAATGATATTCGCAGAATATATACCAGAAGAGGGATGATAATAGATCTTGGTGATGGAGTTTTTGTACACACTCTTTTTCCTGAAAGGGATACGCGTCTTATGGACCCTGATGATTCCTCTGTCTGGGTGAAAATAGACCACAAGGAGAGCTCTTTTTTGTTTACCGGCGACTCTTCTTCCTCTGTTGAAGAGTATTTGGTAGATCTTGATGGAGAGGTACTTGAAAGTGACATCTTTCAGGCTGGACATCACGGTTCAAAAACCTCCAACAGCTTAGATCTTTTGGAGGTGGTTTTACCTCGCTATGTCGTAGTTTCCGCCGGAGAGGATAACAGTTACGGTCACCCTAATGATGAGGTTTTGGAAACTTTTGATTACGTAGGAGCTGATGTGCTTGAAACCTCAAAAGAGGGTGACATCGTTTTTATTTCGGGGGAAAACGGTTTATTAAGAGTGGAGTGATCGGTTCACTTAAGATATAATTTATCTTAACGATATTGATAGAGTTAATTAAAATTAACAGACTAATATATGATAAAAAGATCATTTCCTAAAATAATGCTTCTCTCAGCAGGGTTTTTCCTCTGCATTTCCTTTTTCACAATCTCGGCACAGGCGTTGACCCAAGACCAGGTGGATTCCGTTCTTAAACTTTTGGAGTCCTTTGACGTAGATAAAGAAACAGTGACCAATGTTGAAGATGCCTTAACCGGAGAAAATACAGCCACCACTTCCCATAAGACCTTCAGTAGAGATCTTTCCGTGGGAAGCATCGGCCCTGAAGTTAAAAGACTGCAGGAGTGGTTGAACAAAAATGGCTACACTGTGGCCAGAAGCGGGTCTGGCTCGACCGGCAATGAGAGTACATACTACGGAGAGAGAACCAAACAGGCTGTGGCCGCATACCAAGCCGTCAACGGTATTTCCCCGACTGCCGGATATTTCGGCCCCAAAACTCGCGGTTTTATCAATAGAGAGCTAAAAGAGATGGAAGAGCATAAAGATGAAAGTAAAGAAACTTCCGGAAAATTAATACAGATCGTTAGTACCGATAAATATGAATATGAAGCAGATGAGAAGATATTGATCACTGTAGAACTGAAAAACCCCACCGAAGAAGATGTAACCTTAAAGTTCAATTCAGGGTGTCAGTTTGATTACGAGATAGGCGACTATCGCTTAATGGATAATAATTTCTGCACACAGGCTCTAACTGAAGTATCGGTTCCCGCCGGCGGTAAGCATGTTTGGGAGGCTCGCCATAACCTGTCAGAAAACTCTCTTGATCCGGGTTCGTATAAAATAACGGCAGGTGTAATTGAGGGTGTTGAGATCCTTCCGGAGTACTTTGAATTGAAAAGCAAGGATGATGTAACATTGGAAATATTCTCCGAAGAGCCATCAAACAAGGGAAATGAAGAAGAAAAAGCCTTCATTGAATGCCTGAAAGAGGCCGAGGTGGTGATATATGGCACACCCACCTGTCCTTTTTGTGATCAGTTAGTTGAATCTTTCGGTGGTTATGATGCTGTTTCGTCAATATATGTTGACTGTCAGGAAAACTTTGATCGTTGCAAAGATGAAATGCAAACTTCCGGAGTACCTGAAATACAGATAAACGGAGAGCTCTATCAAGACTCCAGAGACCCTGAGGAAATAGGATCTAAGGTGGGCTGTTTCTTGTAAAAAAGTTTTTGATCAAAAAACCCCTCTTCTTAATGAAGAGGGGTTTTATTGTTTTTTAATTAAATAATTCCCGCTTCTTTTAGTGTTTTATAGGCTCCTTTTTTCTGTAGGGTTTTAAGTCCGCGAGCTGATATGCTAACGGTTACGGTCTTTTCCAGTTCCGGTACGTATATCTTTTTCTTCTGAATATTGGCTTTTTTGCGGTATTTTCCGGTGGGATTGAACTGAGTTGCACGTACTCGGTTGGAATATTTACCGCCTACTTGACTACTTTTTTGGGTTATGGGACAGGTTTTTGCCATAAGCTTTAATTTATGAGTCAGTATGTTATCATAGAGATTCCGTAATGTAAACTGTTATATGGAATTTGTTTTTGTTGTTATAGTTTTGATACTCTCAGTTATTATCCATGAGTTGGCGCATGGCTACGCCGCTCTGGCCCAAGGTGATCCGACTGCCAAATATGCCGGAAGACTTACCATGAACCCCATAAAACACCTTGATCTGGTGGGTTCTTTTATAGTTCCTTTCTTTCTCTATATATTACCTGTGAATGTTATTTTAGGATGGGCGAAACCGGTTCCGTATAATCCGTATAATCTCAATAATAAACGCTGGGGGGAGGCACTTGTTTCGGCCGCCGGTCCGGCTTCAAACCTTATAGTTGCGGCTATTTTTGGCCTGGTTATAAGGTTGGGTTCGGAATTTCTATCCCAGGATGCCATCCTTTTGGCTTCTTTGATAGTGGTAATAAATATTATAATTGCCATTTTTAACTTGATCCCCATACCCCCACTTGACGGCTCCAAGATACTTTTTGATATTCTTCCGCGTTCTCTTAAGGTTTCGCAAGCACGTATGTTCCTTGAGAGATACGGGCTTTTCATAGTTTTAGGACTGGTACTGTTGGCTGGAGACATTATCTTTCCCTTTATCATAGGAGCGCTTGTCCTGATTTTTTCCTTTTTTGCCGGAGATGTTTCCTTGATAGAAGGGGCGCTGGAGAGATTCTTTTCTCCGTAGTCGTTATTCCTTAATAATTTCTTTGCTTTTTCTGTTAAGGGCGCGACTTCGGGCACTTGCTTTTTTTGAAAAGTTGTAATACCCTAGTGCTTATCATATGTTGTGAAGCTTACTTAGCTTGTCTGGGTAAGCTGAGTAAAGAAGTATATATTATCAATAGTTATGACAACCACAAATCAATTAGTTCGTAAAGGTAGGCAAAAAGTCCTCAAAAAATCCAAGGCGGTGGCTTTGGCTCGCGGTTTCAATACCCGCAAGAATAAGCCGACGCACTACCCTTCTCCTTTCAAGAGAGGTGTGTGTGTCAGGGTAACCACAAAGAATCCCAAGAAACCGAACTCGGCTATACGAAAGGTTGCCAGGGTTCGTCTTACTAATGGTATGGAGGTAACGGCATATATTCCCGGCATCGGCCACAATTTACAGGAGCATTCCGTTGTTTTGGTTAGAGGCGGTCGTGTGAAAGATATCGGTCTGCGTTACACCATTGTCAGAGGAAAGTTTGATGCCGAAGGAGTGAGCGGAAGAAAGCAAAGTAGAAGCCTTTATGGAGCAAAAAAGAGTTAATATATGAGAAGACCAGTTAAAAAAAGACCACAAGTAAAACCTGATCACCGACACGAGTCGGAAAAGGTTTCCAAATTCATAAACTACATAATGCTTCATGGTAAGAAGCATACTGCTCGTAAAATAGTGTACAATGCCCTGGAAGAGATAGGGAAAGAGACCGGAACAGATGAGCCGTTGGAGGTTTTTTATGCGGCCATAAAGAATGCCAGTCCGGTTATGGAGGTTCGTTCGCGCCGAGTAGGTGGAGCTAATTATCAGGTGCCAAGGGAAGTAAAGCCCGATAGACGTCAAACACTGGCTATGAAGTGGATAATAGAGTCCGCAAGGTCCAAGTCCGGAAAACCGACATATAAAATATTGGCTTCAGAGCTTATCCAGGCAAGTAATAATGAAGGAGAAGCCGTAACCAAGAAAGAAAACACTCATAAAATGGCAGAAGCCAACAAAGCTTTTGCTCATTTTGCTTGGTAGGGAGATTTATCAGCTCAAGACTATTTTTTAGTTTACATAATCAATTAATTTTTTGATCAATATGGCAAGAGACTTTCCATTAGAAAAAGTGAGGAACTTCGGTATTATTGCTCACATTGACGCCGGTAAGACCACCACCACCGAGCGTGTTCTTCTGTACACCGGAATTTCGCATAAATTAGGTGAAGTTCACGAGGGTGAGGCGATAATGGATTGGATGGAGCAGGAAAAAGAGAGAGGTATCACCATAACCTCAGCGGCGACCACCGCTTTTTGGGCCCCAAGCTGGGTTGAGGACAGAAAAAGTAAAGAGAATCAATATCGTTTTAATATAATTGACACTCCGGGACATGTTGATTTTACGGTGGAAGTGGAGCGCTCCATGAAAGTTTTAGATGGAGGAATAGTGGTTTTTGACGGAGTAGCCGGAGTGGAGCCTCAGTCTGAAACGGTTTGGAAGCAGGCCGATAAATACAAGGTTCCCCGTATTTGCTTTGTTAATAAGCTTGATCGAACGGGAGCCAGTTTTGAGTACTCTTTTAAGACCATACTTGATCGATTAACTCCCAATGCGGTCAGAGCTCAGATACCTATAGGAGAAGGAGACAAGCACGAAGGTGTTATAGATCTTTTGACCAGACAAGCTTATTACTTTGAAGGAAAAATGGGCGAAGATATGAGACCTTCTGATATTCCGAAGGAGTATAAGGAAGATGTGGAGAAGTACAGGAATGAATTGGTTGAAAAGGCGGTGGAAAACGATGAGGAGCTTATGGAAAGATTTCTTCAGCAAGAAGAAATACCTGTTGAAGAGCTGAAAAAGGCCTTGAGAAAATCAGTCCTAAGTAATGAGACCGTATTGGTATTCACCGGATCAGCGTTGAAGAATAAAGGGGTTCAGCTTCTTTTGGATGCCGTTATAGATTACCTTCCTTCGCCTGTTGATGTTCATGACACTGTTGGCTTTAATCCCAAGACGGGCGAAGAGGTCACCAGAAAAGCGAACGATGACGAACCTTTTGCGGCGCTGGCCTTTAAGTTGCAGACTGATCCTTATGTTGGTCAGCTAACTTACTTTAGGGTTTATTCCGGAAAACTTAAGGCTGGATCTTATGTGTACAATGTTTCAAAAGGTGTGAAGGAAAGGATCGGGAGAGTTGTCAGGATGCACTCCAATCACCGAGAAGAAGTTGAAGAGGTTTACGCCGGAGAGATCGCCGCTGCTGTGGGGTTAAAACAGACAGTAACCTCTGATACTCTTTGTGATGAGAATAACCCCATAGAACTTGAAAAAATAGAATTTCCCGAGCCAGTTGTTTCTGTAAGAATAGAACCAAAAACTAAAGCCGACCAGGAAAAAATGGGTGTTGCACTGAGCCGTCTTTCTGCGGAAGATCCGACTTTTAAGGTTTCCACTTCCGATGAAACAGGTGAGACGGTTGTTTGGGGAATGGGAGAGCTTCATTTGGATATAATTGTTGACAGAATGAAAAGAGAATTCTCGGTTGAAGCGGCTACAGGTAGACCGCAGGTTGCTTACAAAGAAACCATTACATCTTCGGCTGAAGCGGAATACAAGCATATAAAACAAACCGGTGGAAGAGGGCAATATGGTCATGTGAAGATATTCATCAAACCTTTGGAAAAGACCAATGAAGATGATACAGATAAGAAAAAGCCCAAAAATGTTTCCAAAAGGGAAGGTTTTGAGTTCATAAATTCAATAAAGGGAGGCGTTATACCTCAAGAGTATATTCCGGCAGTTGAGAAGGGTGTTTATGAGGCAATGGGAAGAGGTGTGCTGGCTGGGTATCCTATGACTGATATTTCTTGTGAACTTTTAGACGGAACTTACCACGAGGTGGACTCTTCCGAGATAGCTTATCATGTTGCCGCTTCACAGGCCTTTAAAGATGCCGCTATGAAATCAAAGCCGGTATTACTTGAGCCGGTTATGAGGGTGGAAGTTGTAACACCTACGGAATTTATGGGTGACGTGAACAGCGATCTTAATTCCAAGAGGGGGCAGATAGAGAAGATGGCCGAAAGAGGTCACAATGATACAGTTATACATGCCTCTGTTCCTCTTTCAGAAATGTTCGGTTATATTACCCACCTTCGCTCAATGACGGCCGGAAGAGCCAGTTTCTCCATGGAATTCAGTCATTATGCCATTGTACCCAGCAATGTCTCGGAAACCATCATATCTTCACGTAAAAAGGCTTAAATAAGTTTTTATTTCATAAAAAACACCGCGATCTGATCGCGGTGTTTTTTGTATGGGGGATAAACTGTGGAATGGCTGTGTAGAGATTTTTTATAAAAGAAAGTGGCTAATATAAATATATCTTAAATTATCTTTATAATACCTGTATAATTACAAGTATTGCTTTGAGAGAGGAAGAGGGATAAAAAATCCCTCTTTTATTGACATTTTACCATCTGCTCTGCTAATATTCTTTTACATCGGTGTAGCTTATGGCGTGCATCGTTTTGTTTTGTAGGCGTTGCGTATTGTTTTTATTTTATGTAACCTACATTCCGAAGAAAAAGGGTTTGATGTACAGAGGTTGTAATAGCGAATTGTCGAGGTGTTCGCGTAAGCAATTAAGCGATTATTTACCGCGACATCAAAAACGAAATTTTATTATTAGCATTATTAATTAAAAATAAAATAAATATGGCAGATTTCGATCGTTCTAAACCGCATATTAATGTGGGAACCATTGGTCACGTTGACCATGGAAAAACAACTTTGACCGCAGCGATGCTTAAGGCGCTACAATCCTCAGGTCAAACGGTTAAATTAAAAGATGTTGACCAAATAGATGCCGCTCCCGAAGAAAAAGAGCGCGGGATCACAATTGCTCTTTCTCATAACGAGTACGAGACAGAGAACAGGCACTATGCTCATATAGATGCCCCCGGACACGCCGACTACATTAAGAACATGATCACCGGTGCGGCTCAGATGGACGGAGCCATATTGGTGGTAGCCGCGACTGATGGTGTTATGCCCCAAACTCGTGAGCACATTCTTTTGGCTCGCCAAGTAGGTGTTCCTCAGATAATCGTGTTTTTGAATAAATGCGACATGGTTTCGGACGCCGAGCTTATTGATCTGGTAGAAGAGGAGGTAAGGGAACTTCTTACTCAGTATGGCTATGATGGAGACAACACCCCGGTCATTAGAGGTTCTGCTCTTAAAGCTCTTGAAGCGGAGGGCTCCTCTGACAGTGAGTGGACTAAAAAGGTTTTGGAATTAACGGCTTCCATGGATGATTACATTCCTCAGCCCGAGCGAGATACTGATAAGCCGTTTCTTATGCCCATTGAGGACATATTCTCTATTGAAGGACGCGGAACCGTTGTTACCGGTCGTATAGAGCGCGGAGTTATAAAGGTAGGTGAAGAGGTAGAGATAGTGGGAATTGAAGAAAAGAAAGAAAAAACAACAGTTACCGGTATTGAGATGTTCAACAAGTCTCTTTCGGAAGGAATGGCTGGAGACAACGCCGGTATTCTTTTAAGAGGCAAGAAGAAAGATGAAATACATCGAGGGCAGGTATTGGCGGCTCCCGGTTCTGTTACGGCGCATACTGAGTTTGAAGCCGAGGTTTACATTCTTACCAAAGAAGAAGGAGGACGACACACTCCGTTCTTTACCGGCTATAAACCTCAATTTTACATTCGCACCACAGATGTGACCGGTAAGGTTGATCTTCCGGAAGGTGTTGAAATGGTAATGCCGGGTGATACCGTGACTTTCAAGGTGGAGCTCACGGATCCGGTTGCCTTGGAAGAACAACAGAGATTTGCTGTTCGTGAAGGAGGAAAGACCGTAGGTGCGGGTGTAGTAACCAAAATAACTTCGTAATAATGACCGAAAGCAAAAAAAAGACCCCGACTTCAAAGGATCTCGCTAAAACGACAAAAAAGGCCGGCGGGAGCAAAGGAGGAAAACCTGAGGCGGTTAAAAAGAAAGCCGCCTCGGGAGAGGGAGCGATACCTCGCTTACGTATAAGGGTAAAAGCCTATGAATATAGGGTTTTGGATGCATCCGTTCAGCAGATAATGGATACGGCACTTAGGTTTGACGTTGATGTTCGCGGACCGGTTCCCTTGCCTACGGAGATAAAGAAATATTCGGTTAATCGATCTTCTTTTGTTTACAGTAAATCCAAGGAACAGTTTGAGATGCGTATTCATAAAAGACTGATAGACATCATAAACCCCACTCAAAAGGTTATAGAATCTCTTACTAATATGAGCCTTCCTTCAGGGGTCAGTATAGAGGTAAAGACCGTTTAGCACTTATCAGTGCTTTGTTGATAGTTTCAACATCTGCTTTTCTTTTGATGTTTGGGTTTGCGGTAATTAAATAGATCCTCTCTCTATTGACTGGAGGGTAATAAATTGGTAAGCTCTTTTGCGTTATTGCGTTATATTGATTTACGGAAGGTTACTGAGCCAATAAAGATAAAAAACATGAAGTTTATTTTAGGAGAAAAACAGAATATGTCCCAGCTTTTCCGAGAAGACGGCTCAGTCGTACCTGTTACGGAAATAAAGGCCCTACCTTCAAAGGTCGTTTTCGTTAGAGATCCTGAGAGAGACGGATACTCGGCTTTGCAGGTAGGCGCCGGAGAGCGCAAGGAGAAGAATATTACCAAAGCGGAAAAAGGCCACACCAAAGACCATGGTAATTTCAAAGTTCTTAAAGAATTCAGACTCTCGGAAGGTAAAAAGAGCGATTATGAAGAAGGTGCCTTCCTTGACCTGACCCAGTTCTCGGAAGGAGAAAGTGTTACGGTGTCAGCCATTTCCAAGGGCAAAGGATTTCAAGGTGTAGTTAAGCGTCATAAATTTGCCGGAGGACCTCGTACTCATGGACAGAAGCACTCCGAAAGAGAGCCCGGATCGATCGGTGCCACCGGCCCTCAAAGAGTTCTTAAGGGCACTAAAATGGCCGGTAGAATGGGAGGAAAGAGAACCACTTTGAAGAACGTGAAAATAGCACAGATCATGTCCGAAGAAGGTGTCTTTTTTGTGGAAGGTGCAGTTCCCGGTAGAAAAGGGACTATTGTAGAGATAAAAGTTAGAAGTTAAATATGGAAGCTAACGTATACAACCAAGAAGGCAGGAAAGTAAGTGTAATTACACTACCTGAGGAAATATTTGCCCAAAAATGGAACCCGGACCTCGTGCATCAGGTTGTTGTTTCAATGGAGTCTAATGCTCGCAGATCAACCGCTTCCGTTAAGGGAAGAAGCGATGTCAGAGGTGGTGGAAAGAAACCGTGGCGTCAAAAGGGAACCGGACGTGCCAGGCATGGATCAAGACGCTCTCCTATTTGGGTTGGAGGAGGAGTCACACATGGCCCTTCAAACGAAAAGGATTATAGCAAAAAAATAAATAAAAAGATGAGAACCAAAGCGCTTCTAAGTGTTCTGTCTCAAAAGTATAGAGATAATGAGATACTTTTTGTTGATAAGATCTCTTTTGAGGAGCCGAAGTCCAAAGAGGCAAAGCGTGTTCTTGAGGCCTGGGGTTCCATTAAGGGCTTTGAGAGTCTGTTTTCTAAAAAGAAGAATGCCGCATTGATATCTATTTCCGAGGATGATGACAATGTAAAAAGAAGTTTTCGAAATTTCGGCAATATTGATATAAAAGAGACCAGATCTCTTAATCCGGTGGCTTTACTGTCCAAGGGTTGTCTTGTAATAGAGGACCCTGAAAAATCGCTATCTGTTCTGGAAAGTAAATTAAAATAGATCATGGCAATATTTAGTTCAAAAGAAACGAAAGAAAACAAAGAAAAAAGGGACACTTCCGTGAAAAAAGAAGGTGATACAACCGAGCTTCTTAAAAAGGCCATTTCTCGTTTTAATACCGATGATATCCTAAGATCCCCGAGGATAACGGAAAAAGCCGCACTGCAGAACCAGTACAATGTTTATGTTTTTGAGGTAAGGTTAGACGCAACCAAGCGTGATATAGATCACGCCGTTCGTTCCATTTATAATGTTAAACCCAAAAAGATAAGAACCGCTCCCGTACCCAGAAAGAAAGTTCAAAGAAGAAAAGGGGGCAGAGGTTTCACCTCAAGAAGGAAAAAGGCCTATGTTTATCTAAAAGAGGGAGATAGCATATCTTTAATATAGTATGAAGAAATTTAAACCAACAACACCGGGAAGAAGAGGAATGACGGGAATATCTTATTCCTCAAAAATTACGGCCAAAAGCCCCGTAAAGAGCCTTACTTTTGGAAGAAAGTCAGCTAAGGGTAGAAATTCATTCGGTAGAATAACTTTGCGTTGGCGCGGAGGAGGTCATAAGCGCCGTTACAGGGATATTGATTTCAAAATGGATAAAAAGGATATTCCTTTTACGGTTAAGACGGTTGAGTACGACCCTAATAGGTCGGGTTTCATAGGTTTGATAGCTTATAATGACGGAGAAAGAAGATACATCCTGCTTCCCAGGAAGGTTTCCGTGGGAGATAGTTTACTTGTATCTGAAGAGGCTCCTTTAAAACCCGGAAACCGCTTACCTCTTTCAGAGATACCTGTTGGTACTTTTGTTTATAATGTTGAGATCCAGCCCGGTGGAGGAGCTAAGTTGGCCAGATCTGCGGGTTCTTCTGCAGAGGTTTCAGCCAGAGATGGCGGATACGTTGATCTTAAAATGCCTTCCACTGAGATACGAAAAGTAAGGGAAACAGCTTGGGCAACCATCGGCGAAGTTTCTAATCATGAACACGGAAGAGTTGTTATCGGTAAAGCCGGAAGGAGTAGGAATATGGGACGGAGACCCAAGGTTCGCGGTTCGGCTATGAATCCCGTTGATCACCCTTACGGAGGAGGAGAAGGAAGAGCCGGGCGCGGAATGAGACGAGAGAAAACCAAATGGGGTAAACCCGCCGGAAAGCGTCAAAGAACAAGAAAACCCAAGAAGTATTCAAACAGTTTGATAGTAAAACGAAGAAGAGTTGGTAAGAAGAGGTAATGTGGATAATATTTAGGGCTGTTTTTCTACAATCAGCCCTTTTTCTTGTGCCAATTATATTTTTCGGGTTTTCGGTTATTTAAGTATTAGTGTAGTAAATTCAGAAAATAAAAAAACTTTGTTTTTTTATTGACATCTGCCGGTCTTTTGTTTAATATACCTAATCACGTTCCTTTGAGATAAGGGTCTTGTGAGTAAGTGTGTTTATAAAAAGGCCACTGAAAGCAAAAGATCTCGTAATAGAGGGATAAGTAAATTTGATGAAGAAGTAAAATAATTATGACCAGATCACTAAAAAAAGGCCCATTTGTAGACGAGAGAATTTGGCGAAAAATAAAAGATAAAACCCCGAAAGAAACCGGAGTCATAAAGACGTGGGCAAGAGCCAGTCAGATATCTCCGGAAATGATAGGATTTACTTTTGGTGTTCATAACGGCAAAGACCATATAGAAGTGATGGTAACTGAGGAAATGGTCGGTCATCGTTTGGGAGAGTTTGCTCCTACTCGTAAGTTCATTAAGCACGGAGGTAAAATGCAAAAAGAACTTGAACAGAAACAGAAGGCCGCTGAAATAGCCGCAGCCAAGGCCGCTAAGGCAAATCAATGATCATGGAAGCAAAAGCTAAACTTAAAACATACAGACAGTCTCCCAGAAAGGTTCGCCTTTTGGCGAGAGGGATCGCCGGAAAGTCCGTTGAGGAGGCGAGGGCTGAGCTTAACAGTGCCTCTAAGAGGGTTGCTCCAACAATGTTGAAGCTTATAAAGTCGGCAGAGGCCAACGCACAAGACAGGAATATAGGATCGGATCTTTTTATTAAACGCATCTGGGTTGATGAAGGCCCTACTCTTTTCCGTATGATGCCCAGAGCTTTTGGAAGAGCTTTTATCATCAGAAAGAGGACCAGTCATATAAATATAGTTTTGGCACCCAAAGAGAGCGAGGTATCTGAGGAAAGAAAAGACAAAGAAACCGAAAAAGAAAAAGTTTCCAAGGTTAAAAAGGAAGAAAAAGGTGTGTCCAAGAAAAAATTAACAACAAAAAATAAAACTTCTTAGTTATCATTAATATTATGACCCACGTTGTCCACCCATATTCACAAAGATTAGGAATTATCAGAGACTGGAAGTCTCGGTGGTTCGGTACCAAGAGCTCCTATATTGAATCCTTAAAAGGGGATGTTGTTTTGAGGAATTTCCTGGATAAAAGGATGCGTGGTTTTTTTGTGGGTAACATAGATGTTGAAAGAGAAGAGAATGCCATAAAGGTCATAATTGAAACTTCAAGACCTGGTATGGTCATAGGAAAGAAGGGAGAAGGATCAACAAGGCTGAAAAAAGAACTTGTTTCTCTTCTTAACAAAAGAGGGTTGCTTGGCAGTAAAGATCTTCGTTTGGATATTCAGGAGATAAAATCCCCCGAATCAAACGCTTCCATTGTGGCTCAAATGATCGCCGAGGGATTGGAGAAGCGTCTTCCTTTCAGACGTGTGGTGAAGCAGACCGTGGAGAAAGTCATGGCCAACAGGGATGTTCAAGGAGTCAAAGTGGTTGTTTCAGGTCGTTTGGGTGGCGCTGATATGGCACGTAAAGAAAAGATCAAAAAAGGCAGAATACCGCTTCAAACTCTTCGTGCTGACATTGATTTTGCCAGATTTGAAGCTCGCCTCCCTTACGGAACTTTGGGTATTCAGGTATGGATATACAAAGGGGATATCTTTGATAGTCAGATAAAGTCAAAGCTTTCAAGTAGAAGGTCTGAATCGTAAGATAAACATTAAGAACAGTTATTATGCTTTTCCCAAAAAAAATAAAATTCAGAAAGTGGCATACGGAAAGACGAAACCTGAAAAAGGCAAGTGTGGCAACGCGCGGTGTTAAAATCTCTTTCGGTTCACATGCCCTAAAAGCGGTAACTGCCGGTAAAATAACTTCAAACCAAATAGAAGCTGCCAGAAAGGTTACGGCCCGTTCTACCAAAAAAACCGGAAAAATGTGGATAAGGATATTTCCAGATCGTCCTTATACAGCAAAGCCGGCGGAAGTTAAAATGGGTAAAGGAAAAGGAGATCCGCAAGGTTTTTGTGTAGAGGTTGATCCCGGGAGAATTCTTTTTGAGGTTGATGGGCTATCTGACGCGTTGGCTTCCGAGGTTTTAAGAAAAGCGGGAACAAAATTACCGGTTAAAACAAAGATCGTTAAAAGATATTAATGAGCTTGCAAATCGGGGGCGAGTAAGGTAAACTCCCGTTCTGATATTTGGCGAAAATATGAAACCCACGGAAATAAAAGAGAAGAAAGACACGGAGTTAATAGAACTTCTGAACCAAAAACGTAAAGAACTTCGTGATGCTCGTTTTGATACAGCGGGAAGCAAGAACAAAGATGCTTATTTTAAAAGAAAAATTCGTCGCGATATTGCCCGTATTCTTACGGAAATGAGGGCCAGAGTAGGAGGAAATTAAATTCATATGGAAAATAAAAAGGAGAAAAATGTAAAAAAGAAAAGGTTTTCCGGAAAGGTTGTTTCAACCGCTATGAAGGATACGGTGGTGGTTACTGTTTCCCGATATTTTAAACATCCACGTTATAAAAAATACATAAGGACCCGGAAACGCTATAAAGTTCATGATAAAGGTAATCTTGTTTCTTTGGGGGATGAGGTGTTGATAGAAGAAACCTCCCCTATTTCCAAGGATAAACACTTCAAAATAGTGAGAAAATAATATGATACAGCCTCAAACTATTGTGAATATTGCTGATAATACCGGTGCAAAAGTCGGGCGAGTTTTCAAAGTATTAGGTGGCACGCGCAGAAGGTATGCCCGCATCGGAGATGTGGTGGTATTTTCCGTACAAAAAGCGGAACCGCGAAAACAGGTAAAGAAAAAGGATGTACTCTACGGGGTTGTGGTAAGGCAAAGAGCGGCCTTTCGCAGGAAGGGAGGTTTTTATGTTCGTTTTGACGAGAACGCCGTTGTCGTTATCAATAAGAATAATAAAGACCCTTTGGGTGGACGCATATTCGGTCCCATCCCGCGAGAGCTTTCGGAGAAAGGCTATCAGAAAATTGCTTCTCTGGCTCCCGAGGTGATCTAATAAGGTCTAAAAGGACGTGTTTGCATTAAGGGTACTTTTGTTGTAGGTTGTATAGGTCATTAATTGCTTATTTATGAAGATAAAAAAAGACGATCCGGTGGTAGTAATAGCCGGAAAAGATAAAGGAAAAAAGGGTACGGTAAGCAAAGCTCTTCCTTCGGAGAGAAAGGTTGTAATTGCTGGGGTGAACATAAAAAAAGTTCACAGACGCAGAAGGAGCAAGAAAGAAGAAAGCCAGGTGTTAGAGGTCCCGTATCCTATAGATGTTTCCAATGTGGCTATTGTGGATCCGGAATCGGGCGAACCTTCCAGAGTGGGAAAAAAGAAAACACAGACAGGATATGTTCGCATAAGTAAAAAAAGCGGTAAAGAAATATGACACAAGTAAAAGAAAAAGAAAATAAAACTCTTGAAACCTTAAAAGATCAATTCGGTTATACAAACCCTTTTGAGGCTCCACGTATAGTTAAAGTGGTAGTAAACGCCGGCATAGGATCTGTTCAAAGCAAGGAGAAGCAAGAACTCATTCAAGATCGTTTGAATAAGATAACCGGCCAAAAAGTCGCTCTTTGCGGGGCTTCCAAATCCATAGCTTCTTTTAAGGTTCGGGAAGGGGATATAATAGGCTACAGGGTTACGATGAGAGGTAAGAGAATGTATGATTTTCTAGAAAAGCTTTTTCATATAGCTTTACCAAGAACGAAGGATTTTAAAGGACTATCCAGGGATTCGGTTGACGATATGGGTAATATGACCATAGGTATCTCTGACCATACGATCTTTCCCGAAACCCCTGACGAAGAACTCAAGAACATCTTTGGGTTTTCTGTTACTATCGTTACCACATCCTCAGATAAAGCGGAATCGGAGATTTTCTTGGAGCATATTGGCGTTCCTTTCAAAAAGAGAGAAGAGTAGACCACTTTTTAAACATCCGGGGCAGGAACACGAAAATAACCCCAAAAAGAGGCCTCTGGTTTGACAAGAAGGTCGCCTCTTGCTAGGATAGTTCCTACGCTTTTTGTGGCTGACGTGCCACTTTGGGTATGTTGCGTTTCAAGACATTTTCTGTTTTGAAGTAAAAAGCGTTCATAAAAAAGATAATTTAATCATGGCCAGAAAAGCAATAATCGCAAAATCATTAAAAGAACCGAAATACAAATCCCGAAAGCTTCGCAGGTGTTTTGTTTGCGGAAGAAAACGCGGATATATGAGGGATTTTGATCTTTGCAGAATATGCTTCAGGGAAATGGCCAATGAAGGTAAGATACCCGGTATAAAAAAATCATCTTGGTAGATCATTATGAATGACAAAGTGGCAGACATGCTTAACCGCATATATACAAATACACTCGTAGGTAAAGATACCGTCTCTTTTCCCGCTACCAAGTTGACTGAGTCCATAACGGAAGTTTTGAGATCTGAGGGATTCATATCTGCTTTTGCTTTAAATAAAAATAATAAAAAAGCCGGTAAGAATATTGAGGTTGAGATACGATACAGAGAAGAAAACGGCAAAGATCCGGTGATGAAAGGGTTTTCTCGCATATCCAAACCTTCTTGCAGGGTCTATCTCGGTGTTAGTGATATTAAAAATGGGAAAGACGCTCTTTCTACGAGGGTTATCTCTACTCCCAAAGGTGTTTTGACTCATAAGCAGGCCATTAAAGAGGGAGTGGGAGGAGAAATTCTTTTTGATATATGGTAAGAATGCAATTATGTCACGCGTAGGTAAACAGGTAATAAAGATACCCCAAGGTGTAAAAGCTGATTTTGATCCTCAGAGTAGAGTGTTCAGTGTTACTGGACCGCATGGTAGCCTTTCCCGTAAACTTCGTCCTGAAGTTGATGTTAAGTTGGAGGAAGATTCCATATCTTTTGATGTAAAAGGTGATGATATTTTCTCTAGATCTTTGTGGGGAACTTATGCTTCTCATGTTGCAAATATGGTAGAAGGTGTAAGTAATCGTTTTGAAAAAAGGCTGGTTATTGAAGGAGTTGGATATACCGTTGAAGTTTCCGGTAATACTCTTACTCTTAAAGTGGGATTTTCTCATCCTGTTGTTATTACCATACCGGAAGAATTGGAGGTGGCAACCGAGAAGAACACCGTGTCCGTTAAAGGAATAGATAAGGAGTTGGTGGGTAGTTTCTGTGCGCAGGTTAGGAATAGGAAAAAACCCGAACCCTATAAAGGAAAAGGTATACGCTATGAAAACGAAATAGTCAGAAGAAAACAAGGTAAAAGAGCGGCATAATATATATTTATGATGATCAAAGAAAAGAATATAAAAGCAAGCCGAAAAAGAAGGCATAAAAAAATACGGGCTACATTGGAAGGAACCGCGGAAAGGCCCAGGATATCTGTTCACCGTTCCAATAAGGGTGTTCAAGTTCAGCTTATAGATGACCAAAAAGGGCACACCATGGCATTAGCTTCTTCTGTTAAGGATAACAAGAACCCGATGGAGGCCGCTAAAGATGCCGGTTTGAAATTGGCGAAAGAGGCTAAGAGTAAAGGTGTAAAAGAAGCGGTTTTTGACAGAGGGGGGTTTGCCTATCACGGAAGAGTGAAAATGGTCGCCGAAGGCGCCCGTGAAGGAGGTTTACAGTTTTAATAGAAAAATGACACAACAAACAGCACAAAAAAATAATATTTCAAACAGCGATAAGGTCTCCCGGGCACCGGTAAGTAAAAATGTCTCAAAAGAGACATCTCAACCGCACAAGGAAAGCGTGAGTAAAGAAAGGAAAAACCAAAATAGACGAGATACCCGTAAGCCCAGACAGGAATTTGAACAGAAAATAATAAGCATTCGCAGGGTTACCAGAGTGGTGGCCGGAGGAAGACGCTTCAGTTTCAGTGTTTCTTTGGTAATCGGTGATAAAAAGGGGTCCGTCGGTGTTGGAATAGGCAAAGCCACCGATACCGCTTTGGCCATTGAAAAGGCCTACAATGAAGCTAAAAGATCAATGATCAAGGTTCCTTTGGATAAAAATATGATGATCCCTCACAGTGTTACCACTAAATTTACTTCATCGGAGGTATTTATAAAACCGGCACCCGGAAAGGGAATAATAGCCGGAAGTTCCGTAAGAACAGTTTTAGAGTTGGCTGGAGTAACAGACGTAAATGCGAAGGTTTTCTCCAGAAGCAAAAATGCTTTCAACAACGCCAAAGCCGCCATTCAGGCACTTTCCAGTATTCATCATCCGGATTCTGAAAAACTTAAAAAATAAATATTATGCAGAAAAACACATTAAAACCGACATCATCCAAAATAAGATCTAGGCAAATAGGCAGAGGGGGAAAACGTGGTAAAACATCAGGGCGTGGTCATAAAGGTCAGAAAGCCAGAGCCGGCAGAAAGATAAGGCCCGAGGTTCGCGATTTTATAAAATCTTTACCTAAACTAAGGGGTCATTCCCAAGATGCTGTTAAAAGGAAGAAATATTGGATCGTTAATGTTTCCGCTCTGGAGGAGAGATTCTCCGACGGAGATGATGTTCACCCTGACTCTCTTTTTGATAAAGGTTTAATAGAGAAAAAAATAAAACCTTCTTCCAAAAAAGGAGTTAAGGTGTTGGGCCATGGAGAGCTGTCGAAAAAACTTGTAGTGTCCGGTTGCGAGCTCTCCTCTTCCGCTAAAGAAAAGATAGAAAAGACGGGCGGTAAAGTGAAGAGCTAGATAACATTTTTATATGTTAAAAATATTTTTTGAGAAACTAAAGTTCGTATTTTCGGATAGCAACCTTCGTCAAAGGGTTTCTTTTGTTTTTGGAGGGTTGGTCATATTTACTGTACTTAGAGCCATTCCCGTACCCGGGGTTGATCCTCAGGAGTTGGCGCGTTTTATGGAAAGCCAACAGTTTTTTGGTTTACTTGATATATTTTCCGGTGGAGGACTCTCCAATTTCTCTATTGTGATGCTTGGTGTGGGTCCGTTTATTACAGCTAGCATTATAATGCAACTGATGACGGTAATGTCGCCCAAGATCAAGTCACTCTATCATGAAGAAGGTGAGGCGGGTAAAAGAAAATTTGTTCAGTATTCTAGAATGCTGACCGTACCCTTGGCCCTTATTCAGTCTTTTGGATTTTTGACCCTTCTTACCAGAGAAGGGGTTTTACCCCAACTTGATTCTTTTGGAATGATCACGAGCATCATTGTTATAGCCGCGGGATCTATTCTTTTGATGTGGATAGGAGAGCTTATCTCTCAGTATGGTATAGGAAACGGGGTTTCCTTGATAATTTTTGCGGGTATTGTAGCCAATCTTCCCGGAGTGGTGGCTGAGAGAATATTTGATTTTGATGTTTCGCAACTGCCTCTCTATGTGGCTTTTGTGGCCGTAGCGGCAACCGTTATTTTCGGTGTCGTTCTGGTTACTGAGGCCGAAAGACCTGTTCCCGTTACTTATGCCAAAAGGGTTAGGGGAGAGAAAATGCGTAGCGGTGTTTCCACTTATTTGCCACTAAGACTTAATCAGGGTGGAGTTATTCCAATAATATTTGCTCTTTCCATACTTCTTTTTCCTCAGATGGTGTTTGAGTTTTTGCGCAATATTGATAATGAAATAATATCTTCCGCCGCGGAATCAATGATAATGTTCTTGGAAAATGGTTGGATCTACGCTTCCTTGTATTTCGTTTTGGTTCTGGGCTTCACGTACTTTTATGTGGCCATAACCTTTGACCCCAATGCTATAGCAACCAATCTTCAGAAAGGGGGAGCTTTCATTCCGGGCATAAGACCGGGAGAGCCGACGGCCGAGTATATAGGGAACATAGTTACTCGTATTACTCTGGTAGGTGCGCTTTTCTTGGGTGTGGTAGCCGTTCTGCCTCTGGTTATGAGGGCTGTAACAGGAATAGAAGCTCTTGCGATCGGGGGAACGGCTCTTTTGATAACGGTTGTTGTAGTTACCGATGTTATAAAGAAAATAGATGCCCAGATAACTCTCAGGGAGTACTAATTAAAAGGATTAATCGTTGTAAAAATGAATACAGAAGACAACCCTTACACTTTTTGCTTTTTCGGTCGTTCCGGAGCAGGTAAAGGAGTGCAGTCGCAAAAGATAATAGAACATCTTGAAAATAAGTCCTCCAATAGGGAGGTGCTTTATATAGAAACAGGAAGGCTTTTTCGAGATTTTATAAAAAATAACACAAGTTTTTCCCGTGATATGGTTAAAAAGGTAATGGATGAAGGAGGTCTTTTACCGGCTTTCTTACCTGTTTGGATGTGGTCCGATTTTTTGGTGAAGAATTTCTCCGGAAAAGAACATCTTGTTTTTGACGGAGTTGCAAGACGGTTGAGAGAAGCCCCCATTTTGGAGGAGGCACTGGCATTTTTAAAAAGGAATAGAGCCTTTGTTGTTTATATTGACGTTTCTCCGGAGTGTGCCATGGAGAGACTAAAGGGTAGAGGAAGAAATGATGATACTGAGGAGAAGATAAAGGAGAGGTTGGATTGGTATGAGGAAAATGTTATTCCGGCAATTGATTTTTTCCGAGAAAGTGAACACGTGGAATTTATCTCTATTGACGGCGATCAAACTCCGGAGGAGGTGCATCAGAGTATTTTGAAAAGCACCGTCGGAAGTTAAAATGATAAAGTTAAAAACAAAAAAAGACATTTTATCTTTACGGGAAGCCGGGAAGGTTCACAATGAGATACTTGGAAAGCTGGAAAAATACTGTGTTCCGGGAGTATCTACTAAAGAGATAGACGAAGAAGCTGCTCGTTTAATTGAAAAAGCGGGGATGGAAGCCGCTTTTTTGGGTTATAAGCCGAAAGGAGCTTCTCGCCCCTTTCCTGCTTCTTTGTGTGTTTCAGTGAACGAGGAGATCGTGCACGGTATTCCCAATGAAGACCCCAGGGTCATAAAAGAAGGCGATCTTGTCAGTTTGGATCTGGGGCTTTTTTATAAAGGAGTGGTCACGGATGCGGCTGTTAGTGTATGTGTGGGAAATTGTTCTCGGGAGAATAGGGATATGAATACACAGACTCAAAAAGCCCTTGAAAAGGGCATAGAGGCCATGAGTCCGGGTGGCAATATAGGAGATATAGGGGCAGCTATATCTGTATTTGCACGTAAAACATCTTTTTCACTTGTACGTTATCTGTGTGGCCACGGAGTGGGTTATTCGGTACATGAAGACCCTTTTGTTCCCAATGTTAATCGAAAAGGCGAAGGTCCCGTACTTGAAGAAGGGCTGGTCATTGCCATAGAGCCCATGCTTACTTCTGGTTCCGGGGAAATAGTTTTGGATGAGAATGGCTTTACTTATCTTACCAGAGAAGGGACCACATCGGCTCATTGGGAGCACACGGTAGCTGTAACTGAAAAGGGTATAGAGATCATTACTGAGTAATGGTGCTTTACCTACTTATTTTTTCTGGTAAAATTACCTGCAATTATTATTAAGATCTAAAAAATATATGGCTCATCATAGCAAAGAACGAACACTTGTGATCATAAAACCCGACGGGGTGCAAAGATCTCTTATAGGTGAAATAATAAAAAGATACGAAAGAAGCGGTTTAAAAATGGTGGCAGTTAAAATGACCCTCCCCACCGAAGATCAAATAGAGAAGCATTACTCGGTTGACCCTGATTTCAAAAAGAAGGTTGGAGCCAAGGCTATTGAAAGCTACAAAAGCAAAGGTGATACTCCTCCCTCTAATGATCCACAAGAGGTGGGTGAGAGTGTTATTAAGAGGTTAAAAAGCTATATGACCTGTAGCCCCGTGGTTCTAATGGTTTGGCAAGGGGCTCATGCGGTAGAGTTAGTTCGTAAAATAACGGGAGGAACGGAACCGAGGAGTTCGGATGTGGGAACTATACGTGGAGATTATGTGCTGGATTCCTATTCCATGGCTGATTCTGATGACCGTGCTATTAGAAATCTCATTCATGCTTCCGGTGATGTGGAGGAGGCTAATAAAGAGATAGATATCTGGTTTGATGAGAGTGAAATGGCCTCTTACAAGTTGGTTCAAGAGAGGATACTTTATGATGTTAATTTAGACGGGCTTTTAGAGTAATTAACATATTATAAACATCTTTTCCCCAAAAAAGTTTGCGTTTTAGTGCTGACACGTCTAACATGAAGTAAGAATTGATAATGCTTGTCCTTCCTAAGTGTTAATAAGGGAGTTCTAGATTCTTGTTCCGTGATGAATCTTCCCGAAAAGGGTAAAATTCAGATCGGATCCAAGTGCGAGCACCCACCTAGTACAAATGCTAGGTCAAGCACTTCAATTCTATATCAAACCAACAAACACCCGGATGTTTGTTGGTTTTGTTTTGTGTTGTAAACACGGGTTAATTTGTTGACATTGATCTTTCTGGCAAGGTTTCAAACTCCACATTTACACAAGCAACCTTGCTTTTTTTGTGTTAGTATACGGATGTGGGTTATTTGAAATATTCCTTAGATACCAATCGCAAGGGAGCTTGAGATCACCGCATCGTGATGAACCCTTCTCGGATTTTTAAAGAATTAAAAATCCGAGAAGGGTTCTGATCGGTATGAGTTGAAAGTACCCACTTGACTTAAATAGTCGAGGCGATATTTCAAATAACCCCTTACCGGTCTTGTTGTTCATTATTGCAAGCTCGGTAAGGGGTTATTAAGTATTCCGGGAGTATTGAGTTCCGCAAAGTTTCAATGTTTTTTATCAAAAAGGGTTGTTTTTAGTTTTATCGATCTTTTTTAATGCAAAAAAACCATAAAAACGACTCCTTGCTTGGTATCACCGCTTTTATCGGTATATTGTTTCTTATCGTTTTTCATTTATTGGCGATATTTTTCTATCTGTATTGGTTTTATTGGTGGCTGGATACTCTTGTGCATTTCTTGGGGGGTTTTTCTCTTGGGCTGTTGGCGATGTGGGTTGATCGTAAATTAACACCTTATCGCGAAATTTATTTTGAGGAGCACTTTTTTCGTGTTTTCTTAGCGGTTTTTATCATCTCAGTGTTTTGGGAGGTTTTTGAAGTCATCGTAGGTTATACCGATCCTTCATTGGGGAGTTTGTTCTGGGCGGGAACACTTGCCGATATAACTGCCGGATTGCTCGGTGGATCCTTGTCTATTATTATTCTTTTTTATGTGGGTGATCTTTTAAAAAGAGATAGATAATCTTCTTTGGAAGTATGAAAAAACCGCACTTGAGTGCGGTTTTTAATTTAAGAGAGATGTTTTACGATCCGTTCAAAGGAGTCGGGGTGCTCTCTGGCTATTTGAGATAGCATTTTTCTGTTTAGAGAAATGTTCTTTTTCTTCAGAGCGTCCATAAAGGCACTATAAGAAAAACCGTACTCTCTTACCGAGCCATTTATTCTTACATTCCAAAGTCTGCGGAAATCACCTTTTTTATCTCTTCTGTGGTCAAAAGAGTAGGTGGCGCTGTGATGAAGAGCTTCTCTGGCGGCTCTTTCTTTTCTGGATCTGTCAAAACGATATCCTTTTGTTTTTTTAAGGAGAGACCGTCTCTTTTTTATGGCGTGTATGGCTTTTTTGACTCTGGTCATATGCTTTTAACTTTTATTTGAAGTTCCGGGCAAAAATCTTCTCTTTATACGGGAATTAAAAGATATTTTTTTAAGCCCTCTTTTTTGCATGGTTTTTTCCGAAGCATCCTTGCTGTTGAAGTGGTTCTGCCCTCCGGGTCTTCTTAAGAGCTTACCCGTTTTGGTAACTTTTATCCTTTTTGAAAACGATTTATTACTTTTCATACGAGAGGCAAGTATTACATAAAATGATCTTTTTTTCAAGCCTTTTGGCTTTAATAGTCAGCTTCTTCTTTTTTAGAGGTCTGTTGCCCTTGTTCAACTGTTAGTATCAACCCTTTGGGGCTTTTTTGGGGACCGTCTGCTATTTTATAGGGTTCTTCTACCAAGTCCAAGACCCTTTGTAATCGTTTTTCCAAAAACTCTCTTTCCATATATTTGGATCGTCCTCTTAAAAACAGCTCCACTCTTACCCTGTTACCTTTCTTTAACCAATCTGAAACCCTCTTGGCTTTCATTTTAAGGTCATTTTCTCCGGTGCCGGGCTTTATCTGTATGGATTTCGTTTCTACGACATGAGCTTTAGCTTTAGCTTTTTGAAGTTTCTTTTTTTGATCGTATTGATATTTCCCGTAACTCATTATTTTAGCTACCGGAGGCTCTGCGTCGGGAGCTATCTCAACAAGGTCTAAATCGGCTTCTTCGGCCCTGTTAAGGGCTTCTTGGAGTGATATAACGCCTAACTTATCCCCGTCTTCATTTATAACGAGTAATTCGGGTGAATTTATACGGTTGTTTATTCTTACGTTTGAATTTTTGGCCACGAGTTTTAATCTACTTATTAACTATATTTTCTTTGATATTAGAAACCTTATCAGTTTTTCGGACTTTTTTCAATTAAAGACGGCAGTTGCCGGAGTAATATATTCAAGATCTTTTTAGCGCTTCAATAAGGTTTTTGGGTGAACAGCGTTCAGCGCCCATAATATCTTTTATCATTTGTACGCTTTCAGCCGGGTCGTTCCCATAGATATGGATAACAAGATCTCCGCTTTGGCTTAGGTCAAAGGCTTTCTTTAAGGCGTCTTTCTCTTGTACGATCCTATGGATATTAGAGGGGGAGTGAGAGTGGTCTTTCATTTCTTCAAAAACTATTTTTGAGACCTCGCCTATATCTCGATAAGAAACTTTTCTTTTGTCTTTAAGGGGCTTCTTTTGCACCCCGTCTATTTTGTCGTATACAATAACGTTGTCAAAAAGGTTGGCAGTTTCTCTTGAGTAGTCTTTGAGCTGTTCGTTCGTTCTGTCCGGAGCGAACCGGACCACTCCGGTTGTCTTCCCTGCAGATATTTCAAAAGCAAGGCGAGAGATCTCTTTAAGGGAGTTTTTTTCATGAGCGTAATCAATTATTAATCCTATATTCTTCTCTTTATTCAAGTAACAGAGCATCCTTCCTGCATTTTTTTCATCGGGAGTGTAATTTTCAAAGACCTCTTTTACCTTCATGAGGGCTTTTTGGCCCTGGTTTTTGTAAATACAGCTTACGGCCAACATTAGGTTCAATACTGCCGGCCGATATGAGCCATTAAAAGTCCAATCCGCTGAAGAAAGGTCAATGACCTTTTCTTCTTTTTCCGAAGAAATAATGACCAAATTGCCCTTTTTTAAGGTTAATGCTTCGCCACCGTTTTTCAGGTGTTTGTCTATGTTGAAAAAGGAAAAATCTATACCTATGGGCATTATCTCTATGTTTTTTCTGGCTAATGATCTCCTTACTTTCGTTATTCTGGGAACGGAATATTCATCATCGGCGTTGAAGATAAGGATGCCGTCATTTTTTACTCTACGAAAAAGCCTTCCTTTTTCTTTGGCTAAAGAAAGCCTTGTTTTCATTCTTCGGCCGATGTGGTCTTCAAAAATATTAGTAAGTATTCCCACGTCATGAGCCCTGTATCCCATCCCGGGTAAAGCGGAAGACCCCACTGAGGTTTCCAGAATTGCCACGGCGTTTTCTTGGTCTTTTAACTCATAAAGGAAACGTCCCGGACAAACAGTGGGCATTAGTCCGTAAATCGCGATATTTTCCTCCTGGGTACTTCTTTTTTCTCTGTTAAGGTAGTGTCCGTGAGTGTCAACCATGAGGGTATCTTTTTCCAGTTTATTATAAGCAACCTCCAAAAGACGCGCCACGGTAGTTTTGCCTTTGGTGCCGTTGATGGATATTATTGTAGGAGACCTTCCTTTTTTATTTTTCATGGCAAAAGAGAATACTAGCTTTTACCTGTTTTTACTTTTATCATTTTCTCGTATCTTCTGACGTCTGCCAAGAGTTCTGATTGGTCTTCGTTGAAAAGAGTAACTCTAAGTATTTCTTTTCCTCCGTTTTTAGCAAAAATGGCCTTGTCGCCAACTTTTTTGTTGACCTTAATAGAGTAAAAGGATTTTAATTCTTGTACTTTCTTAACCCCTGTTATGCTTTTGATGGCGCCTTCTTTTTTGGAGTATGTTTTCAAAACGGTTGTGTATCCTTTTTCTCGTTTAGGTATGCAGAGCTTTTTCGGTATTCTGACTGCAATATCGTTAGCCGCTGTGTTTATACCGTAAGAGAGTTTATACATTAAGTGCCTGAATCCGCCCATTCTGGGGCCAACTTCTATAACTTTCCATCCTTTTTCTGTTTGCAAGAGTTCTATGTGTGCCGTGGTACTTCTTAATTTCAGTGCCCTTATGGCCTTTATGCTTACCTCTTGAGCTTCTTTTATGCTGTTTTTGTTCAGCCCTGCAGGGGTAGACTGCTGATAGCCGAAGAAATCGTCAAACCCGACCGATCGCCCGGTCTTTATATGAACGAAAGGATTGAAGTATACAGCCCCGCGTGATCCGATGTGGGCATCAACGGAGTACATATTGCCGTCTATGAATTGCTCTACCAGAACTTCCGGTTCACCTCTGCCGTTCATCTCTTTATATATTTTTTGTATCTTTCGTAAGGTTTTTTTTAAGGACTGTTCTAACTCTTCGGGGTAGTAGGCGACACTAACAAGAAGGCTTGAAGCCAACCCCACCGGCTTTATTATTAAAGGAAAGCCCACTTTCTCTTCTATTTTTTTTAAGCTCTTTTCCTGTGAGTCCTGAACTACCGTGAATTTAGGAGTAATGTTGTGATCATAGGCATTAAAGCGTCTTCTCATTTTGAGTTTGTTCGTTGACCACTCCAGTGATTCTGTTGTAGGGGTTCTGAGATAGGGGACGTGAGGAATGACTTTTTGAAAGGCCGGAATGTTCCCTTCTCCTCGGCAAGTTATGGCCAAGAGCTCGTTTTCATAGGGTTTTATTGCCTGAGTAATGGCTTTAGGTGAATCAAGGTTGCATCTTATGGCTACGTCGTACATCTCCAACAGACCTTCCTGCTTTTTAGTCTTGGGTTTGTTTTGATAGAGAAGCACCAGTCTGTATCCGGAACTTTCTTCGCTTTCTTTGAAATCCTTAATTCCCGCGGAGGCGTTTAATGATACAAGCATTATTATATTTTTTTGTTCGATTTCTTCAGACATAGATACTGAACATACCGCATTAAGCGGTACGCATCGGTCAAATTGACCAAAAGTTTATAATCACTATGTAATGATGTCAAAAAAAACTCCATTGTCAACAGTTTCGAACCTCCAGGCGCCTTACTGGGCGGTAAAAAAGACCTTTTCTTTTTTAAGCGCAAAGGATATTATGTGTTTGTAAGTCAACGATCTGACTGTTTTTATTTTGAAGAATTTATGAGTAATTTGGGTAATATCACTGCTTCTTTAATAGCCATCGGGATGGTGGCGGTAGTTTTCTTAATTACTTCTCCCGCAAAAGAAGAGAGTGAAAAAATTAAAAACAATTCTTCCGAGAACCCGGATGATACGTTGTTTGACGAAGATCTATCCGAAACTTTTACTATTCGTGACTGGAAATACAAGGAAGAGAATGTGGTAGGCAATCCCCAAGCTCCCGTTTTGATAGAACAGTACTCGGATTATGCGTGTGATCATTGTGTTGATTTTTGGGAAAATGTTATGCC
>JBNJEF010000027.1:0-8893 GCA_051745565.1 Patescibacteria group bacterium | reverse complement strand
TTGCTCACTGCGGAGGGGACAGGACTCGAACCTGCAAGGGATTGCTCCCGGCGGTTTTCAAGACCGCTGCCTTACCAATTCGGCGCACCCCTCCTTTACGAACAGCATACTACCAAAAAAAACAATAGTAAGCTAGTATTTAGGTATGCGTTTTCTGGGAATTGATTACGGAAAAAAAAGAGTCGGTTTGGCTGTTTCGGATGAAACCGAAAGCCTGGCTTTTCCTTATGATACTATTTTTAATAACCCTGATCTTTTGAGAAATATACTTTCTATATGTGAAAAAGAGGAGATAGACGGTATTGTGATCGGGGAATCACGGACACTGTCAGGTAAAGATAATCCCTTAATGAAGGACATCGTCTCATTTAAAAAGAAGATCCTTGCCGAAAAGGATATAGATGTATATATGGAACCGGAGTTTTCCACAACTCAAGAAGCAAAAAAAATGCAAGGCTCCGGAAAATATATGGATGCTTCAGCGGCTGCTATTATTCTTCAGCGTTTTCTGGAGAAGAGGCGTTTTAAGGGGATGCAGAGTTAAGCATTTTTGCTGTATAATGTTTTAATATATGGTCATGCGTTCTAGTTTCTTACGTTCCTTTCCCGTTCCATCTTTCTTGATGATGCCGGCAGCTTGTATTGCTGTTTCTGACGAGTGTCTGAGATATGTTGAACTAAAGAAAGGAGAGAAGTCCATGGAGTTAAATGGGCACATGGAAAAAAGATTGCCTGAGGAAACCATTATCTCCGGAGAGATAAAGGATCACGCGAAATTGCTCACCACCCTAAAAGAAATGAAAGAAGAATTGGGCCTTAAGCATGTCTCTTTGTCTCTTCCGGAAGAGAGGGGGTATGTTTACACCACTCATGTTCCGGCTGAAGAAAAAGGGGTAACAGAAGAACAAGTGGCTTTTACTCTTGAGAAAAATGTTCCTTTTGCGGTAGATGAAGTGGTATTTGATTATGTTGAAACAGGAGAGAAAAATAAGAAAGGAAGAGAAGTGGTAGTTATGGTTTTACCGAACGCTATTGTGGAGGGTTACATAGAGGTTTTGGAAGAAGCAGGTTTGACTCCTATCTTTTTTGAGATCGAATCCTACTCCCTTTCTCGGGCTACGGTCAATTCCGAGGATCCCAGAACTCACATTTTGGTTCATATACAAAAAGGATTCACTAACATATCTATAATAAGCAGGAACATCTCTCGATTCACTTCTACTGTACACAATGGCGTTGACCCGTTACTGGAGGATGAGCCCTATGGGTCGGCTTTGTGGTTAAAAGAGGAAATAGAGAGAGTGAAGCATTATTGGCACTCCCATGGTTCCGAAAAGACAGGTGACCCGCAGACAGTGATACTTTGCGGAGAAATGGTGGGACAGAGAGGAGAAAAGGAGGTGATATCTTCAAGTTTGGACATGGAGGTGAACATCGCCAATGTTTGGGAGAATGTAATAAGTTTTGATGAGCATATACCGGATCTTCCACATGCCCAGTCGTTGAAATTTGGTGTTGCCATAGGTCTTGCTTTAAAAGAGATCAGGAGACGTTATTAGTTATGCTAAATCTTCTACCAGAACAAGAAAAAGAAAAGATAAGGAAAGAGTACCTTTTGCGTAGGTGGTCTGTCTTTCTTATATTTTTGGCTATCTTGGGATTTATTTCTTTGGTGTTTTTGGCTCCCGCTTATGCTGTTGTTTATTTGGAAAAACAACATTTGGAAGAAGAACTCTCAAAAACTAAAACGTCCACTGATGAGCTTGTGGATCCGGAGGTGTTTGAAAGGATTTCCGCTCTATCTGAAGACTTGGATCTTCTTCTTCCCCACACGGAGGATGTTTTTGTTATTGATATAATAAAGATACTGACGGAAAACAGACCGGAAAACCTCTCCATTACAAGCTTTGCTGTTCGTAAGGATGCTTCTGATAAAACCTTTTTTGTTTCTATATCGGGAATAGCCGCAACAAGAGGGGTGTTGCTTGAATTTTCTGAACAATTAAGAGGTATGGATCGTGTAAATGAAGTTGATATTCCTTTAACCAGCTTTACGCAGGAAAAAAACCTTGAATTTTCAATGCAGTTAAAAGGAGAATTTTAAATTTATGAGGACTTTGCGATACACATTAATATTAAGCGGAATATTGGCCTTATTGGTTTGGTCTTTGTATGGTTTTTTCTTATGGGATCTGGGAGTTAGAAATGATCGGATTAATGCTCTCAAAACGGAAACCGAGCATTACAAAGAACACTATTCGGAGGTAAAAGGGATAGTTTCTTTTCTGGAGAAGGAAAAAAAACGATTAGAAGAAACCAACGACTTATTTTTGAAAAGAAAGGATTCTGAAATAGTTAGTTTTATTACGGAAATAGAAGAGCTTGGTTCAAAGACCGGAGCTTCTTTAGAGCTTTTTGGACTGTCAAAAGAGGAGCGTAAAGGGAATGTTTTTCTAAACGCGAACGTGGAGATATCCGGAGATTGGCAAAGTGTTACTCAAACAGTCGCTCTTATAGAGCTGATCCCACACCGTATTTCCCTTAAAGAATTTAATTTAAAGAAGGAAGAAAACAGTTGGTTTTCATCCATATCTTTAAGTGTTTTAACCAAGGAATAATATGGCTTTAAAGAATCATTTCTTAAAAGAATTTAGTAAAAATACCAAGGAGATCATCTCCAGTCCCTACCCTTGCCCTAAAAGGGATTGGCTTTTCATACTTTCTTTTTTCTTTATCGTTCTTTTTATGACAGCGGTTTTTAATTCTTCCGTGTTCTTTTATTACGAGTATTTCTACGAGAGCCTGGATGAAGAGGTCAATGAACCTTCTGCTTATGAGGAGAGTGTGGTTGAACAGGAAGACCTTAATCTAAATAAAGAAGAACTTAACAAGGTGTGGGGGTTTTTTGACGATAAAGAAGAAAGGTTTGATACTGTTAAAAGTGATTGGAAAGCTGAATCTCCTTTGCAAAAAAACGTTTACCCGGAAGAGGGAGAGGGATCGGAAGGCACGGAAGAGGAGGATAATGAAAGTGTACCGGATGAAGAATTGGAAGCAGAAGAGATGGAAGAAAAGGAAATAAATGGAGTGCTTAATGAAGAAGAAACTTTTGAACTTTAACAAGAGTTATTTTACTCTTGTCAATTGACGATGTTTTTGCCATACTCATACATCACCTCCCGTAGTTCAATGGATAGAACGAGGGCCTTCTAAGCCCTAAATGTAGGTTCGATTCCTACCGGGAGGACAGCATTACAAAAAACCGAACTTTTATTTCGGTTTTTTGCTATCTTGGTGATATTTTTAATTTATTTTCCCCGCTCTTTTTATAAAAAAGAGCAGGAATATGCCCGCGTCCATTAATTATTAGTACATTTTGTGGGCGCTGTAGGACTCGAAGCTTACAGCTTCAGTGCAGGTTTTCATTATTTTGTCTCGTTCCTCGCAAAATAATAGAAAAACCTTTTCGAGCCCGCGCGACGCGTTTTCTCCGAAAACACTGCGCCAGCGCCACAAACAAAACCGAGCCTATACTCGGTTATCTGTGGGCGCTGTAGGACTCGAACCTACGACCTATCCGGTGTAAACGGATTGCTCTAGCCAACTGAGCTAAGCGCCCGATACTCATAAAATAGCGCAATATCATTCATTTATCAAGTACACGAATCGGATCTTGGCCAAAGATAGTTTATGTAACTTGATTAAATGATATAAAGAATGTTGTTTTCTAGAAACCGTAAGGAGGAAGAGGGTCGTTGCAATTTAAACAGTATCCCGGATGATCAAGCTCTTCTTTATTATGTGATCTACAGGGTCCTTCAATACACCAAAATACGGCACTTCTTGAGTCAAAGTTGACAGCCCAATCTTCGTTTGGAAAATTGCAATTTCCTCCGCTGATATCACAAAAACGAATACTTACTTGATGTATCTCTTCATGTGGTGAATAGATGGGGTTATCCCAGTGATCCCAATCATAAGAACTCCCGGGCCAAGGCCCTGACTTCCAGATATCCTCATCCATGTATCCCTCCATGCCGTCGGGACATTTTCCTCTGTTTGCATCTTCCGGATAACTTTTGTTATCAATTTTGTACAGCATCAAAGACGTGTTCATTTGATTGCTTTCTGAGATCGCTACACTCATGTGTGTTTTTTTCATTGCTTTATCAAGAGCAACCAGTAAAACTGAAGCCAGGATACCTATTATGGCGATCACGGCCAGTATTTCTATTAAAGTAAATCCTTTTTTAGTATCGTATATCATTTAGTCTGTTTAATTTTAATGATATATCATATATTTTTTATGCCTAGGGTGTTTTGTTATTCCTGACTCTGAGTGGTTTTAAAAGTTCGTGAGTCTTTGTAAGATCTTACTGTTTATTTTACTAAGCTTTTTTGATCACCGTTAGAAATAATGAGAGCTCATATTACTTTGATGCTGATCAGAAATTTTTTATTCATGTTATTTGAACCCCGACAGAGGCAATGCTAATATTGAATTTATTATGAAAGGGGACACCGAAAGAGAGTTAAAGAGCATTGCGGTTATTATGGATGGTAATCGCCGATGGGCTCGTTCAAGAGGACTTGATGACCTGGAGGGTCATGTTGAAGGATACGGCAATCTTTTGAATTTTTTAGATTGGATTATTGAAGCGGAAGTCCCCTATCTTACTGTTTTTGCGTTCTCTTCAGAGAATTGGAAACGGTCTAAAAAGGAGGTTGATCATTTACAGAGTCTGATTCAAAGACTCGGTTCGGATGAAAAAGGGGATTTAATAAAAAAAGGAGTTAGAGCTAGAATGATTGGAAGAAAAGAAGATTTTCCCAAAGAAACTCAAGTAAAATTAGCTGAAATGGAGAAAGCCACCGAAAAATGTAAGAAGTTGAAGCTCAACATCGCTTTGTCTTATGGTGGAAGAGGTGAAATAATTTCAGCTGCAAGAGAATGGTCTCGCTCGGGAAAAGAAGCTGACGAAAAGAGCTTCGGTTCTTTTTTGCAAACATCCGGAACTCCCGACCCTGACATTGTTATCCGAACCGGTGGAGAGCGGAGAATATCTAATTTTCTTTTATGGCAAATAGCTTACAGTGAGCTATTCTTTACTGATACTTTTTGGCCTGATTTTTCGCGAGAGGAATTTTTTAACGTAATAAGTGATTTCAAAAAAAGAGAACGCCGATTCGGTATTTGATTTATGGAAAACGAACCCACTATACTTTATGAAAACAAGAACCTATCGGTTTTGGATAAACCTGCCGGTTTAATGGTTCATCCTGACGGGTCTAATGAAAGCCGTTTCTTGACCGATTGGGTAATGGAAAAATATCCGGAAACCGAAAAAATAGGCGAATCCTTGAAACTACGCTCGGGAGAAAAGGTAAAAAGACCGGGTATTGTTCACCGTTTGGACAAGGAAACTTCCGGTGTTTTGTTGATAGCCAGAACGGAAGAGGGTTTTTATTCTCTTAAAGAACAGTTCAAGAACAGAGAAGTAAAAAAAACTTACCACGCTTTTGTTTATGGGTATGTTAAGAAGGAGCGTGACAGAATAGAAAGACCTATAGGTAAAAGCTCAAAGGATTTTAGACTGTGGTCTGCTCAAAGGGGGGCAAGGGGAAAATTAAGGGAGGCTTCTACAGACTATTCTGTTGCCCAGAGGAGCGATGAAGTTTCTTTTTTGAATATCTCGCCCCTTACCGGTCGCACTCATCAGATAAGGGTCCATATGAAGGCTATAAATCACCCTATTGTATGTGATACTCTATATGCCCCCAAAAGAGAAAGCCTGCTCGGTTTTAACAGATTAGCTTTACATGCCTCGGAAATATCTTTTAAGGACACAGAAGGAAAAGAACACTTTATTCGTGCACCGTTTCCTGAAGATTTCAATTTTGCCATAGAAGTTTTTAAGACAAGGTGAAAAAATTTACTAAAGGGTAGGGTGTTCAGAATTCTTGCACCTTGCACTTTCATGTGCTAAAGTAGCGCTGTTATGAGCCAGATAACAAAAACACATACGCCGGTAGATATAGAGAAGCGAAAAAAACTTGATATTCGTGCAGGAGACACTGTACGGGTTTCCGTTAAGATAGAAGAGAAAGGAAAAACCAGAACACAGGAATTTGAGGGCATCGTCCTGTCTCAAAAACACGGAAATGAACCGGGGGCCACTTTTACTGTAAGAAGAACCTCGGGAAGTATAGGAGTGGAGAAGGTTTTCCCTCTGTTTTCACCTGTTATAGAAAAAATAGAGGTAGTCAAAAGAGCTAAATCGCGCCAATCCAACCTTTATCATATTAGAGAAAAAGCCGCTAAAGAGGTTAGGCGACATATTAAAAATGTAAGAGTGGTCAGGGAGAGCGATGAAGACATGGAAGGCGAAAGCGATGAAAATGTCTTGGATACCCAAGAAGACAGCAATGTGTCTGAGAGCGAAGAGGGTGGCAGTAAAGAAGCTCATGATAATAAAGAAGAGGAGGTCAAAAACAAAGACTCCGCTCAAGAACCGGATGAAGAGACTTCTTCCAATGAGGCCAAAGAAACTCCTGTGTCTTGATCGGTTCTGCGTTAAAATTATTGAAAATAAAGACCCTATAGTATAGTGTTAAGAGGTGCGCCCAGGTGGTGGAACTGGTATACACACACGGTTGAGGGCCGTGGCCTTCTAGGCATGCGGGTTCGACTCCCGCCCTGGGCACCGAAAAACGAGCAAAGCGAGGACTGAGGTGTCCAGGAGAAAGAGCATTTCTGCTCTTTCGTGCGGAGTCGAAAGGCGGAGTCATGTCGCGAACACCTGGAGCGACAGACGAGCCAGGGCAGAAAGCGCTTAGCGAATGAAGAGCGAAACGATGAATGAGCTTTGCGACTTAACGCCGACTCTCGACTTATCTAAAATTTATTTGTAAAAGATATTTTTCTCAAAAAATTATTTAATAGAGATCCGAAAAGGTTTCTATTTTCATTTTTATACTAGTTCTCCACAAGAATTTAACAATTTTTCCCCATTTTTAAGGTAAAATGTAAGGAGGAATTAAAAATAAATAAAAGAAAGATCCATATATGGACGAGAAAAATAAAAAGAAAGAAGTGGAGTACATACGCTCCCAAAGGGAAAAAGGTGTTAGCGATGAAGCTATCAGAAAAGCTCTCCTGAGTGCAGGTTGGAGTGAAGGAGATATATCTATAGGATTTGCGGAGGTGGACGGAGAAGCCTCTGCAGAATCTTCTCAGAAGAATGAAGAGCCCGAAGAAGAAAAACCTGAAACTGAACCTCAAACAGCGTCTCCTTCTTCTCAGCAACCTTCTTCAAAAGAGAGTGCTTCCTCTTTTACTCAAACGGATCAAACGAAAGAGCAAACCGAAACACCTGAACAACAGGATACACCGAACTCTTCTGTTCAGGCGGAGGAGAATCCAAGCACAGACACTTCCTCGGAAGATCCATCTACTCGATCTACACAAACATCAGGCGCCACCACGGAGGACGGTGCTTACTCTGTAGGAATGAGTACCGGAGGAGATATGAACCGGAAGAGTGGTAACTCCAATACTGCCAAATATATTCTTATTGCCGTTATTATAATTTTGGTCATAGGAGTGGCTTCGGCAGCGGCTTATTTTGCCCTTGGAATGAGATCGGGATCCATTGACGGTATGTCCAAAGAGGAGGTTATAAAAGAAGCTCTCCTCTCTTATATGGAAGCCGATTCTTTAAAAAACGATACGAGTATTGATATTTCCATAGAAGACAGGCTTAATTTGAACGCTTCTTTTAATGGTTACTATGAAGATGCTGAAGATGTTTTCGGAACCAAGGCCTCTTTGGATTTTGGCGGAGGTGTTAATTTCAAAGAAGGTGGAATGACCATTGAGATGGATACGGAAGGAGAGGCTCGTATTGTTGATGGCATTCTTTATGCCCGTATAAGCAAGGTTCCGGAAATACCTTTTTCAGGAGAGGATTATTCTGACGTGGAAGGAGAATGGATGCACTTGGATCTAAAAGAAGAAACATCCGAAAAAGACAGGGAGCAGCTTGAAGAAGCTTTCGGTGCGAATGGCGAGGTTATTGAAATGGTGGATAAACACGCAGTTCAAGTTCTTGAATTGGCTCAAGAGGAGGGGTTTTTAAGTATAGGATCCTCGGTTGAGGATGGTGATCATATCTATGAAATGGACTTGGATCTTGAAAAGGCGCCTTCTTTTTTCAGAAAGCTGGCCGAGGTTGCGCCTGAGGAAGAATATTCCGAAGCACTTAATGAAGCGGCAGACGAAATGGAGGCGGACTGGGAAGATTTCAAGAGTGATATAGACATGGGAAGTGACGGTTATATTATCCCATTAAAGATAAGAGTAGATGGTGACAGCGGTCACTTAAAGGAGTTCTTAATAGATCTTTCTCTTACGGTAAAAGCCAACGAAAACCTTAAGTTCTTTGGTATTGAAGAAGACTTAAAGATAAACATACTTCTCAATAGTAAGTTCAGTGATATCGGTGAAATTCTGGAAGTAGAAGAACCGGAAGATTCCAAGTCTTTTGAAGAACTGTTTGAACAAACCTCAGGATTGTCTCCCACAGAAGAGAAGACCGCGCAGGAATCCAATAATGATAGGACCTCTGAGGAAGATACGGTTAAGGCTTCTTTAGAAGATGTTCGTTCTGTTGCCAAAAAATATGATCAGCCTTATAGAGGTTTTTGTGAAGAAAAGGAAGATGTGAGAGAGGCGATCGAAGAGGCGATCGGTCGTTCTTCGGCGGACGGTTCGATTTCCGACTACTGTATTGATGGTGAGGATTATTGGGTGGTAGTTGTTCCCGAAGAAGACGGAATGGTTTCTTGTGCGGATTCCAGAGGGGTTATCTTCAGAAGCCCTCAAAAATTTGAA
>JBNJEF010000026.1:0-9236 GCA_051745565.1 Patescibacteria group bacterium | reverse complement strand
GTATTCGCGACATGACTCCGCCTTTCTCGTCCTCACGAAAGAGCAGAAATGCTCTTTCTCCGGTCGCTGGCGCGCCCGGGAGGACTCGAACCCCCAACCTTCTGGTCCGAAGCCAGACGCTCTATCCGTTGAGCTACGGGCGCTCTAATATCTTACATCTTAATTAATAAAAATCAAAATAATAAAACTTAAGTTTTTGGTGATCTCAAGGCATCCTTTACCCGCCACCTTAAAAGGGTTATTATTAGCCACATCAAAGAAAGATCTCTTTAATTTAACTTTATCCACAATGAACTCTGATATTCAAAGCTCCATACCTTCGGAAGTTATATTTGTAACTAAAACCTTAAAAAAGGCCGGTTTTCAGGCTTATCTGGTAGGAGGTTGTGTTAGAGACATATTAAGAGAGGTAAAGCCGAAGGATTGGGATATAACCACAGATGCCACGCCTGAAGATATTATCTCATTATTTGAACATACATACTATGAGAACGATTTCGGCACAGTAGGAGTGGTCAATGAAGAAACAGGAGATGAGAATGTGAAAGTAATAGAAGTAACTCCTTACAGAAGAGAAAGTCTTTATTCCGACAGAAGAAGACCCGATTCCGTCGTTTTTAGTAAAGATATAAAAGAGGACCTATACCGAAGAGATTTCACAATGAACGCTATTGCTCTTGATGCTGAAACGCTTGAAATCATAGATCCCCATGAAGGGCAAAAGGATCTCAAAGAAAAACTCATAAGAGCGGTCGGAGATCCTGTGGAACGTTTTAAAGAAGACGGCCTTAGAATACTCAGAGCTGTCCGTTTCCAAGCAGAGCTTAACTTCACCATAGAAGAAAAAACACTACAAGCCATATACGAAAAAAAAGACACACTGAATTTCATATCAAAAGAACGTATCAGGGATGAATTCTCAAGAATAATAAACTCCAAAAACCCCGCCTCTGCAATGGAAATGGCCCGAAGATTGGGTCTTTTGCAATACATAATACCTGAACTGGAAGAAGGAGTTGGAATGGAGCAAAAAGGAGCTCATCATTATGACGTTTTCACTCATTCTCTCTACTCTCTCCAACACGCCGCCGATAACGATTGGCCTTTTGAAATAAGAATGGCGGCACTGATGCACGACATAGGAAAACCTCGAACTCGCAGAAAAAACGAAAAAAGGGGTTATTCTTTTTACGGACACGAAGTCGTAGGAGCCAAAATAACGGAAAAGGCCTTAAAACGATTAAAATTCCCCAAGAATGTCGTTTCCTCAGTTTCCACTTTAGTAAGGTGGCATATGTTCTTTTCCGATCCGGAAAAGATAAGCTTAACCGCCATAAGAAGATTGCTTAGGAATGTGGGAGAAGAAAGAATATGGGACCTTATAAAGATAAGGTTCTCAGACAGAATGGGTATGGGGCTACCCAAAAAAGAACCTTACAGACTAAGAAAATTCCAAGCAATGATAGAAGAGGTTCTTTCCGACCCCGTTTCCGTAAAGAATCTGGCAATAGACGGAAATGATATCATAGAAACAACCGGCATCCCTCCGGGGCCCAAAGTGGGCTTTATTCTTCATGCCCTTCTGGAAGAAGTGATTGAAGACCCTTCTTTAAACAGTAGAGAATACCTCCTAAACAAAAGTAAGAAACTATCTAAACTTGATAATACAACCCTAAAAAACAAAGGAGAAAAAGGGAAAGGTAAACTGGAAGAAACAGAAGAAAAAAGACTGGAAGAGCTTATGAAGAAATATCATGTCTCTTGATTTCACGTGAAACCTTTATTTTTCGTTTCACGTGAAACATAAAAACCGGCTTACGTTGCTTATAATTAGTTTCACGTGAAACATATGCTCTCTTGAGTAAGCTTTTCACGTGAAACTTTTTCTGTTTTTAGACAAAATAAACACTTATACTATTCGTTTAAAATAATACAGGTATTCAAAACACTTGATTTTTCTAAAAAACACTGTAAAAAGGTGGCTTTTCTTTAAAAAATAAGCTGATTTCAGTAAAAACACATTATATCAACTTCCTAACTTTTATAAAAGATCACTTTTGAAATCAATTACTTTTTTTCTTTGACCGGGGAAAGTATGTCCAATTTCTGCTTAAGAATAAGAATAAAGGCCTTTTTACGCCTAAATATTAATTTAGCCTTAAAAATTAGTAATATCTATTCAGAGAAGTTTTTCATTTAATTGTAAGAAAATCTACATAGAGGTTTCACGTGAAACAAAACATAATATATTTCAACATCTAAAAACGTTTCACGTGAAACATTCACCTTAAAAAAGAATGCTCGTAAAGTTAAAAAACAAATTAAAACCAAGTCATTAAATATCAGTTAAAGGTGAAAATAAAACTGGTAGAAAAGATCATAAGAAACCTTCCAAAAAATTAAACTTATACAGTATGGCCTTAATTAAATTTTCAAAATGTAACAAAAGAACTTAAATGATCACAAGATCAGGGCCGTACAGAAGTCATTAAAATAATTTTCGTAAGAAAAATTGGATAAATGTTTCACATGAAACGATAAGAAAAAGAAAAACTCCTCGTTTTGATCATTAAAAATGATGTCTTACGAGGAGTTTCATTCGCTTTGAAGGATAGGAGAGATTGAGAGAGAGGTGAATGTAGCTTATTTTTTATTTTTTCTTCAAAGCATGGAGCCGGCTAAAAGAACACGAAAGAGCAAAAGAACAGCTTAATTTTCTACGTTAAGAAGAAAGTGTGCACGGCTTCTTCTTTACTGTCCTTTAGGATAACACCTATAAAAGACAATTAAAAGTCGCAAGTTGTGGATAACTATACGAATGTCCTTTATGTGTCCTTTAGCATATGTTCTTTTAAGTCACCTTCTCTTTCTCTGATGGAAACGCTTATGGATCTCTCTTAAGTGCGAATCCGTGACATGAGTGTATATTTGAGTGGTGCCTATGTGCGCATGACCCAAAAGAGCCTGCACGGAACGTAGATCCGCACCATTTTGTAAAAGATCAGTAGCAAAACTATGCCTTATAACGTGAGGGGTTACCTTTTTAGTTATACCCGCTTTTCTGGCATATCTCTGTATTATCCTCTCTACTGATCTGGGAGTGAGATTCTTGCCTCTCTCCGAAGAGAGGTTTTTACTCATTTGCACAAAAAGAGCATCGTCAACATCAACTCGGCTTTCCAAATACTCCTTGAGTGCTTCTCTGGCACTGTCAGATACAAAAACAACCCGCGTTTTGTCTCCTTTTCCTCTAACGGAGACCTCTCCCGCATCAAAATCTATTTCACGGGAAAGAGCACACAACTCAGAAACTCTTAAGCCGGTAGAAAAAAGCATTTCCAAAAGCGCTTTATCTCTTTTTGACTTTAGGTCATCTCCGTCCGGGGCGGACAACAAGCGCTCAAGTTCCAAAGAAGATATAAGGTCAAGAGATCTCTCCGGGGTTTTTGCCAACTCTATACGCTCCGGCGGAAGCGATTTCACCCCCTTTTTCATCAGATACTTCAAAAACGACCTCAGGGCGATCAGATAGTAATTTTGAGTTCTTTTTTTAAGTGTGTCGGAACTTCCTTTACCGGCCCCTCCGGAGGGTTTTCTGTTCAGCCATAAACGATAAGATCTTATGGTCTCATCCGTTATATCTACGGGGTCAGTTATCTTGGAGAAATTCAAGAAAACAGAAAGATACCTGTCGTAATTTTCCACCGTTTTCACACTTCTCCCTCTTTCTATTTCCAGATATTCCAAGAACTCTCTTTTTAATTTTTCCATCTTCATTATTGAAATTATACCATCTAGCTTAAATAATGTCGCACAATATTTTTTATAGAAAGCACCGACAGCGATTTATAATATATAGCGCATTAATAAAAACATCCGGAATAAAAACCCCTTGTGAAATCAGAGTATCTGTGCTATCCTTGCGCACATGATACCCAAAACAAAAAAAGGTAATATTGTAAAAAAAGTAAGAACACATGAGGAGGATACCGGATCTCCGGAGGTGCAGATAGCCATTCTGACCGAAAGAATAAAAGAGTTGTCCGATCACCTGAAAGAACATCAAAAGGATGTGCACTCGCGTAGAGGTCTTCTTCAGTTGGTGGCCGACAGAAAAAAACACATGAGTTATCTGCAAAAGAAATCTCCTGAGCGATTCAATGCTCTTATGAAAAAACTTAATATAAAGAAAAAGGCCTAGGCCCTAAATTTTTTACTTTGGCCATGGCTGTTATAAAACATAAAGAACAGCGGGTTGGTGTTTTTATTGACGCGCAAAACCTTTACCACAGCGCTAAACATATATACAAAAAGCGCGTAAATTTTGGCAACGTGCTAAAAGATGGCGTTTGCGGACGTTCCCTTATTCGTGCCATCGCTTATGTAATAAAAACGGAAACCGGAGAAGAAAAAGCCTTTTTTGAAGCACTGGAAAAGCTGGGGATAGAAACCAAAACAAAAGACCTGCAAGTCTTCTATGGCGGAGCCAAAAAAGGAGATTGGGATGTCGGTATTGCCATTGACGCCATAAAAGCCGCACCCAAGCTCGACACCGTAGTTTTGGTTTCAGGAGACGGCGATTTCGTACCTTTGGTTGATTATTTAAAAATAAACGAAGGTTGCCAAGTAGAGGTAATGGCCTTCGGTAAATCAGCTTCCGGAAAATTAAAAGAGGTTGCGGATGATTTCATCGATATGGATGAGAATTACCGCCGATATTTGATCGGAGCACAACAAAAGAAAAACTCATGAAAAAAGAAATTTATACAAAAGAAATAGACGGAAAAGAGTTCAAAGTGGAATTCAGCGATCTGGTTGACCAAGCCGATGGCAGTGTAATGGTCTCATGCGGTAACACGGCCGTATTAGCCACCGCCACAATGTCCCAAAAGCCCGGTAACGCACCGTTTTTCCCATTAACTGTAGACTACGAGGAGAAATTCTACGCAGCCGGACAGATACTCGGAAGCAGGTTTATGAGAAGAGAAGGTCGGCCATCGGATGAGGCTGTCTTGAGTGCCCGATTAATAGATAGAACTATCAGACCTCTTTTTGATCAGAGCATAAGAAATGAGATACAAATAGTAGTAACCGTTTTATCCATAGCGGAAGATGATCCTGATATTTTGGCCATTTTAGCAACTTCTCTTGCCATAGGCACCTCTAGGATCCCTTGGGACGGCCCGGTTAGCGCTGTTCGTATCGGTAAAAATGCAAACAAAGAAGACTACGAGATTAATCCCGATTACGCTTCAAGAGAGGACGAGGGCACGAAAATGGACCTGGTGATATGTGGAATGAACAACAAAATAACCATGCTTGAAGCGGAAGCGAAGGAGGTCTCCGAAGAAGACCTGCTCAAAGGAATGGAGAATGCCCAGAGCTACATAGATGAACTCCAAGATTTCCAAAATTACATAATTTCCAAAAAAGGAGCGGAGAAAGCGGTTATAGAAAAACTTTCCGTTTCCTCGGATGTTAAGGATCTCTTTTCGACAACTGTAGAAAAAGATATGAACAAAGCCGTTTTTGAAACACCCGGCAAAAAAGGAATAGGGGAGTTAGAAGAGAAATGGAAAGAAAAAATTATAGAAAATATGGGAGAAGAGTATCTGACCGAAGCGGAAGAATATTTTGAGACAAAAATTAATGAACTTATCCACAAAGAAGCGGTTAAAAATGGGCGCCGGCAGGACGGTCGCTCAAAAAAAGAGGTCAGAGAACTTTACGCCCAAGCCGGTGGCCTTTCAGAAATATTGCACGGGTCAGGAATATTTTACCGCGGAGGAACCCATGTGCTCTCCGTTCTAACGCTAGGGGGACCAAATGATGCCCTTTTAATAGACCAAATAGAGTCTCAGGATGTTAAAAAGAGATTCATGCACCATTATAACTTCCCACCCTTTTCGGTCGGAGAGACCGGACGTATAGGAGGATTTAACCGACGAATGATCGGACACGGAGCTCTTGCTGAAAGGGCGCTGAAGAGTGTAATACCTCCAAAAGAAGAATTTCCTTACACGATAAGACTGGTGTCAGAAGCCCTATCTTCCAACGGTTCTACTTCCATGGCATCAGTATGTGGCTCAACCTTGGCCTTAATGGATGGAGGGGTACCTATCAGCGCCCCTGTAGCCGGAATAGCCATGGGTCTTATGATTAACCCTGAAGATCCGGAAGATCATATAATATTAACTGATATTCAAGGACCGGAAGACCACTATGGAGACATGGACCTTAAAGTAGCGGGGACCGCTAACGGTATAAACGCCATTCAGATGGACACAAAATTAAAAGGGGTTTCTCTTCATCTGATAAAAGAAGCGATAACCGATGCCAGAAGTGCCCTTGATAGAATACTGAAGGCCATAACCGCAGAGATACCAAAGCCCCGATCTTCCATTTCCCCAAACGCACCCGAGATCAGAACACTTAACATAGAAAAAGATCAGATCGGATTGGTCATCGGGCCCGGAGGAAAGACCATAAACGAAATAAAAGCGGCAACGGGAGCCGAAATAGACATAGAAGAAGATGGAGCTGTTTATATAATATCCAAAGATGCCGGAGGAGCCGAACAGGCAATGAAAGCCATAGAAGACATTACGCACGAATACAAGAAAGGGGAGAAATTTACCGGAGAGGTTGTCAAAATAACTGATTTCGGAGCTTTTGTTAAAATAGGACGAGGAACCGAAGGTCTCTTGCATGTATCGGAAATAGCACCTTTTAGAATAGAGGATGTAGAAAAAGTTCTAAGTGTGGGCGATGAAATACCCGTAGTAATAAAAGATATAGACGAAAAAGAAAGGCTCAAGCTTTCTCTTAAAGAAATAGACCCTGATTTTATCTCCAAAAACGGTAAGAATAACAAAAAAGAAGATCGTTAATAAAATTTTATTAAACTGCCCCAATCCGCCCCTTGAGAAGCTTCTCAGGGGGTTTTGTTGTTTTAAAAAAAGAGTGATAAAATTAATATACTTACTAAAACTGGATAAATGTCCGAAGAACCTCTTTTCAACAGATCAAGATCAACCTCTTACAAAAACAGATTGAGCACCGCTCTTATACAATGGAAGGGTTCGGTAGTGGTGATCGTAATATCTTTCCTGATCGCTATTAGCGGTTTTACGATCCTTACTTTTATTTTAATGCTCCAAAAAGAACCTCCCGAAAAAAAGGGAGTGGAGTTTCCCTTTGACAGAGAGATCGTTGCCCCCCTTTCTTATTCCGAAGAATCAGGCTATGAAAATCCGCGCAAGATCATTGAGAACACTGCACGACAACATTCATTGAGCGATAACTTTATAGAGATCGTGCTACAAAATGAAGATGTCCCTCTTTTTATAACCGATATACTTAAAAACAAAAAAGAGAGCCTACCGGAAAATGTAAGAGATCGAATAGAGGGTTTTAGCATAGGATCCTTGGAAGGCAAGCCTTTCTTTTTAATAAATTTCAGTGACAGCGCTTTTCCAATATTATCCGAACACTCAAAAGAGCTCTTTAGATCCATGTCCCATTTCACAGGAAGAGCAAGTACCGAGGAAATCGAAAGAATGGAAAGAGCCAACACTCTGGTTGTTTTAAGAGACGGTAATATCGTTTACGGATATCTAGAGAAAAACACCGTTGCCATAACTGAGAGCGAAGAGGTTTTTTTGGATATTTTAAAAAGATACAGGCCCATCTAACTTAACCCCCTTGCTTGCCTTAAAACAAAAAGAGATTTATCATAATCATTATGGAAGAAGAAAAAACACTTATATTAAAACAGAGACTTGAACAGGAAAAAGCTCAACTGGAAGAAGAGCTCTCTACTGTGGGAGAAAAAGACCCTGACAATCCCGAAGACTGGATGCCAACAGCTCCTGATATGGACACCTTGGAAGCGGATCCCAGCGAAAGAGCCGATGCCTACGAGGCCTTTGGTGAAAACGTCGGAATTCTTGATAACCTGGAAACCAGATATGCCAATGTAAAAGACGCCCTAACCAGAATGGAGGACGGGACTTACGGGATCTGTGCAGTGTGCGGAGAAGAGATAGAGGAAGAACGCCTGGAGGCCAACCCCGCGGCTGCCACCTGCATCATGCATAAAGACGAAGAAGTTTAACCACATGAGCTTTTCAAAAGTTTATAGCGCTCAAGCCACATCTCTTGAGACCTCAATTGTAAGCGTGGAAACCGATATCTCAAACGGCTTCCGCGCTTTTTCTTTAGTCGGATTACCGAATAAAGCGGTTGAAGAAGCGCAAGACAGAATATCCTCAGCGGTAAAGAACACCGGATTCAGATCGCCAAAACAAAAAAACCAAAAAGTGGTGGTTTCTTTAGCTCCCGCATCAATCAGAAAAGAGGGAACATCTTTTGATCTGGCCATTGCGCTAGGATACCTTGAATCCGTAAAAGATATCTCTTTTCAAGAGAAAGACTCTGTTTTTATTGGTGAACTTTCACTAAACGGTGAACTGAAACCAATAAAAGGAGTTCTCCCCATAACCCAAAAAGCTGTGGAAAAAGGTTTTAAAAAAATATTCCTACCCAGAGAGAACGCAAGAGAAGCGGCATTCATAAAAAACATTGAAGTGTATGGAGCAAAAACACTTTTTGAGGTGATAACCCACATAAACAGAAAAAAAGATACTGAGTTCAACCCACCTAAAAGCATCGCAATTGAACCAATAACCCCACTTGTCAGGCAAAAGAGATCCTTCTTTAAAAACGACCTTAAAAGTATAAGGGGGCAGGAAACCGCAAAAAGAGCCATGGAGATCGCCGCCGCGGGAAGACACAACATCGCCCTTTACGGTCCTCCCGGGTCTGGAAAAACCCTCTTGGCCAGAGCACTTGCTTCCATTCTGCCTCCGTTAACCGAAGAACAAGTATTTGAAACAACCTCGCTCCATTCCGTTGCCGGATTACTCCTAAGAGAACCCCTGGTTACCGACCCTCCTTTCCGTTCACCTCACCACACGTCCTCCCCGGCCGCAGTTATTGGCGGAGGAAGCTCTCCTCGTCCGGGAGAAATAACACTGTCACATAACGGTGTTCTTTTTTTGGACGAATTCCTGGTAAATCCCAAGTATGAGCTTCCAGCATACTATGAAATTCTAGTGTTTGTAATAGATAATCACCCTCACACCCTACGTCCACAGTAACTCCTGAAAATTCAAAAGATTGGTCACCTGATTCCATTGACACCAGCTTACCATTTGCTTTATCAAAGCTGCATG
>JBNJEF010000025.1:0-9547 GCA_051745565.1 Patescibacteria group bacterium | reverse complement strand
TAACAACCCTTAGAACTGAAGAAAATACACAGAAGATCCAGGAGTGTCTGCAAACACCGGAAGCTGAGGTAGCTATGAAAAAAGTGGTATCCGAAATCCGAGAAATGCAAATGAAATTCGATACCGCATGCCAAGTAACAGCTGAACAACTTAAAAAACCTATCTGCGCTATTGGGAGGTAACCGCGATGAAAAAAGATAGTCACGCGAGTAAAGAGCCACACTGTGATATAAAGATCTTAAGCCGTGCTTCAAGATCAAAGACTCGACGCTGGGAAGGTGCTGTATATGTAGACAGTCAGCCAGTTCACATTGCGACTATTAACAGCATCAGCGAACTGCTCGCCAGGTCAAGGCAAGAAAAATGATCAGAACAGCTCCTCTACTTCAACACCAAAGCCGCGCAAAGCGCGGCTTTTACTATCTTTATGCTGATTTTAAAGCGATACTTTAAGCAATTTTAGAAAAATAGCATCCGGTCTATTTTCTTCTGCAAATTAATCTCTTAAACTTTTTTCAAAATTTATGATCTCCTCAATTATTTTCCATTTATCATAATCTCTAAGTAAAATATGCTCGGAATCTGAAACCTCCAAAAATCTCTTTTCCTCCGAAGGTATCATTTCATATGCCTCTTTAACACTCTCAAATGAACTTACCGGGTCTTCCGTGGAATGAGCCATAAAGATCGGTTCGCTAATTTTACCTAAGTTCTTTTCTGTTTCCAGAAAAAAACTTTTTGAATTGATCATGGGCGCAAGTGGCATATTTAAGTATGCAAAATGTTTTTCTTGCCCTATAGGGTTGGCAATTCGTCCGGTTTTATTTTTCTTCACATAATGAAAATGCGGTCCCAAGAATTCCAAATAAACCTCGGGTCTTATTACGTAATAAAAGTCATACGGAAGATCAAAAAAAGAATTAATTACATAAATTGAGTTAACTTCATGGTCCTCCGCAAGCCGTATGGCAATAAGTCCTCCTATTGAAGATCCCACCACACTAACTCTATCGCATCTTTCAGATAAGTTTATGTAATCTTTTTCTACCTGATCATACCAATCTTCCAAAGAAAGACCTTCCAGATCACTTGGTAATTTTGCATGCCCCTTTAGGCGGGGGGCGAAGATATGCTCTCCAAATGTTTCATCTAAAACATTGGCTAACTGCCTCATTTCATCCGGAGTTGATGTATAACTATGAATTAAAAGCCAGCATTGGTCAGTGCCACCATCCAAAGAGAAAGACCCCTGACCGGAAATTAAACCATCTTTGTTGTATTCCCATTCAACTTTATCTGTTTCATCTATGGTATCAGGAGAAAAAACGCCTGTTTTATAATGCGCTATTGCCGGAATAGATAGAACTACGAGTATCAATATTGATATTACTATTGCTTTTTTATTCATTTTTAACAACTCTTCTATATTTTGTTATATATTAACACCGCTAAGATAAAGAATAAATCGAGATCTTATTCTAATATATTCTTTACTCAAAATAAAAGCCATTCCTGTTCTTTTTATTTTACCATCAAATGACATCCGATCTATTTTCTGTTATAATTATAGTAATTGCAAAAGATTTTCAACAAAAATCTATAACTTCCCTCATTATCTTATGAAAAAAATTCTCATACTTATCACTGTTTTCCTTATTATAAGCATCGGAGCTTGGTATCTCTATAGCACTCCAACCGATGAGAGTATAGATAAACCCGGTGATGATCAACAAAACGGGGGTCAAACCGAAGTTCAGACATTCAAAAATGAAGGTTTCGGTTTTGAAGTAAAGTATCCAAAGGATTGGAACAGCGCAACCGGTACGGATCCGGTTTCTCCAAAATTTAATTTCTACACCAAACCTCAAGGTATTCCCGTAGATCCGCCATTCGATCACCTGGCTAATATAACTAACACTTCAGTATTTCCGCAAGGTATACCAACCGAAGAGATATTTTCACAAACGATCCCCGTTAATGAAGGTGGCATAGATTTCCCGTATGATCTCTCAGATGATTCAGAAGTTTACGTACTTGAAGATAACACTCCATTCGCTGCATACTTAAAGTTAGCCGAGCATGAATTAACTGAAAAAGAAAACTGGAACGACTCGGGCTTCATTTGGGTACGTGCATATATTAACAACATGGAAAGCCGTTGTATGCGTGACGGAGAAGAGGTCGGGAGAGATGAGTGTGATCCCTTGGTTGAAGGTGACCAGATCATCAGAACGGGGGAAATTAATGAAAAAGAATGGGAAGAAGCGGTAAAGATCGCTGAGTCCTTTACTTTCCTGGAAGCCGACGATCAAACTACAGAAGAAGGAGATATCACAATAACCTCTCCCGAGCCGAACCAGGTCATAGAAAGTCCGCTTGAGCTACAAGGGAAAGCCAGAGGGTCTTGGTTTTTTGAAGCAACAGCCCCGGTTTTACTTGTTGATGAAGACGGGCAGAACATAGCCAGGGGTACGATCGAAGCTCAAGGAGACTGGATGACGGAAAACTTCGTGGAATTTAAAGGTGAAATAACCTTTGAAGAACCTGAAAACCTTGCCGAAAGTTCTGATAGTGGTACGCTTATCTTCCAAAAAGCAAACCCGTCAGGTTTACCGGAAAATGACGAAGCGATGGAGATCCCGGTACTTTTCCGTTGAAAAATATCTTTAACAATCACTCAATTTTAAAAAGATAAATTAAACGAGTAGGTATTAAAAACCTACTCGTTTAAAAGATCTTACAGATCTATATTTTAAATAGAGATAAATATACCCTCGGTGCTTTTCTGGGTTTATCCACTTGTATTTAATGCTTTATTTGGATACTCTTAAATCAAGAATCTTTGTAGTTCTTTGAAAAACTAAATATATAGTAATAATTTTATTAACTTCAGAACATTTTAGGAGGGAGGTGTGTTATGGAAGAGCTGCTGAGAAAGAATTTACTTTTTTGTGAGGAAATGTTGTCTCTTTATGAAAACTGTTATCGAATTAATGAATTAAAAAAACCGGAACTAGCCAAGGTTCTACTGGAAAGAGTACGCATGTGTAAAAGAGTTATTGAAGATCACAAGGTCCTAAAACTGGAAGAGTTACCAGTTGTTGCTTAAATTATTTTAATAAAAAAGGAGGTGCTATATATTTATGTTTAGCTTCTTATAAAAAGAGGACAGACCACATTTGTCCTCTTTTTAATTTAGAAAGAGAGTCGAAACATCTACCCCTTCTTCTATCGCCACTCTTTTACTTGCAAAGTTTTCAGCTATTCAAATGAAAAAAGGGGCAGAATATTCTGCCCCTTTTGTATCCTTTAATTTGTAGGTTTAAAAAATCTCTTCTTTCCGACAGCTGCACAGAATAATAATCCTGTGCCGAAGAGCAACATGGTTGCTGGCTCCGGAATTGGGTTCATTGAACCCTTCTTAGGAACCATCACGTCCGAATATTCTCCGTTTTCCCCGACTTGCTGTATGCGAGCGAGGAACGGTACCCTCTCGCCGTTACTTCCAGCTCCCGTAATAGGAACATAGGACAGCTCCTTTATAAAGCTGTCCGCCGTCAGCGTATTCAGGTTATTACCTGAAAATTCAAAGCTGAAACTTACGGGTGAATCAACGGAAATTCCCAGTTGAGGGTCCCCGCCCTCTACATTGTTACCTGTCATCGCCGCTACGTCAAAGAATCCGTATGGCTCGGGTGTGCTAATGCTGTTTAAGTCATAGTCATAATACCAGTCTGCAGGGGAGCCAAAACTCTCCACGCCATCCACTTCCCCCGGGACGTTGAAGGTGAATCCGGTTATAACCGGATCATACTCAGATGTATTCTCTATTCCAACTATAACTTTCCCACGATCTGAATTATCAAGGTATTCGTACAGAAAATTCACCTCCGCGGTGTTGTACCCGTAGTTATCGCCTACGAGTGATAGGGATATAGCATTGACATGGACAACAGCCCCTATTAAAAACAGGAGGGCGAGCAGAAAGACGACGCAAAACTTTTTTCTCATCTCCAAATCCTCCAAATTTAAGGTTATAAAAGAACATCTTAACTACTCTCAATTTTATATTGAGAATAATTAAAACTACCCCGAACTAGCAAAATCTTAGTTAAGAATACTCTATCAAGAGTAATTTGTCAATCATTGACATTTCTAAATTGGTTTGACACAGATAGTCTTGTACAATACAAAATTAGCCCCAAATGAGCACGGATTCCAGATGTTTTAGAACATCTAAAATATTTTATCTCATTCTTCTTTTATAGAAGATATAGATAAGAAATTGAAAAATGAACTGACTCACTTTTATTTACTACTATTTTACCTCTTATTCCCCAAACTGAAAAGAAAGCGTATTATATTCCCCCATATCATAAACACAAACCCCATCATTGTGCCATAAAACAAATTCCGCAATTCCAACATCAAGAGCCATTTTACTGCAAATAGTGCAATATGGCTCTCCGGCTCTTGCGGGTTTTCCGCTCTCATCAAGACGAATAAAATATAATCTTGAACCGAATAATTTACCCGGATTCTTTCTCAGAGCATCCATGATCGCTCTTTGTTCAGCATGGACACAGCAAGTTTTATCCGTAACTTTTTGATGATAAGAACTTTTAGAATACGAACACCTTCTTTGCTCTTCAATATCTTTTGTCGGACTATTAAATCCCCGACCAATGACCTTTTCCGACTTAACAATTACAGATCCACATTTTGACCTCTCACAACTTGAATCTTTAGCAACCTCGGTAGCTTTAGCTATATATTCAAGCGCTCTTTTTTCTTCATCACCGAATAAATACCTCATATGATGATCAGTATTCTTAATTATTTTTGCATTAAATGCAATATCTATTGTAATATAATAAATTAAGACCCGTTAATAATTATAAACTTATTTTAAAAAATGGATAAGTCTTTCAATTTCACTAAAGAAGAAGACCGGATATATAAGCATTGGGAAAACTCGGGTTTTTTTGATCCCGATAATCTAAACTTAGCGAAAGATGCCAAAACATACACGATCGTTTTGCCACCTCCCAATGTTACAGGCACACTTCATGCCGGACACGCCGGGGTCTTAACCTTTGAGGACATTCTAATTCGTTACCACCGGATGAAAGGAGAAAGAACTTTATGGATACCGGGAACCGATCACGCCGCCATTGCCACCCAAACAAAAGTTGAAAAACTTATCAAAGAAGAAGGAGTAAGTCGTCATAGCCTTGGTCGTGAAAAATTCCTTAAAAGAGTTGAGGAGTATGCAAAAAATTCACACGATACAATAGTATCACAGTGTAAAAAAATGGGCGCTTCTCTTGACTGGTCTCGAGAAGCCTACACCCTTGATGAGACCAGAAACAAAATGGTCAATACCGTTTTTAAACTGATGTATGATGACGGATTGATCTACAGAGGTGAGAGAGTGGTAAACTGGTGTCCCCGGTGCCACTCCCCTTTGGCCGATGATGAAGTTGAGTATAAAGAAAATAAAACGAAACTATACTATTTTAAGTATTCTGATGATCTACCGATCACCATAGCCACAACCAGACCGGAAACGAAACTGGGAGATGTGGCGGTGGCCGTAAACCCCAAAGATGAGCGGTATAAGAAATACATTGGAAAAGAATTCGAAGTAGACTTTGTGGGTATAAAGCTACAACTAAAGGTCATAGCTGACCATGGGGTAGATATGAATTTTGGCGCCGGAGCCTTGGGTGTAACCCCTGCTCACTCCAACGTAGACTGGCAAATAGCAGATAATAATGACCTGGGTATGATCAAAGTCATTGATGAAGACGGCAATATAAGAGAGGGATTCGAGGAATTCTCAGGAAAAACATCTACACAAGCCAGAGAGATGATCGTTGATAGAATACGAAAGGCCGGTTTACTGGAGAAAGAAGAAGAGATAGATAACAATCTCTCACTTTGCTATCGTTGCGATACCCCGATAGAACCCCTCCCGAGCTTACAGTGGTTTGTTGACGTAAATAAAAAAGTAAAAAGACTTGAGAATAAAAGTCTGAAAGAGGTCAGCTCGGAAGCCGTAAAAAGTGGTGTATTTGGAAGAGATAAGATAAAGATCATCCCGGAATCATTTGAAAAAAAGTATTTTCACTGGATGGACAGTTTACGTGACTGGTGTATTTCCCGGCAGATCTGGTTTGGTCACAGAATACCTGTTTGGTATCGTGACTCAGAAACTTATGTCGGTTTGGAAGCCCCTGAAGGAAAAGGATGGATCCGGGATGAAGATACCTTGGACACTTGGTTCTCTTCGGGAATGTGGACCTTCTCCACTTTAGTACACAGTCCTGATGAAATAAAAATAGAAAACAATAGACTAGTCATTGAAAGTGAAGATTTTAAAAGGTTTCATCCTACTCAAGTTCTTGAAACAGCTTACGATATTCTGTTTTTCTGGGTTGCCAGAATGATCTTAATGACAACATACGCTGTTAATGATATACCCTTCCAAGATATATATTTACAAGGACTTGTTACTGACACCGAAGGCAAAAAGATGAGTAAATCAAAAGGAAATGTTATCGATCCGACCAAAATGATAGAAAAATACGGAGCGGATTCAACTCGTTTATCTTTGGTTGTGGGATCCACTCCCGGAAATAATATGAGGTTATCGGAAGAGAAGATAGAAGGTTTTAGAAATCTTATCAAGAAAATATGGAATATCGCCAGATATATCAAGCTTGAAACCGGTGGTGAAAATTTCAAAAAACAATCCATAAAAGAAGAACACCTCGTTAACGCAGATCTTTGGATACTGAAAAAATTGAATAAACTGATCTCTTCCGTCTCAAATGATCTTGATAATTATGATTTTTCCAACGCCGGACAGAGATTAAAGGACTTCACTTGGAACGATCTTGCAGACTGGTACATTGAGGCCACAAAATTCAAAAAAACCGACCAAACAAGCAGTGTCCTCTTGGTTATCATGGAAAGATTATTAAAATTATGGCACCCTTTTATACCCTTCGTTACTGAAAGAATATGGACCGAATTCGGCAAAAGTGACCTGATAATCGAAGACTGGCCCGATGAAAAAGAGTTTTCGGATATTAACTATGGTGATAAGCCACAGGTCTTTGATCTGACATTGGAGATCATCAAATCTATCAGAAATGCCCGATCAGAGAATGATATTGAGCCGAGTAGAAAGATAGAAGCAATGATATTTGCCGGTGATCAAACCGAGAAACTAAAAGAAAACGAAATTTTGATCCAAAGAATGAGGACAGGGATCGATAAGATCAACATCATAGAAAGCGGAGAAAAACCCGATGATGCAATTTTCATCCCTGTGTCAAACAGTATTGAAATTTACCTGATAGGTGCGATAGATAAAGATAAAGAGAAACAACGTCTTATAAAAAGTGTCTCTAATTTAAAAGAAAGGATCGAATTTCTTGAAAAGAAACTTGCTGATGATAACTTTGTGAAGAAAGCCCCAAAAAAGATCGTGGATGACGAAAAACAGCGTCTGAATAAATTTTTAGCGGAGAAAAATAAAATAGACAAACAACTAAAAGATATAGAAGCAGAAGTGTAATATTAAAAAAGGGAGGTATAAATACCTCCCTTTAGAATGTATCAGACTGTTTTAATAATCTTCAGTCCACTGATCGTCCAAAGGAAAAATAGGAGGGTTTTCCGGATCAAGAAGATCAGAAAATATAAATGGAGGTGTAGCTTTGCGGTTTAATCTTTTACCATCTCCTTCCTCTAAAATTCGATTTAAATGTCCGACGATCAACTGTATCAACCATGGACTTTCTTTTAAATACGAATTTTCGTTCTCTATACCTATTACATTCTTTTGCACATTTCCATCGCTTGCGATCTGTATGAATACTCCGCAAAGGTCTTTACGGATCCGAGCTTCAGCGTGGTGCTTTACCAACTTCCACATTTTCTCTTCGTCTATTGTTGTGTGCCCGTTATTGTTAGTTACAGAGCTGACGTTACCTTCTTCGTCTATCATTATTTGCAGATACGCCTCAGTCATAAAACCTCCTTATCTTAAAGGTTCAAAAAATCTATATGAATTTTACAATAACTTCCTATTTTTAAAAATGGATATTTCCTAGTTCAAGAAATAATTGCAACACCTCTAGTAAAATAGAGGAATATGACAAAATAAAAACTAAAAGAAGCTTGAGATCATCATCTTATTGGTCTCTGTTTTTTTAGCGTAACATTTCCCTTTTCATTTTCTCCCCGCACTCCGGACACTTCACATCTTTGCATGGAACACCCCTTTTGTGCGGTTCTTTGTGTCCGCATTTCTTGCAAGCACAATGATCGCCTTCCCTCACCGCCCTTTCCTTTTCATTACTTCCTACCACTGCCCCCTTTCTCCTCCACCCAAAACCTCGCCTGAATTCCGGTTTAAAGTAACTAGTTGTAACTTCATGACTTTTGATCTGAATCGCAACATACTGTAAACTCTCCACCTTCTCAACAAGGTCACTCCGTAGGTCCTCTGAAACCTTGGAAGCCTCTTCAACACTTAGATCACCGGCTAATTTGATCTCTAGATTAGCAGTAATAGCGGAACCTTTCTTCTGAGTTTTCAGAGACTCCAACTCCACATTATGCTTTTGAACCACTTCTTTGATCTCCTTTTCCGTTTCCTCATCCGCCGCAACATCCAGTAAGGAACCGACTGTATCCTTACCGATCGAATACGCTTCTTTGATAATATACAACCCCATTAAAATAGCTATCACCGAATCCGCATAGATCCAGTATCTTGTCAAAACAAGTCCCAACAGGATCACAAGCGAGGTATAAACATCCAGTCTGGAATGAAATCCATCGGATATAAGGCCAACTGAATTCTCTTTCTTACCATAATAAATTTTCAGCCTTGCCATCACCTCATTAACTACCGTTGAGACGATCATCACTCCAAAGGCCAAGTAACCAAGCTCAACCACCTCCGGCTCAAAGAGCCCTTTCACGGAATCATAAATGATCCCGATACCTGTGATCAAGATCAAAATAACAATAATGACCCCTCCTAAAACCTCGTATTTGTAATGTCCGTAAGGGTGCTTCTCATCCGCCGGCTTCCCGGCGATCTTGATCCCCACAAAACTAATTGTGGAGGAAAAGATATCAACCAACGAATCCACCCCCGCCGCCAAAATCGCCGCCGAATTAGTCAATAGACCAACCGAGACCTTTCCTCCGGCCAAAAAAATATTCGCCAAAATTGAAAGTGAAGCAATCTTTTCTTTCATATAATTTTTAAATAAATTGATCTAAATAAAACCACATCTGCAACCATTAATAACCCCTCTGCCAACCTCAAAAAGAGATTCGTTATTCCTAGGAGATAAATATCCTGCTTATAATTCCATGATATACCAATCCGATGATCTTGAACACCCGATTTTTTTACAATACTTGGATTCTAAAAACTAACGCAACACTTCTAATAATACCTCATCCGGCTTTCTGAAGCCAAGCGTTTTTCTGGGCCGACCGTTCAGAAGAGCTTGGG
>JBNJEF010000002.1:0-35880 GCA_051745565.1 Patescibacteria group bacterium | reverse complement strand
TTCTTGGATCGTGCGAGAACCTTTTCTTCCTTTGTTTATATTAAATATTTTCATGTCCTCTATTTTTAGAGGACTGACATATGTTAGTGAACGAATTCAGTATTTTCGCCTATTCAAATTTAAGTTCGGCAGGCATCGCGGGCGATGCTCTGCCTAAAGCATTATCATACTTCCCAAGTTAAAAAGGATTCAGAAAAAACTTCAGTTTAAAAAGTTTTTTATGTACTCCGCCTCTTGGCGGTTTATTCTATGGCCGGTGTAAGGATAAACCTTAAAATCAACATTGGCCCCTTCTCTCTTTAGTATCTCAACCGACCTGTGAACCCTCTCTGAAGAAATGGCGACATCAGTATCACCGTAACCGATAAAAACGGGAGTTCCTTTAAGGTCGGAGCGAACTCTCTCCACTTCATCATCCGAACCTATAAGACAACCGGCCAGAGCAAAAACACCTCCCCATCTGAATTGTTTTTTTAAAGCAAAATCAAGTAAAAGACAGGCACCCTGAGAGAAACCCAGAAAATAAATATTCTCTTGAGAGAAGCCCAAAGATCTTATTTCTTCAACCGCCTTCTCTATCCTATCTAAGGCGTAACTTAAATGAGGCTCGTTCACTTTCCTTTCCTCGGTAAGAGGTTTATGAAACCAGATAAGATCATCCGCCTCAATGGCGGCGGGTAGTAGACCTGATATATTAAGACCTGTTATAAAACGAAGTATTCCGACAGCAGTGCCGTCAAAGCCGTTAACACACAGAATGGCTCTTTTCGCTCCCGAAAAAGCTTCCTTGGTATAAACTACAGGTTTTGTTGAGTGTACATCATTACTCATAGACTCTGAGTATAAAACCCGTGATATGAATATGTAAAATTAAAAGAGTTACTCCTCTTCGTCATCTTCCTCCCCTTCTTCTATCATTGCCTTTATGCGCATTGTGCTAACTACCGCATCCCTGGCCTGCTCCTCCAGGCGATTTGAAATGAAGCTGATCGTTTCCTCCAGTTCGGGTATGCGAATATTCTCAAGAGCACTAACACGCCTTCTGGTCTTCTCTATTTCTTCGGCAAGACTCTCCAATGTTTTCTCCAGATGAGCCATCTTTACAAGAAGAGGAAAGGTTTCATCAAAACCGGCTAGTGCATTATCAAGCTCTCCGCTTGTCTCCAAAAGTCCGTAAGAAAAAGCACTACCATTTTTTTCTATAGAGAACTCCGGCACATTAACAGACATTATTGACCTCTCTTTTACCCTCAAGGAAACATCAGCACTCGGAAGAATAAAAGCAAGCTCGTGGGTCTTTCTAGCCACTGAGGCCGAGGCCTTAACGTAAGAAGTGAAAACCTCGGGAAGCTTTTGATTTATCTCTTCTCTGAGAGCTCGGGTTTCGTGAACCTTTTCCATAAATGTCTGGATCAGGCCGTCACGCTTATCCTTTAAGAGCTTGTGGCCTTTAAGAGCCACTGTGAGCTCCTTCTTTAGAGTTAAAAGAGTTAGACGAGTAGGTGTTACTTTTCTTATGGCCATATTAAAGGCTTAATTTAAGAAGATGATCCATCCAACAAATATTTCTCGGCCGTTTTAGGTTTAATACGTTTAAGAGATTCTCTGGGAAGCTCTTTTAAGAGCTGCCAAGCAATATTCAAAGAATCATCAATACTTCTGTCCTCATACTCTCCCTGAGAAATGAATTTCTCCTCAAATTGATTGGCAAATTTCATATGCGCCCTATCGCTTTCCGATAGTGATGATTCACCCAAAACAACAGCCAACTCACGTGCTTCTTTTCCTTGCGCGTAGGAAGCGGAAAGCTGATTCTTTACTTCCGCGTGATCATCTCTGGTTTTATCGGTTCCCAAAATAGCCGGTTGCAAACGAGATAACGAGCCCTGAACATCAACAGGCGGGGTTACCCCTTTTGTATTAAGTTCTCTAGAGAGAATGAACTGTCCTTCGGTTATATAACCGGTAAGATCCGGTACGGGGTGCGTCTTATCATCATCGGGCATTGAAAGAATGGGGAGCTGAGTGATGGTCCCGGGTTTGCCTTTTATTTTGCCAGCTCTCTCGTAGAGAGATGCCAAGTCGGTATAGGTATAACCGGGGTATCCACGTCTTCCGGGAACCTCCTTTCTAACTGAGGATATCTCGCGAAGCGCTTCACAGTAGTTGGTCATATCAGTCATAATAACCAGAACATGCATGTCGTAATCAAAAGCCAAAAATTCAGCAACAGTAAGGGCCAATCGGGGTGTAGCGATCCTCTCAACCACCGGGTCGGCGGCAGTGTTCAGAAACAGTACGGAACGCTCCAAGGCACCCGTGCTTTCAAACTCTCTTCTGAAGAACTCCGCCTCATCAAAAGTAACACCCATTGTAGCGAATACAATAGCAAAATCCTCTCCACTGGAAACCTGTGATTGACGAGCTATCTGAGCGGCGAGTTTACTATGAGGCATACCGGAACCGGAGAATATAGGGAGTTTCTGTCCGCGGATAAGCGTGTTCATAACATCAATGGAAGAGATCCCTGTCTGTATAAGGTTATCCGGATACTCTCGGCTCCACGGATTTAAGGCAGCTCCTTCTATGTATTCTCTCTTTTCGGGCACTATCTCCGGGCCTCCATCACGCTCTCTACCGTTACCGGAAAATATCCTTCCCAACATATTCTTGGAAAGGCGCACTTTCTCAACTTCACCCTTAAAACGAACACGGGAGTCGGTAAGCTGTGCACCGCTTGTAGGATAGAACATCTGAACAACAGCTTTGTTCTTGTGAGCATCCAAGACCTTACCCAGTCTCGGATTTTCTTCACCGGGAACACGTACTTCAACAACTTCTCCGTACATTACGCCTTCTACTCCCGAAACAACAACAAGGGGGCCGAATATCTCTTTTATTGTTTTATATTCCTTTTGTGTATTCATAATACCTAAGATTCAATTACTTCTTTTATCTCTTTTTCAGCCTCTTCGCGGAATTTTTGATATATAGCGGGATCATTATCATAAGTCCTTAGCTCTCTAAGATTTTTCATTGACTCCAATTCATACACCTTATCAAACTCAAATCCCTCCTTTTCAATGACAGGCTTTAGTTGTTTATAGACATGAATAATACTTGCCAAAATTTGGTATTGATGAGACATCGGCCTGTAAGCATCATCAGGATCAAGGGCGTTCTGGAAAAGAAAGTCCTCTCTTAAGGAACGTGCTATCTCAAGTGTTAAACGCTCAGCATTGGAGAGTGACTCCATACCGACAAGTCTTACTATTTCCAAAAGACGTGATTCTTCTTGTAGAAGACTCATTGCCTTTACTCTTATCTCGGGAAAATCTTCATTTACTTCTTTTTTCCAGTAAGGGATCAAGTTGTCCACGTAGAGCGAGTATGACTGCAACCAGTTAATGGCCGGGAAATGCTTTTTATAAGCAAGAGCCGAATCAAGCGCCCAGAAACATTTGGTAACACGGAAAGTAGCCTGGGAAACCGGCTCCGAAAAGTCTCCCCCCGGAGGAGAAACCGCGCCGATAACCGTAAGAGCACCGTCCCTTCCTTCCGATCCTGAGCACTTAACTCTTCCCGCTCTTTCATAAAAATCTGCTGTTTTGGAAGCTAAGTAAGCCGGATAACCTTCTTCTCCGGGCATCTCTTCCAAACGACCGGATATCTCACGCATAGCTTCCGCCCAACGAGAGGTGGAATCGGCCATTAAGGCTACACTGTATCCCATGTCACGATAATACTCCGCTATGGTTATACCGGTATAAACCGAAGCTTCTCGAGCTGCCACCGGCATATTTGAAGTATTTGCTATAAGTACCGTCCTTTTCATTAAAGGTTCTCCCGTGTTCGGATCTTCTAGCTCGGGGAACTCATTTAAAACATCCGTCATCTCATTCCCTCTTTCTCCGCAACCTATGTAAATTATCACTTGAGCATCACAGTATTTAGCAAAACCTTGCTGGGTCACGGTCTTTCCGGAACCGAAAGGACCCGGAATGGCGGCGACTCCGCCTTTGGCAACCGGAAAGAGAGTATCAATAATGTGAGTACCACTTACAAGAGGAGCCTCTGGAAACACCTTTTCCTGTTTAGGCCTAGGGGTTCTTATGGGCCACCTCTGGAGCATCGCTATCTCTTCAATCCCCTTCTCGGTCTTAACAGTGGCTATCGTATCTTCAACTTTATAGGACCCCTTCTTCTCTATACTCTCCAAAATTCCTTTCACTCCTGGCGGAACCATGATCTTGTGGTTAACTACGCTGGTCTCTTCAACTTCTCCTATTACATCTCCCGACTCAACAGCTTCACCTGCTTTTTTAACGGGAGAGAACTCCCATTTTCTTTCTCTGTCCAAAGCCACAGATTCAATACCTCTTTTAATAAAAGCTGATCCAGACTGCTCTTCTATATCCTTAAGAGGCCTCTGAATGCCGTCATAGATCGACTCCAAGAGACCGGGGCCCAGCTCCACCGACATTGTCCGGCCCGTAAGTTCAACGACATCACCCGGAGCCACTCCCCCCGTTTCTTCGTAAACCTGTATTGAAACTTTATCGTCTTTAAGCTTTATAACCTCCCCTATTAAATTATACTGGGAAACCTTAGCTATCTCATACAATTTGGCCCCCTCTAATCCCTCTGCTTCAACTAAAGGACCGGTTACACGAGTTATCTTACCTTTTTTTAAATTAGCCATTTCTTCTTTTTATGAATTATTCTTATACAAAAAAAATAAAAGCGCCTGAACGCCATTACATTATACACATTTTTTCTCTCTAGCAAAGAGCCGAAATCCACCTTGTATAGGTCTGCAATATCACCAATATACTACACATGCAAGCAAGGGTCAAAAATCAATATATAAAGAAACTTAATACCTTAATCTCTTTCACCTTTTTATAGTAGCGGTTGTTTCTTTTTTTTCTTAGTGGTAAAATATGAGCGCTTTATTTAATGAAAAATAAATTATGCCGGTTATAGAACAAATAAAAGAAACAGAGAACAAAGCTCAAGGTTACATAAGAAAAGCCGAGGAAGAAAAAAAGGAAATAGTAACCAAAGCAAAAGCTGACAAAGAAAGAAAGTTGGCTGATTTTGTCAAAGAAATGGAAAAAGAGAACCATCGTAAACTGGAGGAAAAAGAAGAAGAACTAAAAAAACTGGAGGAAAAAGAACTTGGGAAGATAGAAGAAGAGAAAAAAGAACTCCGAAAAACCATAGAGGAAAACAAGAGGAAAGCGGATGAATATATTGAAAGTTTCATAAACAAATACCTCAATGGCAATTCTTAAGATGGAAAAAATACGCGTCGTTCTTCATCGCGACGCTTCAGTGGCTTGTTCTAAAATAATCCAAAACGCCGGTGTTTTGGAGCTAACCGAAGTATCAGAAAAAGATAAACTGGAAAAGATAGAAAAAACGAATTTTCATTTAAACTATATCTCTAGCAGACTGGATTTTGTTGTTTCCTTTCTTTCCAAATTTGAAAAGAAGAACATTCTAAGAACAGTATTTGAAGGAGACACAGAAAATACAACGGAGGAGGAGATAAACAGGTTGGCCAACAGATTCTACTATAAAGACATCATAGATTCCGCCTTCGGAATAACAGAAAAAATAAACAAGAACGAGAATAAACTTTTGGAATTGGCTAAGGAAAAAGAAATACTTGAACCCTGGAAGGACATATCAATCGCTCTTTCCTCTTCAAGAGAAACTATCTATACCAAAACATTCTTTCTTAAGGGGTCACAAGAAGAGATCAATAAACTAAAAGAAGAGATAAAAAAAAGAAAAGATACTGCGGCAAGGATAGTTTCAGAAAAATCCATGGTCTTAACATATCTTAAAGAATCGGAAGAAGAAATAAACTCTTTATTACAAAACTATGAACTTGACCACGTAGACCTCCCCCACCGAAGGGGAACACCGGCACAAGAGCTGGAAAGAATTGTGAGGGCCGAGAAAAAAACCCGACAGACACTTGATAAAATGAACTCCGAAGCAAAGCGACTTTCAAGTAATTTAAGGGAGCTTCGTATTATAAGCGACTATATTCGTTGGAGAAAAGACAGATATGACCTAGTGCACGACGCTTATGGAACAGAGTCCACTATTGTACTGGAAGGGTGGTGTCCCAAAGATAACATTCAAGGCCTTGAAAATAAATTAAAAGAAAAAGCTGACCTCTGTGATCTTGCGGTCATCGAAACAGATGAAGAACCGCCAACATTTATAAAGAACTCCTCGTTAATGAGATCTTTTGAACCCATAACTTACCTTTATGGTGTTCCAACCTCTAAAGACATAGATCCTACACCATACTTAGCCGGTTTCTTTTTTATTTTCTTTGGATTCTGTTTCTCGGATGTCGGATACGGTATAATGCTTGCTTCCATAACAGCGTCTATACTTTTCTTCTACACCGTACCCAAGGAAATGGCACTTTTTATGAAACTATTTATGATAAGCGGAATAGCGTCTTTCTTGGGAGGGATAATATTCGGAGGTTATGCAGGAATAGATATAGCCACTCTACCGGCATGGTTGCAGAAAATAAACCTGTTCAACCCCCTGGAAGACCCGTTACCCATTTTCATTCTTTCTTTAGTATTGGGAGTGATACAAGTGGTCACGGGAATGGTTTTAACCATCGTTCGAGAAGCCAAAAACGGAACAGTAAAGGAAGGAATTCTGGATAAAGGACCTTGGATCGCCCTTTTTGTTTCTTTGGGCTTATGGGGGTATATCTATGAATTCAATAACTCCCTTACAGACGCAGAAGGTGTGGGGGCGTGGCTGGTTTTGGCCTCTCTTATGGCTATAATATTAACCAATGGGCGAAGTTACAAAAACCCATTTACCAAATTGGCCATGGGTCTTGCCGGTTTATATGAAAGTGTTAACTATTTAGCTGACATTCTTTCCTACTCAAGACTCTTAGCGATCGGACTGGCAACAGGTGCTTTGGCTTTTTCCATTAACCTACTGGGTATGATGGCTTACGAGTCAATTCCATACGTAGGGTGGTTAATACTTTTGATCATTGTTGTTACGGGTCACTTCTTTAATTTCATCGTCAATTTATTAAGCGCTTTTATCCATACCGCTCGTTTGCAATTCGTAGAGTTCTTTGGTAAATTTATTATCGGCACAGGACGCGTCTTCAATCCTTTCTCTCGCAAATCAAGCCATGTCATGATACAAGAAAGGCAAAGAAGATAGCGTTATTTTTATTTTTATTAAAATAATTAATATACATTTATGGAAATAACATTCGGAATAGTATTGGTTTTAACAGGTGCTGCGATCGCAGCTGGGCTAGGATTCACCGGATCAGCTATAGGCATGGGACATGCCGGACAAGCCGGAGCCGGGGTTACCAGCGAAAGACCCGAGCTTTTCGGTCGTGTACTATTAATGCAAGCATTACCCGGTTCTCAGGGTATTTACGGATTTGTGGGTGCTTTTCTTATTTTGAATTTTGCCGGTGTTTTAGGCGGAGGAACTGATTCTGTTACAGTTACGGAGGGGCTTCGCTTCTTAGTAGCCGCTCTACCTCTGGGAATAGCTGGATTGATATCAGGGATCTTTCAAGGTAAAGTTTCCGCTTCAGGAATATCAATGATAGCCAAAGATGAAAGTTTAGTAGCACGAGCCATTATTCTATCAGCCATGGTAGAAACATGGGCTATTTTCGGTCTTCTCATAAGCTTTATAATCCTCACTGCTATATAGTAATTATTGAAATATGTCAATTGAAGACATAAAAGAAAAAATACTTGAAGACGCAGAAGTGGAGTGCGAGAAGATCAGAAAAGAATCCGCAGAAGCGTCAAGAAAAATACAGGAAGAATTGGAGAACGAGAAAAAAGATATCCGAAATAAGTATCAAAATAAACTGGAAAACGAGCTTGAAACGAACCGCGAACGAACTCTTTCAAAGACGAAACAACAGAGATCACTAGAGACCGAAAACCTCCTTAGAGAAAAGATAAGCTCCATATTTCAAGAGCATTACGAAAAACTGATAAATTTGGATTCGGATGGCTATAAAAAGATGCTGGAGAAACTACTAAGCACAAGCGAACTTGAAAATTTCAAAGGGGAATGTTTTACACCGGCAAAAAGAAAGAAAGAGGCACAAGATGCTCTCTCCAAAAGCAAGCTGGATAAACAAGTAGACCTAAAAGAGTCCGCTGATCTCGCTTTTAAAGGGGGACTCGTATTTGAAAACGATTACGAATATCACGACCTATCTTTTGAAACACTCGTCTCTTCAGTAAAAGCGAATCAAGAAGAAAAAATTCGCGCTTTGCTTTTAGGATCATAAAAATCTATGTCTGATTATATATACGCAGGGAGCAGAATAAAGACTCTTCACAATAAGCTTCTTGACCAAAATCAAACTGAAATACTCTTGAGTGCCAAAACCTATGGCGAAGCACTGGGTAATCTTCAAGATACCTTTATGGGCTCTTACTTGGCTCAGTACAGCGATGAGAAGATACCACGCATATTAGAGATAGTTGTAACTGACGCTAAAAATACCCTGACCTCTATGGCTCCCGAACCGGAGCTTCTTAATATTCTTTGGCTAAAATACGATTTTTATAACTTATCGGCTATAATAAAAGCTTCAAAAAAAAGCATGGAACCTGAAGAGATAGAGTCTCTATGTTTTAATTCAGGAGCATACTCACCCGCCAAACTTATTGAAGCTTATAACAATAAAACCTTAAACCGTTACGATCACTTGTTTAAAAAAAGCGCCGAAGATGCATCTTCGGTAAATGACATATCAGAAATAGACAGAATAATGAACATGGCTTACCTTAAAAAAGCAAAAGAGATAGCGATTGAAAGTAAAAATGCCTTTTTGAAAGAATATGTAAAGCTAATAATAGATTTTTTCAACATACAAGCTAATCTTCGTGCTCTCTCTTACGGGCAAAAGGGAGACGCTCCGCGCCCTATATTTGTATACGGAGGATCTATTCCCAGATCAGCGACCGAAAATAAAGACAGTCTCCTTAGCTCTCTTCCAAAAATAGGTGCAAGTAAAGACTGGGAAGATGCCATAAAAGACTATAAAGAAACAGGGTCCTACTCTCTCATAGAAAAAGCGTTTGATGATAAAATAGAGTCATATGTTAGAGAGACCAGTACCGCGGATATCTTTTCAGTTGCATCTTTCTATGCTTATTTCCAAGCAGTAAAAAATAATGTACAGATAATAAGGACAGTACTGGTTGGAAAAAGTTCAGGCCTTCCCGAACACGAACTTAGAAAAACCATAAGAAACAGATATGGACAAAGATAAAGAAAAAAAATACAAAATGGCCGTTATCGGCCCTTATGACGTAATATCCCTCTTTAAAGCCTTCGGGATAGACTGCTTTAATGTATCCACTCAAGAAGAGGCGGTAGAAACCATTGAAGAGATCAAAAAAGATAAAGAAAAAAATTATGCCGTTATTTTTGTTCCGGAGGAACTATTAAAAGGTATGGACACCAAAACCTACAAAAGGATCTCCGACTCTAATTTCCCAACCATAACATCCATCCCTCTTATTGAAGCCGATAGCGGTTCAAGTGTAGAAAAAATACGCCGGTTGGCAGAGCGGGCCATTGGTTCGGATATATTGAAATAATCGGAGTCCTACAAAAATATAGTCGCTTCGCTCGTTATGTGTTACTCCTCGGACTAGCCTCGGAGTCCTACAAAAATATAGTCGCTTCGCTCGTTATGTGTTACTCCTCGGACTAGCCTCGGAGTCCTACAAAAATATAGTCGCTTCGCTCGTTATTTTTGTGGACCTGAGGAGACTCGATGTCAAGTCGCTAAGCTCATTCGTCCCTTCGGTCCTCATTCGCTAAGCGCTTCCTACCCGGGCTCGTCTGTCGCTCCAAGTTTTCGCGACATGACTCCGCCTTTCTCGTCTCCACGCACGCAAAGAAATTTGCGTGCTTCATCTCCACACTCACGTTGTTCGTGTGGACCTGAGGAGACTCGAACTCCTTACCTCGCCCATGCCATGGGCGCGCTCTACCAGCTGAGCTACAGGCCCTTATTAAACTCTGACGATTATAGCATAAAATTACAGATTGAAAAAATACCTTTTATATAGTATTTTTACTATACGCCCGGGTGGTGGAATTGGTAGACACGCGGCACTCAAAATGCCGTGGCATTTATGCCGTGCCGGTTCAAGTCCGGCCCCGGGCACCAAAAAAGAAGTGTTGGCTAGCCAACACTTCTTTGTTTAAAGGTCAATTATTTATTTTATTTTTCTTAAGAACAACCCCTTTGAGATCAAAATTTTAATGGAATTAGGCTCAGAGCCCTCCACAGAGACACCCCCTTTTTCAAGTATCTGGTAGAGTTCTTTTTCAGAACAGTAGAGCCCCTTCAGCTTGTAAACCTCATCGGAAGGAATAAGATAAACCGATTCACCCGCCGACTCTTCTGGAAAATTATAAAGTTCTTGATAAAGGATCTTACGACCTCTTACTTTTGTGATCTCCAAAGGAAACTCCTTAAACTTTAAACGGAAAACTAATCCCTCCTCTGGATATAGCTTTGCTTCTTCAATGTTATCGACCACAACTCTCCTAGGTTCCGTCTTGAAGCTTTTAACATTTTGAGCAAGAGTCATTTAAACCTCCCTTTGTTAGAATGATCTACTTGAATTTAAAGAACGCTACCCAAAACTATTCTGTTGAAAGAATACAACAGAATAATAAAAAAACAATATTTCAATTGGTTGACAAAAGTATTGCTTTTATTACTAATATCAGATAGATTGAAATTTAGATGTTTTAATGATTTTATAGTCCTTTTATAAAAAATATAAAGAGTCATAAACAGAAAAGGAGGTACCTATGAGTGAGATTTCGGTTTTAACCTTATCCAGGTGGATAAAATGCATGAGCTGTTATTGCAAATTTGAAATTGAGCTCCCACCCGAAGGAAAGAACCCGAGTGTAAAAACCAAATGTCCAAACTGCGGAAATTGGCATCACATCAGATGTCGCCACCGAAAACCTCACAAGGAAGTTCAAAAGCTTATAAGGAGTATTGTACTAATGAATTAATCGACTCTTAAAAAACCCCGTTTTTGACGGGGTTATTTTTTATTTATGAAAGAGGTTTATTCTGAGACCTTTTTAAGCTTTTCTATTATCTCCCCCGGAGTGAAGTGAGCTTTCACAAGGTAATCCGAGGCACCTAATTCCATACCTCTATCCACCTCACTTTTTTGGCCCAAATTGGAAAGTATGATAACAGGTATATCTTTTAAGGCCTCGTCATTCTTTATTGTTTCCAACAACTCAAAACCGTTAACACCCGGAAGGATAAGATCCAGTAAAATTACGTCGGGTTTAATTTCCCTTATCTTATCTTCCCCTTCTGATCCATCAACCACCAAAAAAACCTGATACCCCTCCTTTTCCAATTTCCGACTCATCATATCACGAAGAAGCTTATCGTCTTCGATTATCATTATTTTTTTATCCATACCAAAATTTTACTTAAATGATATTTAATTTATTCGATCGCCTCTTCAACGCCACTGAGGTCACCTTTTCCTATCTGTTTTTCAACCATATCAACCACTTCTTGCGGATCAAATTCCGTTTTTACTATCCAATCAACCGCACCGAGCTCTTGTGCGCGATCTATATCTACGGGCTGTCCGGAATTGGAAACAACTATTACAGGAACCTCTTTCAATGCTTGTATATTAACAATATTCTCCATTAACTCAAAGCCGTCCATTTTGGGCATAACAATATCCAGAAGAATAAGATCCGGGGGGTCTTCTTTTACTTTCCTAAGGCCCTCTTCCCCATCTACGGCAACTTCAACACTATAGCCATTCTTTTTGAGTTTTTTCTCAAGCAGATCTCTGAGTATTGCTTCATCTTCTATTAATGTGATCTTTTTCATATTATAAGGATCTATTATTACTTGAACTTATGGCTTAATATTTAATACTATATCTAAAAAAGGATTTGTCAAAGCACTTCTTTTCGGGGTTTTAATATTTTATCACACTACTCTTTTCTGATAACAGGAAGAATAAAGAAGAAAGAGCTACCCTTCCCTTCCTCTGAATCAAAACCTATTTCTCCGTCATGAGACTCTACAATATTTTTGGAAATAAAAAGCCCTAGACCCGATCCTTCAGTATCCATTCGTTGAACGTTCTCAGCTCTAGAAAATTTGTCAAACATTTTCTCTCTATGATCCTCCGGCACACCCACCCCTGTGTCTGAAACCTCTACTTTTACCTTTTCGTCGCCATCCAAACATTCAATCTTTAAAGTTATCTTTCCTTCTTCAGTATATTTAACGGCATTATCCAGAAAGTTCTTGAGCACTAAAACCAACTCCTCTTTATCCGCCTTTATTATCAACGCACTCTCTTGAGGTTCTTCCGTCTCAAGCTCAAGTCCTTTTGACTCAACTATACCCTCATATTCTTCCAATGCAAGATCAACAACATCTTTAACGTTTATTTCTTCCATTTCGTAAACACTACTACCCTCTTCAATACGATTCACGTTCAAAAGATCATTAACTAGATTTATCATCCTTTCGTTGGCATCATACGCCTTTGTGACAAGATCACCTATCTCCGAAGAAGAACCTGCGTCTTCCGCCTCTTCGAACAAAGCTCTCAGTGTCCATTTAATACCGGCCAAAGGAGTTCTAAGCTGATGAGCCGCCAAGGAAACAAACTCGTTTTTCATCTTCTCTAAATTCTTTTCTCTGGTAATATCATGAACTATTATCAAAGCCCCTATGGTTTCTTCTTCATAATGAACCGGAACGGAACTTATTTCCATAAATATACCCTCTCCAAAAACAACCTCTTCCCGAAATACTCTGCCGGTATTTTGATCCACAACATCTATGGTTTTACTCAGATTCTCATCCAATTTTTTTAGATCTTTTCTACCTTTATCAATAAGATCATCGGATGATAATTTAAAAATATTTTCAGCTTGAGGATTCATTAGTTTTAGCTTCTCATAACGATCAAAGAAAAGAAGGCCGTCAGTGAAATTGTTAACGATGGCCATCGTCTTTTCTTTCTCTTCTTGTGCTCTCTGAGATGCCTCCTCAAGGTCTTCAGCCAGATTCAAAAGGGCCTTACGGCTCTTTTCTTCCATTTTAGCTTTTTTCTCAACCTCCTTGGTCTTCTCCCCAAGCGCCTTCATCCTCTTTTTGGCCTTTGCCTCAAGGCTCTGAGCCAACTCTTGTAACTGACGTGTCCTCGCCTTCACTCTCACCTCCAAAACCTGCTCGGATTCCCTAAGTTTTTCTTTTGTCTTCTTTATTTCTTCTGTTCTTTCCTTTATCTTCCTTTCCAATTCTTCTTCCAGTTCTTTTTTATCAGTTATTTCTATGGCGCTTACAAAATATCCGGAAAGAACACCTTTTTTATCAAAAATAGTTCCCACTGAGGCCTTAACGGGGATCTCTTTACCATTTTTGGTTAACAGAGTAAAATACCCATCCTTGACCTCTCTTTCTTTTTCATCCCAACTAAGCAATCCTTCTATTTCATCAGCTTCCTTAAAAAAAGAAGAGGGCTTGGAGCCCAATATCTCTTCCTCTTCATAGCCGGTAAACTCTTTAAATACACGACTACAGAACTCTATTGAGTTAGAAGAACCAACCCTGCAAAAAACCAGGGGCATAAAATAATGAAGTTGATCATTAAGATCATGATTCAAAAAATTTTCTGTTTCTTTTTTAGTGACTTTCCTCTCTTCCATTTTTTAGCTGCCATTTTAGATAAAACACTTACCGTTAAGTGTAAAATAAAACCGAAAAAATCAAAAGGGAGAACTATTGACTGTATTAGACTTAACTGAAACAAGGGCAGTAAGTGAACTTTGGTGGACCCAGCCGGATTCGAACCGGCGGCCTTCCGCGTGCAAAGCGGACGCTCTAGCCATCTGAGCTATGGGCCCATTAATATCTTACGGATAACTAAATACCCTGAAGATAAAACTACTTTACCAGAAAAAAGAAAGATTTCCAATAATTTGTATGGACAAAGATACTTTTGCACTCCGCCAGTAATTACTCGATTACTAAAGGGACGGTGAGCACACCTCTGTTTTAGAAGACCGGTCAATAGACAACCTTCTCTGAAGTTCTGCAGATCCGGTGATAGACTGCTGGAGTGGCCCACGAATCCTTCTCAAAGGTAAAGCTTAGCCACTCCACAACGGATTCATACTGGATCGCTTGGAAATATGTTTTGTATAAGTGTGCGGAGTCTTCGTTGAGCACAGTAAGATCGCCACCGGCGTCGGCGAGCTACCGGTAGTGGAGCGTAGAGGGTCACGCCATATGCTTTTTGTATCGCATTGAAACCGTACGTTTTTCAAGACCGCAATGTCTTATCTCTGTATTGTGTTTCGTTGATGATCATATACCAAGAAAATGCACCACGCTTCGCGAAGGTACAAAAGCCAAGTGCCCCCTGTTTTGATTGAAAATTCACATACTCCTTGGTTATCAAGAAGTACAGAGGTTACGTATTAAAAACTCTTCCGAAAAGTGACCTAACAAACTCCTCAAAAGATATTCCCGAAGCCTCCAACTCAAGTGAGAAGACGGAATCATCCGTTAAATGGGGCAGAGAGTCCGTTTCCAAAAAGAAAATGTCACCATTATCACTCACGACAAAATCAGAACATGAATAGTGCCTCAATCCCACCTTATCGTGAACTTCTTTTGCCAAATTTTGGATATTCATCTTGGTATCGGCACTGAACTTACCTGGACAACGCTTTAGTGTCTTACCATAGTACTCATTATCCTCCCTTTCAAAAAATTCAGTAAAATGAGAGGTCATCTCCACCGGCAAAAGAGGATAAAGTTTTTCTCCACGTAGCCCTTCAACTACACCGCATGATGCCTCTCTACCTTTGATATACTCTTGAATCAATACAGCTGAACTATATTTAAAAGCCTCATCCGTGGCAACATTTAACTCATCTTTTGAATTGGCAATATTAACCCCCAAAGAAGAACCCGCCGAAGCCGGCTTAACTATCAAAGGGAAAGAGGTCTTTCGAGAAAAAGATATCAAATCATCGCGAGGATCTCCTTCTCTTAACATAAGTGTTAGCGGCACTTTGATACCGTAATACGTGCAAAGATCCAAGGTCAGATCCTTTCTGGCAGAAATGGCGGATGCCACACGACCGGAACCCGTATAAGGAACACCGAAAGCATCAAGTATCTCTTGAACTCCTCCATCTTCTCCGTAATTTCCGTGTAAAGCATTAAAAAAACCGTCAACCCTACTTAAAACGGAAGTTGCTTTTCGGGCAACACCATCCATATGCCAAACTCCGTGACGATCTATAAATACATCCTTCCATTCAAAGTCGGGCAAATCCAATGAAAGGATCCTTTTTCCCGTCTTGAGAGATGTCTCGTATTCGGGCGAAGGTCCGCCCCTTATTACACCAATGTATTTTTTTGAACCCAAAGAACTCATGAAATTTATTATAACATTATTTCAACGATTCACGGATCACCTTTTTATTTTCTCCCTTAATAACCTGTGGTAAGAAATGGCAAACCTGTGTGCCTCCATATTAGCCAAGACTATTTCTTTTTTATGAAGATCAAGAAGTTCCCTATCTCCGTAATACCGATGTGGGCGATGATTTCGGTCTTTGCTAACGGCGATAACCGGAATATCCACGTCTTTGTATTTCAACACTTCCTTAACCGCACCCTCTTGTGCCACTCCTCCGTCAACAACCACCAGATCAGGAAAAGGCCACTCCTCATGATCCATTCTTCTGGAGAGTACTTCCTTTAGAGCTTTAATATCATCCATACCGGGATCCTTTTTTAACCGAAATCTCCTATAATCCTTTTTTTTAGGCTTTCCTTCTTCCACCACAGAAAAAACACCGACTGTGAAATATCCGAAAGTGTGAGCAATATCATAGCCCTCTATACGAAATCGCAAGGGTTTTTTCTTAAGTGGATCTGTGGAAACATCTTTATGCAAAGGTCTTTCAAAATCAGGGCCGCTTAACAGAGAAACATCGCGTATATGTTTCAAAGCATATATCTTTTTTTGAACTTCTCCCGCTTTTTCAAATTCTCTATTTTCCGAAAATCGATCCCTCTCCTTTTCCAACCGCTTTATGACCTCCTTCTTCCTGCCCTGGAAGAACATTTTTATGTTCTTTATTCTTTTTTTATACTCCGTAGCGGACATCTCCCCGATACATACCCCGGGACAGAGACCTATCTGCCTGTTAAAACAGGGTTTTAAAGAATTCCTATTCTGTAACTCAGCCGGAGTACACTTCTCGTCTCTAAAAGGAAATATTTTCCTTATAATACGCAAGGCGTCTTTAAGAATCGCACCTTGAGGGAATGGACCGAAAACTTCTTCTTTTTCTATCTCTTTTCTCCTTTTTTCCAGATCCCTTTCTCGCGCGACGTAAACCACAGGGAAGCGGTCCTTGGTTATGATCACGTAATTAAAGCTTTTGTCGTCTTTTTCCCTACTGTTAAAAGAAGGCTGGTTTTCCTTTATAAGCTTGGCTTCCAAGATGAGAGCCTCCAGAGCGGAGTCGGTTTCCTTAACATCAACATCCGCCACCTCGTCTAACATACGTGCTATCCAGGGACTTCTGCTCTCTTCCAAGTTATCTTTAAAATAACTCTTAACCCTATCCCTTAAGGAAACGGCTTTACCTATATACAGGATGTTTCCCGAATCATCCTTGAAAAAGTAAACGCCCGGTTTTCTGGGCAAACCGTTTACTTTTAACTCAAGATCATCTTTCATAAGAATATAATATATCCTAACAGCTATTATTTTCAACAAATGATGATGCAGATGTTTAAAACGAGAAGATGAATATGTTAAAGTTATTAAAGCATGAAAGATCTATCTTCTTTAAAAATAATCATGAATTGGAAGCAGGCCCTTTTATACGAAGCCGCCATAATCTCTTTGGGTATCATTATCGGCTCGCAGTGGCCGGAAATTTTCACAGGCATGGTAAAAGTAACACTTTGGGTTATTTTTGTGACTGCCGGGGGTTACATGATCTTGTTATGGACTGAACAAAACAGGGATAAACAACAAAACAAAGATCGTTCAAAATAGTTCCTCGTTCATTTCTCCACTTAAAACTTCAAAAACGGTTTGTGCATAAATTTTTTATCTGATAAAATAAAGTAAATTATAAATATATAAAAATAAAATATATGGACAATCAAGAAGAAATGGAAAATAACCCGCAAGAGAACACTGAAGAGGTAAAAAGAGAGGCCTCGGAAAACACTTCAAATAAAAAGAGCGGGGTTAATTTTGTATTATGGGCAATAGTTGTTTTAGTTCTGGTGGGAGCTATAACCCTTTTTGCCGTAATATGGAACGGTGAAGAGGGAGAAGGAGAAGTATTAGCAAAAGTGGACGGAGAAGCAATAACCAAAAGTGACATAGAGCCGACCTTAGAGAGAATGAAAGGTCAATACAGCGCACAGGGTATTGATATCTCTGAGGAAGAAGGCATGGAAGACATGCTACTCTACCAAGCGGTTCAGAACCATGTCCAGCAAAAACTTCTCTTGGATCACGCCAAAAAGGAGGAGTTGGAAGTTGAAGACAGTGACATTCAAGATGAGTTTGACCAGATAACCGGCGATTTTGAAAATCAAGAACAACTTGATGCGGCTCTCGATCAAGCTGGTATGACGGAAGATGAGTTCAAAGAAGAGATCAGAATAAGCTTACTTGCACAACTGATAGCCGAAGATGAAGGAATTGATCTTGAAGTTTCAGAAGAAGATATAGAAGAAAGATATGAACAATACCAAGCGCAGATGGGAGAAGAAGCTCCTCCGCTAGAAGAAGTAAGAGATCAAATTGAAACCGAATTAAAAAATCAAAAAGTAGACGGCATACTGGCCGGTTTAATAGAAGAGCTGAGAGAAGAAAGAGATGTTGAAATGATGGTAGAAATGCCTCAACCTCAACAGCAAGCTCCCGGACAAGCGCCAACGGAGCAACCTCAAGGAGACCCGCAAACTGAAGGAGATTCTCCCGCTGAAGGAGAAGAGGAAGGGATGACCGAAGAAGAAATAATGGAAATGATGGAAGAAGAAGAGCAACAGCAGACTGAAGAAAACAACGAATAATAACGAAAAACGCTTAAATAAAAACCCTCCATTTTCAAGGAGGGTTTTTATTTTTCCTTACTCTTCTTTCTTATCGGATAATAGATCATTAGATTATTCATCCTTAAACCCGTTATTCTCTTCTATGGCCTTGAAAATGAGTCTTTTAACATCATAAGGGTTTCTGGAATGCGGTAGCAGTATTTCTCTTGAGACCCCGGCGGTTTGCACATGGATAACCCCGAAATTCAACATAGTGGCAATGAAACCACTCACTTCAACAGTGGCATCTTGCACCCTTTCAAGATTAAGTGTCTTCGCCTTTCTTGAGAAAAGACCGATCTGTTCTACATCCACTATCCGCATATTGGTTATATACCAAACATCCAAATAGTACTCGGTCCATTGCACCGCCAGAAAAATAAAAACCAAAAGCAACCAAAGACAATAAAAAGCCATTAAAGGATAGACTGAGGGTCCTTCAAAAAATAGATACTGAAAAACATCAAAGGAAAAGATCTTTAAAAGTAATATCAAAGCCAATGGAGTAATTGCCAGAAAGAGCGAACTAAAGAGAGGGCCCAGCATAACAAACCAATGTCGCCTTACCTCTTTTAGCACTCTTTCTCCTTCTTTCATCTTTATCATATAAACCGATGATCAATTAATAAAAAGTAAAGATCAAAGCACTGACAAGAGAAACAAACAAAAGCATGCCGGAAATAATAAAATAAACCTTTTTAGCTAAGGATATAACCGAATTACCAGCGCCATACTTTCTCCAATGATAATCAAGAACGATGGAGAAGATCACATAAACCAAAAAGACTCCCCCTGTAACTGCCCAGACTAAAGCATTTGATATTTCAACCGATTCCATATCAGTTATATTTTATCACAATTCAAATAAAGGTGTCCTTAAGGTTATAAGACCCTACTGAAGTACGAATAATGTGAAAAGCCAAAGCCGAAGAATGACAGTGTTCACCCATTCTTTGAGCTAAGGTACGCACATAGGTTCCACTGGAAGCTCTGACACGAAAACGGGCCACGGGTAAGGAAGCACTCTTACCAATTATCTTCATGGCCTCCTCCCAGCTCTTAAGGCACTCTTCTTGCCTAAAATCTCCCATAACCATCCCGATCTTATATTTAGCCATATCATGAATAAAAGAAGCCGGAAAAAGATCCAGATCCAACAGATCAAACTCATGTATGAAAATAGAGCGAGTTGGTAGCGGTACACGCCTACCTTCTCGAGCCCATTTGAAAAGTGGCTTGCCTTTGTGTGTCTTTGAAGAAAACGGTGGATACTCAATAGTGGCCTCTCCTTGCCATTTAACAGAGAACTCCTCCAGTTTCCGAAGTAAATGCTTATACGGTATCTTTTTCTTCTTTTTTGCCTTAACGATACCCAAGGGATCATAACTGTCACTCTCAACACCAAAAAGAACATCAAAATGGTAAACCTTCTCACATTTCAAATATTTTTCACGCTCTTTGTTCTTCTCACCAACCAGGACAAGCAAAACCCCTTCGGCTAAAGGATCCAGCCGGCCCGCGTAACTTAAAGACCTGTTTCTCAAATACGGAAAGGCGACCCTGGCACGTTCAAGACAATTAAGAGGTGTTTCTCCGACTCTTTTGTAGATGGCAAAAACGCCTTTGTCCTCATTCTTGTTAAAGGAGCTCATTTCTCGTACAATACTACTTATGTCTTAAAAAACAACCCCCGAAGTACACATTACAAGATCGGAATAGAAACATAATATGATAAAAAAGATCGTCTTTGACATAGAAACAAAAAACACCTTTTATGACACGGAGTCAAATGATCCGGCGGACTTGGATATTTCTCTTGTAGGAATATACGACTTTAATGATAATGCTTACTACTCATATCTTGAAGATCAGCTGGGAGAACTTTGGAAAAAAATTGAGAACACAGATATCCTGATAGGATATAACTCCGACCATTTTGACATCCCTCTTTTGAACTCTTATTACCCCGGAGATCTTTCCACCATAAAAAGTATTGACCTCCTAAAAGAGATTAAAAACGTGGCGGGACGAAGAATCAAATTGGATGACGTAGCCGGTGCCACCCTGGGCACTAAAAAATCAGGGCACGGATTGCAAGCCATAACTTGGTGGAAAGAAGGTGAAATAGATAAGATCCGCCAATACTGTCTAGAAGATGTCCGAATAACAAAAGAGGTCTTTGACTACGCCGTCTCTAACGGTTCACTTAAATACACAGAAGGAAGTGCCGTAAGAACCGTTCCTATAGATACGTCCGCTTGGGAAGAAAGGAACGGAGCGGCTATGACAAGAACTTTACCTATATAAAATATATAATGAAAAACGATCGTCTGGTAACCATATCCATTATAATTGCCGGTATAATAATATCTGGCACTCTGCTTTATTCGCGCGATTTCTCTTTTGGCTCGGACAACGAAGAGACGAGAGACGAAGAAGAGATCACGGGTATATCACCTCTCCGCGATAATGAACCCCTGCTAGGTGACCCGAAAGCCGATATTCTATTCATTGAGTATTCTGATACCGAATGTCCTTTTTCCAGCAAGTTCGCTAAGGAAAGGGAAAAAATAATGAGCACCTACGGCACTGAAGGAAAAGTTGCTTGGATCTATCGCACTATTTCCGGATCAAACAGAACATCCACCATCAAAGCTCTATCTTTAGAGTGTGTATCAAACAGTGAAGAAAATCATAAATTCTGGAAATATCTAAGAAGAATAGAGAACAAAGAATTAAACAAAGACGAGAAAGGAGGTCCGAGCATTGATGAACTGATATCATCAGCCGAGAAAGAGGGCATATCTGCCCAAGACCTTAAAGAATGCGTTGAAAATAAAACGTACATGGAAAAGATCGAAAGGAATCTGCAAGAAGTCCTTTCCGAAGAAGCAAGGAGCACTCCTTTTACGGTAATGATCCTGCCCGAAAAGCTCTCTTCTTTTAAACAGGAAAAAATAAACAGTGAACTTCAGGAAATGCCGGCAAATCTTGTCACCATTCCTCGCGATCCTGATAGAATATTCCTTAACGGCTTTTTAGAAGCCGAAAAAATAGAGAAGATCATAGAGATCGCTCTATCCGAAAATAAGATACAATAAATTACAAAGAATGGGGAGAAACTTTCTTTCTGATCTCACAATAAGGGCATTCGGGTTCCTCACACCCCTTATCCCAGAAAGATGCGGAAAGAACCTCTTCTGTCATACGTTTAATGATATCTTTGAGCTCGGCAACTTCATCATCGTTAACAAAAAATGCCTCTCTTTTATACTTACCACTTTGATCGGGTTCAACAAAATCTATCACCCCTTCCGACATTGAACCTTTAAAAGAAGGTGAGAGTTCCGTTAGTAACTTGTAAAACACTAACTGGCGTTTAATGGCACCATCTGAATCTTTGGTTTTTCCTTCTATATGATTTCGACTTTTGGGCTTACCCGTCTTATAGTCAATAACAGTGACCTCATTTTCACCTTCTATCTTATCCAGTTTTCCTGTTAACCTTAAAGGAGCAGGTAATACATCCAATTCCATTTCAACATCATTTATAGCCTTCTCTGTCACGATATCCCTTCTCCATGTTCCCGCGTAATTATCGTAATAACCACCCAAAACAGGCACCCCCTTCTCTTTTATGGCTTCAGCATCGGCTTGCGTTATAGACTGCCTGGAAACGGCATCGGTAAAAGAATTTATTAAAAAGTCCTTTCCGGGATCCTCTTTATCGCGGTAATGTTCAAAAAACTCCCTTAAACTCTCATGTGCAGCTATACCGAACCTCTGTGAGAGAGAGTAAACACTGGGAATACGCATCAGATTTACGTAAAAATAACGCCAAGGGCAAGCAAGATAAGCATTCAAAGCCGTGACAGATAGTGGCTGTTCCATAAACACCTTGGCTATGTACTCCCTGTCCTCCAAAGAAGGCCCCTTGGAAGTAACGGGCTGGAATTCTTTAATAAATAATTCGCTTTTTTTATCTTCTAGATCCTTAGAGTCTTCTTTCTTATTGAGAAATCCTTCTTTATCTATATCTTCTATAAAGGAAGAGGGTAGCTGTTCCCGGTCATTATCCCCTATACGAGGATAGCTTATAAAAACATTCGAACGAGCCCTGGTAAGAGCGACATAGAAAAGCCTTCTTTCGTCTTCATTGTCTCCACCCCCAAAAGAGCCCGAAAGCTCTCCGGGAAGTTTAAAAAGGGACCGGTTTCTCCTGTTTCCCCATTTCCCGTTAACGGCGTTAATAATAAAAACATGATCAAATTCCCTTCCCTTTGAAGCATGAGCGGTCATTAACTCTACTCTGTTGGGAAATTCTTCTCCGGCGGACTTGAATGAAAGACCATATGACCCCATGGTAGAAATATGTTTAACGAACTCTTTTAAGTCGGCTCTCCGAAATTCCTCATTGAACTTATCCGCTTGCTTGAAAAAAGATCTTAACTTGTGAACGATCATGGCATTTTTGTTGTCAGTCAAGGCCTCTTCCATCGCGCCCGATCTGTAGAGCATGGACTCTAAGACACTCATCAGATCACTGTTAAAAGAAAGCTCACTCCAGTATTTTATCTTTCCGAAAGCCGAAAAAAGAGGATCTTCATCTGCCAGACCCAATTCCTTTGCACCTTTATCTAAGAACTCATGTAACGTTACCCCTTTTGATCGGGCCTTTTGATTGGCGCGAAAAACATCAGTCGTATTCACACCCAAAAAAGAAAGATGGAGAGCTCTGAAAAGCTTGTCATCATCAATCGGGTCAGAAACAGCCTCCATAAGAATGATAAATCTCTGTATAAATGGGTCTTTTAATAGATCTTTATCGGACCTGGCCACAAATGGAATAGAGGTCCTCTCAAACGCCTTCACAAGAGATTTTGCGTCTTTATGATCCCTGTAAATAACAGCAATCTCCGAAGGAGGAACCCCTTTTTCAAGCAATTCTTCCACACTCTTCGTGATAGCAAAAGCCTCTTCAGAAGAGTTCTCTTTCATGCTTAAAACCAAAGGCCTCTCTTCCTTTTGAATAACGGCTTTCAGTTTCTTATGTACACCTTTTACAAAAGAAGTGCCGGATTCTATAAGAACATGTGAAGCGTCAAGAATGTTCTTTTGTGAACGGTAATTGTCAGTCAGGTATATCGTTTTAATACCGGGGTATAGATCTTTAAAATACATAAAGTTGTCCAATGAGGCACCCTGAAAGCGAAATATGGCCTGTTTTTCGTCTCCCACGATAAATATATTGGGGTTATCGTGAAAAGAGGTGAGCTCTTTTATTACTCTGTTTTGAGCACTGTTGGCATCTTGATGTTCATCGGCCAATATATAATGATTTTCCTCTTGAACAAGAAGAGAAAGGTCTTTATTGTTTTCCAGTCTTTTCACTGATTCCAAGATCATATCCTCGTAATCGTAGCAAAGAGAATCCCTTAACGTATTTTGATAATTTTCAAAAACATAACCAAGTTCTTTATTTTTTTCTATATATTTTTTAGTTTTAAGATGATCACCTTTCATCTGTCCTTTATACTTACCTTTGTTGTTATAAAGGTCATCTCTTTGATAAAAAGTGGCCTCCTCTCCTTCAATGGCTCTGTAAAAAGCCTCGGGAGAGAACCCTTCTCTTTTTAGGGCGCTTATGGCGCTAAGTAACTCCCGAACATAGTAAAAAGGATTACCCAAAGGGGTTAGATACTCAAAAGAATTATTTGAAAGTATTGATTCAATAACAGATATCTGTTCCGACTCCGGTATATGTCTTGCGCCTACGATCTCCGGGAATTCTTCTGGAAAATCACTGATCAAAGTATTGCAGAAACTATGAAAAGTAAATATTTTTACTTTATTGGCATCAGCACCAATTATACCCGAAAGAGCCTTACGCATTGAGGTTACTCCGCTCTCGGTAAAGGTTAAAGCCAAGATATTCTCGGGGGAGGTATCTGTATTTGCTAAAATGGAAGCTATTCTCATCACCAAAACAGAGGTTTTGCCGGTACCCGGGCCGGCAACAACCATCACCGGTCCTTCGATACTGTCTACCGCTTCTTTCTGAGAAGGATTAAGACGACCATAGCGCTCCTTAAAAACTTTATTGAAATCGGCCATGAAAAACAGTATAACCCAAAAAAGCTTTTTAATAAAAACAACCGAAATAATTCGGTTGTTTTGAGTCCTATAATATTAGCAATTTCATTTTAGTAATAACTCTTCAGTCTTTCAACATCTCTGTGCTGTCTTATTTTTTCGTGCGCTTTGGCCTCTATCTGCCTTATACGTTCCCTGGTAACGCCAAATTCCCTTCCCACTTCTTCCAATGTATGAGTTATACTGTCTTTCAGACCATGCCTCATTTCAAGTATCTTTCTGTCCTTTTCCGGCAGGTCGGCCAATATCTCCTCTATTTGATCAGAAATGATCCTACGGGAAGTTAATTTCTCGGGAGAGATTATCTTATCATCGGCAATGAAGTTCCCGAGAGTGGACTTACCGTCATCGTCATCTCCAACAGGGCTCTCAAGAGAAACGGTATTTTGATCTATCTTTTCTATCTGGTGGATCTTGTCAATATCAACATTCATTTCCGTAGCTATCTCTTCAGACAAAGGATCTCTTCCCAGGTCTTGAGAAAGGCGCCTAACTACTTGCTTATACTTAGCTATGGTCTCAACCATATGCACGGGAACCCTGATAGTCCTTGACTGATCGGCCAAGGATCTGGTTATAGCTTGCCTTATCCACCAAGTGGCATAAGTGGAGAATTTATACCCTTTTGTCCAGTCAAATTTCTCAACTGCCTTGAAAAGGCCTATGTTTCCCTCTTGAATAAGATCCAAGAGGGTCAGATCTGGGCTTCTTCCAACATATTTTTTGGCAATAGAGACAACAAGTCTCAAGTTTGATCTAATAAGAATAAGTTTAGCATCTTCATCACCTTTTTGGATACGCTTGGCCAACTCCTTTTCTTGATCTCCGTTAATAAGCGGATGTTGTCCGATCTCCCTTAAGTACATCTGAATGGAGTCATAAGAAGAATCCTCCCCAACGCCCATTTTCTTCAAAAGCTCCTTTTCTTCTTCGGGGCTATTTAAGAGGTTCCCGCTCTCTAATACATCAACTCCAGCAGAAGCGAACTTCTCGTAAAGCTCTTCCAAAAGAACTATATTCTCTTCAATATTTGGAAAGTATTTTAATATTTCATCAAAAGTAACAAAACCTCTATTCCTACCTTTGGTCAGAAGCTCCTCAACTTTATCATTGGCTCCTCTTTCTTTTCCTTGAGACGGTGTTCTCTTTTGAGCTTCTTTGGTTGGCTTAGTTTCTTTTTTGTTTTGATTTTTCTTTATAGACGAAGCGCCAACCTTGGCAGAAGAAATTCCCTTCACCGTTTTTTTGGTTTTAGAGGTATCCTTTGTATTAGAACGAGAGACAGCTTTCCCCTCCTCTTTCTTATTTGAAAGTTTTTCCTCGTTCTTTTCTTTATTTTTTGCCGTTTTCTTGCTTGGCATACTTTTATCAATTAATAATATTAAAATTACTCAACAACATAACGAACTTCACCCCTGTGCCTTCCGGCACGGATGTCGTGAAGTTCTCTGGAGCATTTTTGGTATTCTAAAAGATTTTGCTTATTTTCCTCTTCTTCATCGCCCCTGTTTTTAATCTTTTTCTGTAGTTCATTCATTCTCTCTTCCAATCTAGCGGTCTTATACTGGTATACCAGTTCGTCACTATAACTTACGATACCGGGAATGTCAATACTCTCTAACCGTGTTTCCGCTTCCATTATCTCTTTATCACTCTCGGGGTCTACGGTATAGGCCAAAGAACCTTCTGCAAATTCCGAATCAGCTTTGCGTATCTGATCTTTAAGATCATTTAGAGGATAAACGGGATCAGAGGATCTGTCCAACCAATTCAATACCACCGCCATCAACTTTATCGCCCTATTCGCTTTAGAGAGTCCTTTATCGTGAGCATTAACCAAAGATCTATTGTTCATACTTTTATCAAAGAATTCGCCATCTGTTCGGTCTTTATCTTTATTATTTTTCATATAATCCTCTGCATCAGACTTTACATTCTCAACCGGTACACCCATGCTTTCCGATATGGCTCCCAGAAAATATGACCTGTCCATTTCACTCTTAACCAAAACGAGTAAAGGAAAAGTGACCTCGCGAATAGCCTTAATTTGGTTGCGTTCTTGGGGAAAAGAATCCTTTATATAATCCAGTGTGTGAAGCACTGCATGCGGGGCTTCCGTTAATATCTTCTTCCACTCTAAACGGCTCTGCCTAATACAGTCGGCCGGATCCTTATCTTTAGGTAAGCGAGCTATTTTAACGTCCATACCCTGTCTCATGGCAAGAGCGGAGGCTCTATAAGCTGAACGCATACCCGCATCATCGGAATCAAAGGCCAACAAGATATTATCAGTAAAGCGTTTTAACCTCTGAATGTGTGCCTCGGTAACCGAAGTCCCCGATAAAGCTACCGTATTATCCATGCCGGCCTGATGAGACATTATAAGGTCAAATTGACCCTCTACCATTATAACGTATCCTCTTTTTCTTATGGATCTTCCAGCCTTATTCAATCCATAAAGAACTTCCGATTTATTGAAAATATCCGTATCGGGACTATTTAAATATTTCGGAGCCCTGTCAGTCGGATTAAGAGCCCTTCCTGAAAAAGCAATGATATTCCCGGAGGCATCAAATATGGGAAACACCACTCTATCCCTAAAGGTGTCATATGTTTTGCCTTCCCTTTCTTTTATCAGTCCGGCATCTTTCATATCTTGAACAGATACGTCTCTCTGAAGCAAATGATCATGGAGTCCCCTCCATTCATCAAGAGCATAACCGATTCTCCACTCTCTTATCGTTTTCTCGGAAACTCCGCGCTCTGTCATATATTTTTTTGCTTTGGGAACTTTTTCCATATTCTCCTCAAAGAGCCTCGCTGTTTCCTCGGTGGCATGGAAAAGTTTTTCCTTTTTTTCCTTAAAAGCACCTCCTTTTGAGACACTTATTTCAACGCCCGCCTTATCGGCCAGCAATTTCAGAGCACCTCTGAAATCCACACCCTCAAATTCTTGCACAAAAGAAAACACATCCCCGGAAGCCCCGCAACCAAAACAGTGATAGGTACCCCTATCAGGAGAAACTATAAAAGAAGGGGTTTTTTCATTGTGAAAAGGACATTTAGCCTTATAACGCAATCCGGCCGGTTGCAATTCAATATAATCACCAATAACATCGGCAATATTGATTATTTCTTTTATACGTTCTGCGTCTGAAGACATAAAGGACCACAATGAACACCGTAAGCAGAGAACAGGTGAAGCTCAACGGTTTTTTTATATTTTTTTTTATTTGATCTGATGTAGATCCTTCATTCATTTCTGTCCAAGCGTGCCATCATAGCTTTAATTCTTTGACACAGTAAGTTCTCTAAAGAATTAATCTTCCTCGTCTCCATCGCTACCCACCTCGCGAGCTTGGCTTATCTCTTTCTTGAATTTCTCCACACTCTCATATTTGGGACTACCCTCAAAGCCGGTACCGGCGGGGATCAGGCGACCGATGATAACATTCTCTTTCAACCCCGATAATCTGTCTTCCCTTCCTTGAACCGCGCTTTCCGTAAGTACTCTTGTCGTATTCTGGAAAGAGGCCGCGGAAAGGAAACTTTTACGAGTAAGTGCCACTTCGGTTATACCCATTAAGACCGATTCCGCTTTTATTTCCTCTCCTCCTTCCGCTTTTATTCTATCATTTTCTTCTTTCAAGGAGTTCTCTTCTATAGTTTCCCCTTTCATGAACTTGGAGCTTCCGGGGGTTTTAACTTTCCTGCGAGAGAACATCTGTTTGACCACAACTTCTATATGTTTTCTGGAAACAGCCTCCCCTTGAAGCTCATAGAGTTTGCTTATTTCATCAATTATGTATTCTTGCGTTCTATTCTTTCCGCCGTATTTGAAAAGCTCATCGAGATCGGCAGAACCATCAGTCATTATATCTCCTTTTTCAACTTCTTGATTCTCTTTTACCGTTACCATTCTTAGCGGACTAACCATGTGCTCCACTTCACTTTTAGCGTTACTTGAAGTTTTTTTACTGCCCACTTCCGGCAAGACAGTAATGATCTTGCCTTTGTCATTTTCCTTTATGGAAGTAACCACTCCGCTAACATGGCTAACGGCCGCCGGATTCTTGGGACGTCTTTTCTCAAACACCTCTTCAACGCGAGGAAGACCTTGGGTTATATCCCCCCCAACTGAAGCAGCACCACCAGCGTGGAATGTACGCATAGTAAGCTGAGTACCGGGTTCTCCGATAGCTTGCGCAGCCACTGTTCCGACCGCCTCTCCTATGTTTATGATCCTGTTGTTACCGAAATCAACCCCGTAACATTTAACACATATACCCTGTTTACTCTTACATCCTAAGGGGGAACGAACGATCACTCTTTCAATTTCATTTTCTTCAATTACCGAGGCCTCTTCCTTTCCTATGAAATCACCTTTCTTAAAGAGAATTTTACCGGATTTGTCTTTAACATCTTCGGCCAAGAATCTTCCTTTCACCAATTTTGAGATAGAACCGGTTATGCCCGATGCCGTCTCCTTGCTGACCAAAAAACCTTCTTTGGTGCCACAGTCCTCTTCTTGAACTATAAGGTCCTGGGAAACATCGAAAAGCCTCCTGGTAAGATAACCGGCTTGAGCGGTTCTAAGGGCGGTGTCTGTCTGTCCTTTGCGTGATCCGTGGGTGGTAATGAAATACTCTATAGGACTTAATCCCTCCTTACTGCAAGAAGTGATGGGAAACTCCATTGTATCTCCGGCACTTTTCTGAATAAGACCCTTCATTCCGGCCATTTGAGTTATCTGAGATAGAGAACCTCTGGCTCCAGATTGCCACATATCATAAGCGGAATCCCTGTTGGAGAAGGTTTCTGGTAAAACACTCTCTATATCACTTTTAGCTTTATGCCATATTTCTATATTTTTTCTTATACGCTCCTTGGAAGAGAGTAATCCTTCTTGATACTGCTCAACTACTTTATCGGATTCATTTTTAGCTTCTTTTATTATCCCTGTCTTTTGCTCCGGAATACGAACCTCATCAATACCCCATGTTATTCCCGAATAAGTAGCGTACTTGAATCCGAAATTCTTTATTTTATCCATTATGGCGGGTATGTTCTCTATTCCGTAAGATTCAATAAGATCATCCACAATAACCGCCATATGCTTCCTTTCCACTTCAGTATTAACATAAGGGAAATCACTCGGTAGCACACTGTTGAAGAAAAGTCTTCCCACTGAAGTCTCAAAAAGACCGTCCTCATACTCTTTGTACTTGGGTTTATCCGAAGCCAGTACTTTTATACGAGCACGAAATCCTACATGACCGAAATCATAAGCGGAGATGGCTTCATTGGGACTGGAAAAGATCTTACCTTCGCCTTTTTCTCCATCCAGTATCTTCGTCATCCAATAACATCCTAAAACGATGTCCAAAAGCTTGGCGCTTATTATCGGGTCACCGCTACCCGGTTTAAGAATATTCTTATCCGAGGCCATTATCTCTCTCGCCTCAAACTGAGCTTCTTCAGAGAGAGGGACATGAACAGCCATCATATCTCCGTCAAAGTCGGCGTTAAAGGCGGGGCATACCAGCGGATGGATCTGAATGGCGTTACCCTCTATTAAGAGCGGTTTAAAAGCCTGAATACCGAGCCTGTGAAGAGTGGGGGCGCGATTTAGAAGAACATACTTGCCCTCAATAACATTCTCCAATATCTCCCAAACCTCGGGTGCTCCTTCTTCTATTAAACGAGTGGCTCCTCTTATGTTATAAGCCAGCTCCCTTTTCAGAAGTCCGGAGATAACAAAAGGCTTAAACAACTCTAAAGCCATATGCTTAGGAAGACCGCATTCATCCAACGCCAATTCGGGACCTATAACAATAACCGATCGGCCTGAGTAATCAACACGCTTACCAAGAAGACTTCTTCTGAGTATCCCCCTCTTTCCTTTCAAGTTATCAGCCAAAGATTTAAGTGTACCTCTTTGAGCCTGGCTTGCCATCTGTGAGCTTCCTTGCCTCATTGAGTTATCAATAAGAGCGTCAACCGCCTCCTGCAAGATCCTTTTTTCATTTCTTAGAATAACCTCCGGAGCCTGTATTTCTTTAAGCTTTTTCAATCTGTTATTCCTGTTTATGACCCTACGATAAAGGTCATTTACATCGGAAGTGGCGTATCTTCCCCCGTCTAACGGAACCATCGGTCTCAGTGCCGGGGGAATAACGGGAATATGAGTAAGGAACATCCATTCAGGTCTAAGATCGGCGGATATGAGTGATTGTACCAAAGCCAAACGCTTGCTTATCTTCTGGCGTTCAGCAGCACCGGCCCTCTCGTGATCCGACATCAGTTTTTCCTCCAGCTCTTTAAGATCCAACTGCTTAAATATGTTATATATAGCTTCGGCACCTATACCGGACTCAAACAGAGAACCGTACCGCAAAGAATACTTGTGGCATTCAACTTCATTTAAGACCATTCCTTCTCTGACACTTTTAATTTCTTTTTTAGCCGTTTCAAGTCTCTCCTTTAGCTCTTCTTTTTCCTTATTATCTAAACTTTTGACCTTGGCCTTATACTCTGAATCAACCTCCTTGAGAAGTCTCTCTCTTTCGTCTTCATCAACTTGAGTAATAATATAACCGGAAAAATACATTACCTTTTCCACTTCGGCCATCGGTATACCAAGTATCAAACTGATACGAGAAGGTATCCCTCTTAAAAACCAGATATGCGCCACAGGACTGGCCAGTTTTATATGCCCCATTCTCTCACGCCTTACCACGGAACGAGTTATTTCCACGCCACATTTCTCACATATTATGCCTTTGTAACGGATACCTCTGTATTTTCCGCAATAACATTCATAATCTTTTTCCGGACCAAATATCTTCTCATCAAAAAGACCGTTCTTCTCACTGCGCTGAGTGCGGTAGTTTATGGTTTCCGGCTTGGTCACCTCTCCGTGAGACCAAGACTGTATACGCTCCGGAGAAGCTAACCTGAGAGTGATATAATCAAAATCATTTATATTGGCGCGTTTATTCTTTGTGTTTGGAGGAGTTTTCATCATAATAACTAAACTTTTTAATCTATTATTCTCTTAATCCTTCTTAAGCTCAATATCAAGAGCTATACCCCTTAAGGTATGCAAAAGAACATTGAAAGAAGCAGGGGTGTTGAGCTGTTTTATAGGCTCACCTTTTACCATGGCGTCAAATGCGGCGGATCGACCATTTATATCATCTGATTTAATGGTAAGCATTTCACGAAGATTATAAGCTGTTCCGTAACCCAAAAGCGCCCAGACTTCCATTTCTCCCAATCTCTGTCCTCCATTTTGAGCTTTTCCTCCAAGTGGTTGTTGAGTGATAAGGGAATAAGGACCGATAAATCTCATATGGATCTTGTCTTCAACCATGTGATGCAGTTTCAGTATATACATATATCCAACTGCAACATTCTGATCAAATTTCTCTCCTGTTCGACCATCATAGAGAGGGGTTTTTCCATCTCTATCAAACCCTATACTCTCAAGCTCATCTTTTATCTCTTCCGCACTGGCACCGGCAAAGGGAGGGACTATAGCCTGGTAATTTAAAGTATTAGCCGCCATACCCAAATGCATTTCCAATATCTGTCCCAAATTCATTCTGCTCGGTATTCCCAAAGGAGTTAAGATAACATCCACCGGTGTTCCGTCCGGCATATATGGCATATCCTCCTCCGGTAGAACCTTGGAAATTACACCTTTGTTACCATGCCTTCCGGCAAGCTTATCTCCAACTATGATATTTCTTATCTGAGCAACTTCAATATGAATACGTTTTATTATTCCGGATTCCAGTTTATCCCCATTTTCTCTGGAGAAAACCTTTATACCAATAACACGACCCTTCTTTCCTCCTTCTATTCTTTTGGAGGTATCTTTTACATCCCTGGCTTTTTCACCAAAAAGCGAACGGAGTAATCTTTCCTCCGGAGTAAGCTGAGTCTCTCCTTTGGGGGTTATTTTTCCTACAAGAATATCTCCGGTTTCAACTTCAGCTCCAACCCGGATCACGCCATCTTCATCAAGATTGCGCAATTTAGCCTCACCAACGTTGGGAATATCGCAAGTAGTAACCTCGGGGCCTAATTTGGTATCACGAACATAAACCACAAACTCTTCTATATGAATACTGGTGAACTTGCTTTTCTTTATAAGTCGCTCAGAGATTATGATAGCATCCTCGTAGTTAGCGCCCGACCAAGACATAAAGGCGACAAAAACATTCTGTCCGAGAGCTATTTGGCCATTATCACTGGAAGATATATCAGCTAAGATGTCACCTTTCTTGACCTTTTGGCCAAGGGAAACACTCGGGCGCTGGTGGAAACAAGTAAAGCTATTGGTTTTGGAAAAACGTATGAGAGGATAATTCCTTTCTTTTCCGTCCTTTGTTTTCATTACAATTTTCCTTGCGTCAACGTAAGTTATCTCGCCCGCTTCTTCAGCAGAGATAACTCTTCCCATATCCTTTACAGCCTGTTCTTCCACACCGGTAGCCACAATCGGGGCCTCAGGGACAATACAGGGAACAGCCTGTTTTTGCATGTTAGAACCCATAAGGGCACGGTTGGCGTCATCGTGACTTAAGAACGGGATCATACAAGTCGCAACAGAGAAAGCTTGGGTGGTGGCCACATCTACATAATCCACTTCCGTCGGTTTAACCATATCGTGAGCTCCTCTGATACGTACAGGTATTTCTTTATCTACAAATCGCCCCGAGTCATCTCTGGGAGCGGCGGCATGAGCTATGTTGTATTTTTCTTCTTCCAAAGCGCTCAGATAACTGATCTCTCCCGTGACAGCTCCATTTCTCACCTTGGCGTAAGGTGATTCTATCATACCGAATTCATTGACCCTGGCATAAAGAGTCAATCTGAGTATCAACCCGATATTTGCTCCTTCGGGTGTATGAACAGGGCATAGTCTACCATAGTGAGAAGGGTAAACATCTCTAACCTCAAAACTTGCTCTGGCTCTGTTTAACCCTCCGGGACCCAAAGCAGAAAGAGTTCGCAAATGCTCTATTTCAGTCAAGGCATTTTCCTGTTGCATGAACTGAGAAAGCTGGTTGGTAGTAAAGAACTCCTTAATACGAGCCTGCAACGGCTTTGGGCTTATGAAATTAACAGGAAGGGTCATCTCCGTTTCAATAGTGGACATACGATTCTGTATATTCCTTTTCATTTGTGCCATTCCCACACGCATTTTCTGCTGGAATGTCTCATCAAAATATCTCACTCTCCTTGAACCCAAATGATCAATATCATCTTCTTCCGCCTGCGGATCATTATTAAGCTCAACTATGTGTCCCACGATCAAAGCCAGATCTTCTACGGTTATCTCTTTTTTACTTATCTCTTTTTCATCTAAAGAAAGGTCAAATCTTTGATTGAAACGGAAACGTCCAACCTTAGAGAAATCGTATCTATCTGAGGAAAAAAGCGAACGAATGAAAGCGATGGCATTCTCGGGAGTTGCCACATCGCCATCTCTCAGTCTTTTGTATAATTCTACAGCAGCATCATTAATATCCTTTGAGGGGTCTTTTTGAAGGGTTTTTTCGATAGAGTTAAGTGCTTTTTCGTTACCGGAGAAAAGCTCTTTTATCTCTTTATCCGTTTCGGCGCCTAGTACTCTCAGAAGAGAAGTGACCGGTATCTTCTTCTTGCGATCCAAACGAACATAGAGAACTTCATCAGGCTCGCTCTCAATTTCTATCCAAGCTCCACGAAGAGGTATAACCTTGGCACCAAAATAGCGTTCACCTTTTATTAAAGAAGCACTAAAGAAAACACCAAAAGAGCGCGCCAGTTGAGGAATTATAACTCTTTCTATTCCGCTTATTATAAAAGTTACATTCTTTGTCATAACGGGAATTTCGGACATAAATATCTCCTGTTCTTTTTCTGTTCCCATTACTTTATTCTTCAATTTCACCTTAACCTTAAGAGGAGCCTCGTATGAGAGTTTGTGTTCTTTGGCCTCCTGTTCAGTAATAGCCGGCTCACCTATCTCAATATCACTAAACTCCAATTCAAACTTCTTTTCCGAGAAATCTTTTATGGGAGAAAATTCCTGAAATACTTCCTCTATCCCTTCCTTGAGTAAACGGTTAAAAGACTGTCTTTGGTCTTGAACCAAATTCGGTAAAGGTAAAAGAGGCTTTTGATAAGCCTTAAAATACTTTTTGGGGTATTGACCGACTGATACAGAAGAAGAGTTGGAATTGTTCATATAAATATATGTTAAAAAATTTTAATTTTAGAGTTAATAAAAAACACTAGAAACTCCCTATGTCAAAACTTATTGACACAGCAAAACAAAAAGCTATTTATTTAAATAATAGCGCTTAATAGTTATAGTTAAATTTAATCTCTTCAAGAACCTCTTACACAGAAGCTACCTCAACTCAATCAAAAACTGTATGGATAAGTATTTTACATTTTAAAATAAAAATGTCAAGAAACTGTACTCGTCCACCACATTTGGCAGTCCCGGTCCGGTAATGTTAATACATAATACCTTAAAGGCGACCGATAACCCAGGGAAGAGTGCGGTCTCCCGATGTTGTACCAGAGAGAATGGTCGGTAAGACGTTCATTTAAAGCATCACGCCCCCATCAACGAGCGGTGATATATCAAAAACTATTCTCAAAAAAGCACCGGTGGTCACTTTGCTTTGTAACAAAGTGCTATAAATAATATATAGAAAAAGCCGCCAGTTATGCCGACGGCTTAATTTCGTCAATAAAGATACTCTTCCCTTCTACCGCACTTTTTTAAAATACGGTGATATAAGTACCTCTCTCTCCTCACGCTTTACAGACATACATCTCCACGGGTATACAAGAGTTGGTATGGCCCAACCAACATGCAACTCCGTAGACATCAGATCAGAATATTCCTCTCGGAGTTCCTGTACAGACAAAACGCCTTTATTTAGCGCCTTTTTCATGGCCTTGATCCAGAAGCGTGTGGTAGGTGTAGACATATCTGTAGATCTCATCAAACACTCTAACATTCCCCTCTGATGAGGCTCGGGACAGTATTGTAGATTGGAAGCAAACGTAACCTCTACAATGTCACCCCAACTGTACAGAGCTAAACCGGAATACGGCATATCCACAAGCGATTTTTTTATAAACGCCAAAGAAGTACCCTCTCCATTAAGCCTCTTTACAAATTTATGCAGATCAATGCTTTGAGACCGCTTCCTTTTCAGGATCTCCTTTGCTCGTTGACGAATGATCACTGCATGCGCCATCTTCTCACGCTCTTTCATTTGCGCCTCCATGTGTGTACCTCCTATGATACTTTTGGTATTTTATTGAAAAAAAAAGAACTACAAGATCGTCTAATTATACAATCCCTAAAATAATATGTCCATACTAATGCTTGATATATTTTATAAACCACACAAAATGAAGAGTAAACAAAATTTCATATACGTAAATTCCAACCTCTCCATTTTCTCTCTTTTTCA
>JBNJEF010000024.1:0-10206 GCA_051745565.1 Patescibacteria group bacterium | reverse complement strand
GCTCGCATATACTTTGAAAATTTATCCGTTCCCATCTCCTCCATTACATATACAACTCCGGTATTTATTGATTTATTTAATACATCTTGCATAGAAGACTCGCCATTACTTCTACCGTCAAAGTTAGAAATAACATATCCATCAAGCGAAACCCTCCCGCTATCATAGTAGGTATCATTTACTTTAACCGCTCCGCTATCCAACCCGGCAGCCATAGTTAAGGGCTTTACCACCGAACCCATTTCGTAAACCCTTTCAACCAAAGGGTTGGCGAAAACGGATCCGGAATCAACTTCTGAAAAATTATTAAGATCAAATGTGGGACGTGACGCTATGGCTTTTATAGCACCGGTGGAAGGATCTATTATGATCCCTCCGATTTTTCTACTTTCCCATTTTTCATTGACATTTTCCATTTCTTGTTCAAGAAATGCCTGAACAACGGGTTCAATGGTAGTTATCAGATCTCCTCTTTTCTCTTTTTGACCGCCATCGGAAACCGGAAAGCCTTTACTGATATTACCGAATATTTTTGCAAAAAAATCCACCTTATAATCATTGTCAGGCCTTTTTAGGACATCCTCATACTCTCTCTCCAGTCCATACCTTCCACCGTAGTCGTGATCCTTAAAACTGGTAAAGCCTATAGCATGTGAAGCGATCTCCTTTCCCGGATAAAAACGCCAATGTTCAGGATACAGAAAAACACCCTCCAATCCTAAAGAACGAACCTTTTTAGCCTCCTTGTCACTAAGTCTTGAAGCAACTTCCCTGTATTTCTTCTCTTTATTGTAATGTTCCATAAATCGCTCTTTTTCAAGACCGATAGCGTCTTCTAGCTCTTCAGCGGTCTTTTCAGGATCGCTAATGAGGTCGGAATTAATGGCTACCAGATATCCACTTTTAACAGTGGCTGCTGAAACCAGATCCCCTTCTATATCTTTAAAATAGATGCTACCTCTGTCATAAAAGTGGTAATTCCTTTTAACATACTGATCTTCAGCTTGAGATATATATTTATCAGCTTCCACAACCTGAACAAAAAAAAGCCTCCCACCTACGGCAATGGCGAAGACGGCTATCCCGAAAAAGAGAATGTAGATACGCAGTTTGTGCATTTACTTTATTTATATTCCATCCTCAGTTTGAAAACCTATGGAATTCCTGGTTATATACTCAACCGAATCATCTTCCAAGGCTACCAAACCCATTTTTTCGGCTTCTTCTTTATCAACATCATTACGAAGAGAAATATATTCAAATTTTTTCTGTTGAAGTTCCGCATTGAATTTAGGGATCTCAGCTTCAATGTCTTGATGTTCAACAACGTTGAAAATAGTCTGGATTAGTAAGGAAAAATAGGCGACACACAAAAAAAGAAAGAACGCAGACAAGAACATTATCATAACCTTTCTTCCGGCGTATCGCTCTTTACCAAAGAGGCGAACCGCAAATATTATTATGTTATTGCTGATCTTCGTTGCCATAATATTTTATTAAATTATATTTTTTCTAAAAGTCTCAGTTTGGCACTTCTGGAGCGCGGATTAGCGAGCACTTCTTCACGAGAAGGTCTTATTGGTTTTTTAAAAACTCGCTTAGCGAAACCTTCTTTTTCTTTTGTCAAGAAAAATCGCTTTGTAACGGTATCTTCCAAACCATGAAATGATATGACCGCCATTCGACCTGCCGGAGCAAGACGATCAAAGGCGCCAACAAGTCCATTCTCCAATGCGCTTATTTCATCGTTAACGGCTATCCTTATAGCCTGAAAGGTTTTAGTAGCGGGATGTAAACGACGCCTCTTGTAACCTTCGGGTACGGAGTCCTCTATGATCTTCACAAGATCAGAAGTCGTTCTTATCGGTCCTTCGCTTCTAGATTCAACTATTCCTCGGCTTATCCTTCCAGCAAAGCGCTCTTCTCCATAACTTGAGATTATGGCCTTGAGAACTTCTTCACCCCAGCTATTAACCACATCATAAGCAGAGAGATCTTCAGGAAAACCATCTTTGGAAAAGGTCATTTTTAGAGGTTCTTCTCTCTGGAAACTAAACCCCCTTCCGGAATCTTCAAGCTGAAAAGAAGAAAGACCGAGATCAAAGACGATTCTTTCTACCTGCTCATACCCCAGACTACCAAGCAAGCTTTTAATATCGGCAAAGTTGGCAACCTTGAAAGTGTAGTTACAATCCGAGTCCTTCATTATTTCCTCCGATCTCTTAACTGCGTCTTCATCGGCATCTATACCGATAATGTTCACATTCTTACCGTACTTCTGGCAAAGCATCTTCGGCAAACCCCCTCCTCCCAGCGTAGCGTCAACAACGTTATCACCGGATCTTATTGAAAGATTCTCCACTACTTCTTTTAAAAGAACAGATACATGCATATTCCTTAAAGCAGACCCGTCTCACCAAGCTTTTCAGCCATTTCAGCGGCCTGACTTTTAATATGCTCCTTGTGTTTCTTCCATCTGACCTCATCCCATATCTCAACACGACTATGAACTCCGGCAAAAACAACTTTTCCGGAAAGCCCAGCAAATTCGCAAAGAAATTCCGGAATTAGTATTCTACCCAAAGAATCAGCCTCAACCTCTACCGCACCTGACAGAATAAAGCGATTAAAGCCACGTGTGTCGGCCTGAGCCATACCCATATCAGCTATCTTTTTGGAAATGTCCTTCCACTCCGAAAATGGATAAAGAAAAAGACATCCATCCAATCCGTGAGTTATGACCATTTTCTTACCCACTTCTTTTCGGAATTTAGCGGGTAATGCTACCCGTTTTTTGTTATCTATAGTATGAGTATACTCTCCTATTAACATATGTCTTGGCGGAGGATATATTCCACTATCTTCCACCTGAGTGTCATTATATACCACATTTTGCCACTTTGCATTACCTATACTATCCACAACAGTAAAAAACCGCCCTGTAGGGCGGTTTTAATGAAAGATATTTTTTCTTTTTTATTTAATATCCAGAACAGTATACTCCGCCGGACCCTTCGGGGTATTTATGACCACTTTGTCGTTCTTCTTTTTACCCATAAGCCCTTCTCCCAAAGGTGAATTAAAGGATATCTTTCCAACATTAGTATCTATTTCTTCCGATCCAACTATTCTAAGATCCACAGGTTCTTTCTTTGCCGAATGTTGAACAATAACTCTTGAACCAACGGTGACCGTATCGGAACCCTTGTCTGAAGTAATGATCTCCGCATTCTGCAACATTGTTTCCAGATGAGATATTCTATTCTCCACCTGCGCCTGCAGATCTCGAGCTTCGTGATACTCGGCATTTTCCGAAAGATCCCCAAGAGATTTGGCATATTCAAGTTGCTCGGCAACTTCTTTTCGTTTCTCTTTCTTTAAATGCTCAAGCTCTTTTTTGAATTCTTCATACTTGTCTTGAGTAAGATGTTCTTTTTGATCTTTATTATTCATATATTCTATAAATTATCAACAGGCACTTACAACTCAGCACCTCTTTCTATTCTTAATAATTGCCAGTTCATGGAATTATAGACGAGCCGACGACAAAAATCAAACGGAGACAATATTGAAATGACCCTAATCTCTCAAAGCAGTATCTTCGTCACCTCCTATATACTCAGGAGCATTGTCTCGCATCCAATATAGCATTTTATTCATTACGTAAACTCCCCCCATCAGAGTTCCGGCAGGCCCTTCGTCCAAAACGACTGTAAATGCATATTTAGGTTCTTCATATGGGAAAAATCCAACTATCCAAGAATTCATGTACTTATTATCAGCTCCGACCTGGGCCGTACCTGTTTTAGCGGCAACATCCAAAAAAGGAACACTAAGCCCCGTGGCCGTACCCTCGGTAACAGCCATCCTCATACCTTCTCTCACCTCTGATAAGGTATCAGAACTTACACTGATCTTTTCTTTTACAGCCTCCTCTTCCGAGACTATTCCGGGATGTAGAAGATAACCTCCGTTGGCAATTGAGGCTATCCCTCTGACCAATTGCAAAGGAGTAAGCCTGAAACCGAACTGTCCTATTGAAGTGTTGTATGTATCACCTACACGCCAAACCCCGTCTTCAAAATTCTCATGCTTCCAGATCGGTGTCGGAATATTACCGGGAGCTTCGGAAAAATTACTACCCGTTTTCTCTCCGAAGCCGAAGATTTTCATGTACTCCTCTATCTTTGAAATCCCTAAACCTTCCATATCCTTATATCCGCCTCCAACCTTGTAGAAATAAACATTGGAAGATACAGCAAGAGCTTCATGAAAATTAACACTTCCATGCGATCGCCAGTCCCTGAAAACAGTAGGTCTTGAGGGGTCCCACGGATTAGGTATGGAAATGGTCAAAGGACTATCAAGACGGTCTTCAACTTCTACCACTCCCTCTTCAAGAGCCCCGGCGGCCACAAACGGTTTCACCACCGAACCCGGAGTAAAAGCGGTGTCGGCGAACCTGTTCATAAAAGGAGAACGCTCATCTTCTATAAAATCTTGAATGGCGTCTTCATCTTGACCTTCGGAGAGAATAGAAGAATCGTATTCGGGAAAACTTGTGGCAACAATTAATTCCCCTGTCTCAATATCCATTATAAGACCGGCGCCCCCTTTGAAATCATTATCTTCCGCAACCTCCTTCAAAAAGGAGTACATCGCCTCTTGCATTTCAGAATCAACAGAAAGTTCAATATTATCACCGGAGCGTGGATTTTTGAGATAGTTCTCTGAAAGAACAGCCCCTTGTGCATCGTGCTCTATGAAAACCAGTCCATTCTCTCCGGTAAGCTTCTTGTCAAATATTTCTTCAACTCCGTCTACTCCAACGTATCTTTCTCTGTAATAATTTCCGGAAGAATCTTTCTTTGGTGGCTTACTATAACCCAAAAGATGTGAAAATCCCTCTTTTTCAGTATATTTACGACGAAGATCATCTTCTTCGTTCACTTCGTTCCAAGCCAATTCTTCTTCGTCATTTGAATACAAAAATCCCCTTTCCGATAAAATAGGCACATAACGAAAACGGTTCTCTTCACTTATGGCAGTATACTGACTACCTTCCACAACTTGTAGAGCCCAAGCTTTTGAAATAAAAATGGTCGCTATACAGATAAAAGCAAATCCCACTCCCCAAAAAGCCCTGGAAGATATAGGTTTCTCTATCTTGCCCTCCATTTGGTTCAAATCCAAACCGCATGGATTGGCAGAATCTACAAATATCTCGTCCGGATATATTTCTCTGTTCTTTTTCAACCCCCTTTTCCACATCAGCGGTAATTATAACACAAAAAGACTCAGCGAAAGAGTTTACCTCTGAAGGAAATGGATATAACAAGAAGGATCGCGATGCTAACAGTAAAAAAAGCCGGAAAATGCAAGAACACCGAATGTCCATAAAGAGAATCTATGAGCACCCCCAAAAAAAGAGCTTCGTAGTATCTTGAAAAAAAGAAGATAAAAAAAACGATCAAACTTATATAAAGCCACCACGGAGTTAAGACCACGAAAAAAACCAACAGCAAGCTTATAATGATCCTGCCTACCATTAATTCTCTTTTAAAGGGATCTTCTTTCATATTTGATCAGAAGGAAGAACAAAAACCTTCTTCAAGGAAAATATATTTACAGGCACCCGTGCTATCGCCAATTTAACAGCTCCCGTTTCCGGTAAAGTAACATCAACAACCTCTCCCAGCAAAAAGAGACGTTCTTCCGTTTTTAAAAGATAAGCCCCTTCTTTTATTTCGCTATTCCTACTTAACTCCAAATTGAATTTTCCGCCTCCGCGACCGTGAGCGACCACGGTATCTTCTCCTTCATCAAGATGGACATCACTTTCCATTCCGGGTGAAGAATAAAGAGTTACTCGCGAAGTGCTCCTGTAAACCTCATCGATCTCCCCTAAAAGAACAACTTCCCCGAAAAGCACTTTATCACCGGAAGAAAAACCCACATCCTTTCCTCCGTTTATTATTAAAACATCATAAGGAACTCGAGGAGGACCAGCCAATACACTTGCAAGAACAGCGTCCTCTCGTGGTTTCATATTTAAAGACTCACGAAGTTCTTTGTTCTCTTTTTTAATAATTTCTTTATCCATGAAAACCGACTTCAAAAGATCCAGCTCTTCTTCCAGTTCTTTATTCTCTCGGGCAAGCTCTTCTTTGCTTCCCAAAAAAGAAGAGTAAAAAGAAAGAGTATCATTACTATTTAAAGCCAACCTCCAAACGGGCCCGAAGACGGAATGTGCCGTATTAGAAAGAATATGGGGGTTTATATAAAAGACCAAAACCAAAAGTATTAGAACACTTCCCAAAAATATCCAAAAGCCTCTCTTATTTTGACCTTTTCTATTATGTTGCCGGAGGTAGCTCATTTTCATTTTCTATTAACACCTCGCGATAATCTTCAGTATTTTCCAAAACAACACCGGCTCCTTTTACCACAGAGGTTAAAGGATCATCAGCTATATGTACCTTTATTCCCGTATTTTCATAAAGAATATCTGAGAGTCCTTTTAATAGTGCACCTCCTCCGGATAAATAGATACCCCTGTTCATAACATCTGAAAGAACTTCCGGAGGAGTTATTTCCAAAACTTCTTTGACAGTCTCAACAATAGTATCCACGGAAGAAGAAAGCGCCTCCCTAACATCAGCATCAGTAACCACCACCTCCCTGGGTAGACCACTAACAAGGTCCCTTCCCTTTATTGATGCCTCCAGAGGTTTTTCGGCCTGTATAAGGGAACCGATCGCTATTTTCAGACTCTCAGCCGTTTTATCTCCTATTAATATTTTAAACTCGCTTCTGATATAGGAAATTATATCTTGGTTTAAATGCTCACCCGCTATTCTTAAATTCCTTGACTGCACCACACCCCCCAAAGAAATAACGGCTATATCTGACGTTCCTCCCCCGATATCAACTATCATCGTACCCACGGGATCTTTGACAGCCAGCCCCGTACCGATTGCGGCAGCCATGGGCTCCTCAATAATATGAACCTCCCTGGCTCCCGCACTTTTAGCTGCATCTCTGACCGCACGAGTTTCCACATTGGTTATACCTGAAGGGACACCTACAACCACTCTGGGGCCGAAAAGTGTTCTTTTACCTCCTTGCGCTTTGTTTAAAAGGTAAGACATCATCTCTTCAGTTACCTCAAAATCAGAAACCACTCCATCTACCAGTGGTCGCACAGCAACAATGTGTCCCGGAGTTCTTCCCACCATTTGCTTGGCCTTGGATCCGACGGCCACAACCTGTCCGGTCTTTTGGTTAACAGCCACTACCGACGGTTCATTGATAACAATACCTTTGCCAGCAACATAAACAAGGGTATTGGCAGTACCCAAGTCAATGCCCATATCATATGAGAACCATTTATGAACCTTTTTTAGCATTATTATTATTTTTAACCATTTTTAAGGCAGTATCTGCTATGTCTGCTTCGTTTATAAAAGACCTCTTTCCGGTAGCTCTTTCCTTTAGTTCAACCTCTCCACCTGAAATTCCTTTGTCACTGACTATGATCTGATAAGGTATCCCGATAAGATCTGCATCTGCAAATTTTTCACCGGCACTTCTACGCCTGTCATCCCACAGAACCTCTACGCCTCTCTCAGAGAGCGTACTGTATATATCAGAAGCAAACCGACTCACCTCTTCACTCTTGCCTATCTCCAACAAATGAAAAGAGAAAGGAGCTACAGAGAGAGGCCAGGACATCCCTTTATCATCTGCGAACTTTTCAACCAACACGGCCATCAATCGAGATACCCCGATTCCGTAAGACCCGATCCAGACTGGAGCCTTCTTTCCTTTTTCATCCTTAAAAAAGAGCTCCAACTCCGAGGCTTTCTGTTGCCCAAAATTAAATATATTACCTACTTCCGCTGTTTTCGTCTTCACGAGATCTTTTTGGGTAACCCCCAAGCTCTCCATTACTTCCTCATCCAAAACTTCCTCGTTAATGGCAATACCTTTTCCTTTATCCAAATAGACGATGTCTTCTCCGGCCTCACAGACAGTCTGAAATTCATGACTGAACTTCGTAAAAGCTCCACCCGCAGCAAAGGTAACGTATGTATCTTCGCCTATTCCGAGCCTTTCGTAAACTTTCATATATGCCGGTTTACTTGATTCATAATATTCAAGATGAGAACTTTCATCGGCACAGAAAGAATACATATCTTTCATCAAAAACTCCCTTCCCCTCATAACACCGCTCTTGGCACGCACTTCATTACGCAGTTTTGTCTGAAACTGATATACCGAAATCGGCATATCTTTGTAACTGGAAATATAATTCTTCATCATCTCCCCGATCGGCTCTTCATGACTCCAACCAAACCCAACCTCTCCACCGGAATGGAGTTCGGATTTAAACCACACATCAACTATTGAATCATCCCACCGATCGGTCTTCTCCCAAAGCTCCTTTCTCTGAAGAGTTGTCATCAAGATCTCCTGACTGTTAATAGATCCCATCTCCTCTCTGATGATCTGTTTTATTTTTTCAATGACCCTCAAACCTAAAGGCAGGTAGGAATAAGCACCCGCCATTTCCTTTGAAATATATCCGGACCGAATTAAAAGCTTGGCATTTTTAGCCAACTCATCCGAGGGTCCTTCTTTTCTTGTCTTTGTAAAAAGTCTTGATTGCCTCATAGAAATATAGTACACAAAAACTCCTCTCCGGTCTAATATATCAACCAAAAAGGCGGCTAACGTCATTAACGGTCACCGCTATCATTAAAATAATTAAAATAATGAATCCGATCCCGTTTACGGCATTGGCGATTCTGGGATCAATAGGTCTTCTTATCAAAGCCTCAACGGCTACAAAAAGTATCCTTCCCCCGTCCAAAGCCGGAAAGGGCATTAAATTGATAATGGTCAAGTGAAGAGATATAACTGCAACAAAATAGAGTAAAAAGGCAAATCCAACGATCCAAGCATCTCCCACCAAAGTAACTATTCCCACCGGTCCGGCAACTTCGGAATAATCGGCGGTTCCCGTAATTGCACTCCACAAGAATCCGACTAATTCCACAGCTATTACACCGGTAAGCTCCACGGTATGCTTTACTCCTTCAACTAAAGCCATATGAGGAGGAAAAGAGACTATACCGACTGAGGTTATACCTAATCCCACTTTCGCACCTTCATCTTCAACGACATCTTCACGTGCTTTTAAGGTCACCTCTTCTTGTGTCCCTTCTCTACTATAGAGTATGGTAACTTCTTCGTCAGCTCTATCCTTAACGAACTCGGAGAGGTCTTCAGAATTCAGGATCTCTTTTGAATCCTCGTCGGTGCGCACCTCCTTAAGAACATCTCCCGATTCAAGACCGGCTTCTTCCGCCGGAGAACCTTCTATCACCTCAACCACTGTCGGTTTTATATCTTCAAGATATTTAGCATCATAACTCTCCTCTGAAGCGGGTATACCGGCCATAAAAGCGATGATGATCAGAAATAATGCCAAAAGAGCATTAAAAAAAACTCCCGCAACCAAAACTATCACCTGAACAATTCTGTGCTTATTAACAAAACTCCTTTCACTGTCCGGACCTTCAATTGATTCTTCGTCCGGGTCTTCGCCGAATATCTTCACGAAACCGCCAAACGGAATGGCGTTTAAAGTAAACCGGGTTTCTCCCCACCAGAATAAAGTTGCCAATCTGGGAGGAAAACCTATACCGAACTCATCCGCCCTTATATTAAAATACTTTGCGGCCAAAAGATGCCCGAACTCGTGAACCAGTATAAGTAACACGAGTATGATTATGAATATCAAAATGGTCATAAAAAATTCTCCTAATTCTCTCTTATTTCTTTCTCTTTACGGTCCGACTTTTCTCCCAGTTCTTTAACAACTCCGTCTAAAAGTTTCTGTAATTCATCCTTGTGACGAAACTTATCATCTTCCGTTATTTCTCCATCTCTGAATTTCTCCTGAATATCATCCCAGACTTTTTCCCTCTCTGTACGAGCCGAAACCTTGGCCTGTTCTTCCTTTTGACGTAAAAGTTTTACCAAAGACTCCCTGTTCTCAGAAGTTAACTCCGGAAAACCAACCCTGATACTGGTGTCACCAACGTTAACCGAAAGACCTAAACCGCTGTTATGTATTGCCTTTTCAATGTTCTTCATCAAAGTGGAATCCCAAGGGGTGACCATCAGGGTTCTGGGTCC
>JBNJEF010000023.1:0-10667 GCA_051745565.1 Patescibacteria group bacterium | reverse complement strand
CTCTGCGGCTTCATTCATTTGCGGATCCAATTCGTTCTCAACATCTTCTCTCGTCATGTCAACTTCAACGTCCGGTTCTATTCCTTCTCCTTCAAAGGAGTGACCATCGGGTGTTAGCCACTCGGCTATGGTAACTTTAAGAGAGGTATCGGAAGTTATGGAAACCACTTCCTGAACGGACCCCTTGCCGAAGGTCTGGTTACCCACTATAGTGGCGACATCGTGGTCTCCTAGTGCGCCGGCAACGATCTCGGAGGCTGAAGCTGATCCTTGGTTAACAAGTATGGCCATTTCTTTATCACCGTTGAATCCTTCATAACCCTTGCTTCGGTAGACTTTTGTTTCTCTCTCATCGCTGAATTGCTCTTTAAGTACTATCTCGCCTGCCGGTAGGAAATAACTTGCAACCTCAACGGAGGCGTGAAGGTACCCTCCTGGATTATTACGCAGATCTAGAATAAGTTTGTCAGCACCGCTTTCTCTGAAATCTTTCATTGCCTCTTCAAACATCTCTGTTGATTTGCCGGCAAAGTTAAAGAGTTTTATGACAAAGATCCCGTCTTCTCTCATTTCGGTTTCTATGGTGGGAATGTCTATAACTCCTCTGGTTATGGGTATTTCAAGTAATTCCGGTTCCCCCTCTCTGGAAATGGATAAAACAACTTCCGTCCCCTTCTCTCCTCTAATGAGGTCAACTGCCTCGGAGACATTCAGATCTTTAGTGGCCTCTCCGTCTATTTCTATGATCTTATCTCCGGATTCTATACCCGCTTTTTCCGCCGGTGTTCCTTGTAGCGGGGCCACCACCGTCAAAACATTATCTCTAATACCTATTTCCATTCCGACTCCTTCAAATTGACCGGATATCTCGCTTTCAAATTCTTTCTTTTCTTTCGGGGGCATGAATACAGTATTTGGGTCGTCGTATGCGCGTGTAAGTCCTTGTATGGCACTCCATACTCTATCTTCGGTTGAAACTTCTCCTCTTTTTATGTGATTTTCTTCCAATGCTTTCCAGGTCTTCCAAAAGGTGGAGAAATCTATCTTTTCAGCTTCTTCTTTACTTAGTTCCGTTTCCGGTGCCATATTTAACAATGAAGAAGAAGCTTTATCTGCCTCGGCACTGTTGGCTTTTTGTTGTTCTGAACCTATTGCTACTCCGGTAAAAAAGCTTCCGGTTATCAATCCTATTATTAAGACAGGAAGCAGCAGATTTCCCTTATTGAGGTAATTTTTATTTTCATTGTAAGAATTCATAATATGACTATTATCTCAAAATGTGAACTTCCGGTCAAACCGTCTTTGATGTTATACTAAAGGTAATGATACAAAGAAGGAAGTTTCAGAGTACCATTTGGCTGGATATGTGCAACCCGACACATGAGGAGGTTCAGTCAGTAATTCAGGAATTTGACCTGGACCCATTTATGGCCGGAGAGCTAAAGAATTCCGGAGCAAAACAAAAAGTTGAACTTCACTCAAATGCCATATTTTTAATACTTCATGTGCCCGCATTTAAACAGTGCGGGGTTATGCGGGACACTGTTGTGCAGGAGATAGATTTCGTTATCGGAGAGAACTTTTTAATAACCACAAGATATGATCACGTAGAAGCCATGGAGAGATCGGCTAAGATGTTAGAGGTTAATTCTACCTTAAATAAAACCAACGCGGAAAACGAGACCATATTTGTCTTTTTCCAATTGTTCAAAGAGATATATAATTCACTTATACATGAACTGGAGGATATAAATACGGTAATTGATGATATAAGTAAAGAGATGTTCAATGGCAAGGAAAAACAGATGGTCTTTTCTATTTCCTATGTAACCAGGACGTTATTGGAATTCAAGAAGACGGTTATAATACATAAACAGGTCCTAAAATTACTGGAGTACGCCGGCAATAGTTTTTTTGGTTCTTTCTTTGCCGGATATGTTAGTGCCATTCGTTCCGAATACGGTAAAATAGAGAACTCTCTTAGTATCTCAAAAGAAGTTATAAGCAATCTTCACTATACCAATACTTCTTTGGTTAATACTAAGCAAAACGAGATAATGCTGATGCTCACTTCCGTAACCTTCCTCCTGCTGCCCCTTTCTTTTATTGTCAGCCTGTTCTTTCTTGACACCGTATCACAGATACTTCCACCACCGCCCTATGATCTCTGGATCCTGCTGACTATTCTCATAGGTGTTACGGCCGTATTGGTTTCAATGTTCAGGCATAAGGGGTGGTTATAGAGATGCTGTTTGCTTTAGTAGTTAAGTATCATTATACTTAAGTTGTGGTATGAAAAAGACCACAAGCATCAAAATGATAAAGTTATATAACAGCTTAAGTAAAGAAAAACAGGATTTTGAGCCGATTACCACCGGTTTGGTCAGAATGTATAATTGCGGACCCACAGTTTATGACTACGTTCACGTCGGTAATTTGCGCTCTTATGTATCGGCGGATATATTCCGTAGAGTTTTTGAATACAATGGCTACTCGGTTCGCCAAGTTATAAACATAACCGATGTTGGACATTTGACCGGTGATACCGATGAGGGGGAGGATAAGATGGAGAGGCGCGCCCAGGAGAGAAATAAAACAGCCAAAGAGCTTGCGGAATTTTACACAGATGCTTTCTTCAAGGATATATACTCTTTAAATATCAAAACGGAGGAGACCATTTTCCCGAGAGCCACCGAATACATAAAGGAGCAAATAGAACTTATAAAAGATCTTGAAGATAAGGGCTTTACTTACAGGACCTCTGACGGGATATATTTTAATACTTCCAAGCTTTCCAAATATGACGTTTTTGGTGTAGCCGGTGATAGTCTTATACAGGGCGCTCGTGTGGAAGTTAATTCGGAAAAGATGCATCCTACGGATTTTGCTCTTTGGAAATTCTCCCCTCTTCAAGGGAAACGTCAACAAGAGTGGGATTCTCCTTGGGGCGTGGGTTTTCCGGGCTGGCATTTAGAGTGTTCCGCCATGTCTATAAAACTTTTGGGTGAGCAGTTTGATGTTCATACCGGAGGTATAGATCATAAATTCCCCCATCATCCCAACGAGATAGCGCAAGCCGAGAGTGCTACTGGCAAAAAACCATTTGTTCGCTACTGGCTTCATAACGAGTTCCTCTCTTTTGAGGGTTCTAAGATGGCCAAATCAGAAGGAAATTTTTTAACCTTGAATGACGTAGTCTCAAAAGGATTTGATCCGATGGTCTATCGTTATTGGCTTTTGGGTGCACATTACAGGAAACCTATCAGTTTTTCTTGGGAGGCACTGCAAGGAGCTTCCAATGCATACAAGAAATTACTCAAGTATGCTGAAGATATTTATACAGAAGAGTTCGAGGCAGAACCCGAAAGTGAATACATAGGGCTTATGAGCGAGTATTTAAACGATGATTTTGATACTCCAAGTGCTTTGGCTTTACTCTGGAAGCTGGTCAAGGATAAAAACATCAAAGATGATATTAAGCATGCAACTCTTAGAGAGTTTGATTTCGTTTTGGGGCTTGCTTTGATGTCAAATATTCAAATGGAAAAAGACATACCATCGGAAGTAAAAGATCTTCTGGAGAAGAGGAAGAAAGCGAGAGAGAGAAAGAATTGGAAAGAATCAGACAGGTTAAGAGATGAGATAGAAAAACACGGTTTTACCGTTAAAGATACTCCTCAAGGTGCCAAGATCGTCTCTTAAAGGATCTTTGCTCTTTTTGTTATATACAAGATATGCACAATTTTTATCGGTTATTGATGCGTAAATTTGGTATGATGTTTGCAAGATCATTATGAGTTCTAATTCTAACGAAAAAACTCACTTTAAGGTTCCTCCACATAGTTTGGAGGCCGAAATGGCTCTGTTGGGTTCTCTTCTTTTAAGACCGGATAGCTTGGACGAGGTTGTTGACCTTATAACTCCGGATGTTTTTTATTCGGAAAAACATAAGAATATATTTGAAATAATGTTGGAGCTCTCTAAGAAAGGAAGCCCCATAGATCTTATTTCTCTCTCCTCTCGCTTAAAGGAAAAGAAACAATTAAAAAATGTCGGAGGCGATCCTTATCTTGCCGATCTTGTTAATACCGTACCCTCCGCTGCGCACTTGATGCACTATGCGGAGATAGTTCAGAAAAAATCAATGATGAGAAAGCTCATCAGAGCGTCTGAAGATATTTCCCAACTGGGTTTCAATGAAATAGAGGATCTGGATAGCTTGCTAGATCAGGCGGAGAAGAAGATATTTGAGGTTACCACCGGATCTCAAGCCCAGAAAATGGTGGAGATATCAAGTGTTCTCGGTGAGGCATGGGAGAGGTTGGACAGACTGCATAAATCGGATGGCTCCTGTCGCGGTGTCTCTACGGGATTTAAAGATCTTGATAATAAACTTTCCGGTTTTCAAAAGTCGGATCTGATAATACTTGCAGCCAGGCCTTCTATGGGAAAGACGGCTCTGGGTCTTGATATAGCTCGTCAGTCGGCCATTCAGAACAAAGTTCCGGTAGGTTTCTTTTCTCTGGAAATGAGTTCCCAACAATTGGTTGATAGAATGCTTGCCAGTCATTCACGTGTTGATGCTTGGAAACTTCGTACCGGTAAAATAACCGCAAGTAGTGATTTTGATCGTATTAGGGATGCACTTGATGATCTTTCAAAGGCACCGATATTCATTGATGATACCCCTGCTAATAATATTTTGAAAATAAGGTCTGTGGCACGTAGATTGAAAAGCCAGAGAGGACTGGGGATGATAATTGTTGACTATTTACAGCTTATGATGCCCACGCAAACAAAGGCAAGCGATTCCACCGTACAACAGGTTACCGAGCTCTCAAGGTCTTTAAAACAACTGGCCCGTGAACTCGATGTTCCCGTTTTGGCACTTTCTCAGTTATCAAGAGCGGTTGAACAGCGTGGAGGAAAGCCTCGTCTTTCTGATCTGAGGGATTCCGGTTCTATTGAGCAGGATGCTGACGTGGTAATGTTCATTCACAGGGAGCAGAACAACGAAGATCCTGAGAGGTATAACAATGCCGAGTTGCTTATAGAGAAACATCGCAACGGACCTACGGGGAAAGTTGATCTATATTTTGACGATCAAAGATCCACTTTTCTTACTGTAGAAAAGTCGGAATTCAGTCAGCTTGAAGAAGAATTCAGTTTACCCGATGTTGAAGGGTAACTCCTCTTCTCTTTTGGATCTCTATGTCGCCTTTAACTAAACTTTCCGAAATACTTGCAACCTTTCCCGGGATCGGACCACGACACGCGGAGCGATTGGCCTATTTCTTAAGTTCAAAGGATAAAAAATATCTGTCTTCCCTTCAGAAGGCGTTGGAGGAAATAAGTTCGGAAGGTAGAAGGTGCTCGGAGTGTAGAGGTCTTTTTTACTCAAAGGGTTCTGAAAAAAGTATATGTTCTCTTTGTGGTGATACCAAAAGAGACCCCGCGTATTTGATAGTTACCGATACGGAAATAAACCGAAACAGCATTGAAAAAAGTGAAGTAACGGACGGATTTTATTTTATTTTGGGGAAAGTTCTTCCCATTACGGAAAGCAACTCGTCCAAACTCCCTGTTGAGGAACTTAAGAGGCGCATAAGAGAGCTTTCTGATAAGGGGCTCAAAGAGGTAATGATCGTTTTAAGTTATACACCCGAAGGTGAGCATACCGGAAATATAGTTAGAGGCAGTATAAAGAAGGCTTGCGAAGAAAATGGCATAATCGTATCTTTTCCCGGAAGAGGCTTTTCGGTAGGTACCGAAATAGAGTACTCGGATGCTGACACACTAAAACAAGCCTTTAGGAACAGGGGTAGTTCTCATTAAAAAAACGAGCTTGATAAGCTCGTTTTTAATTATTTTATGGAGACGATCCTCACCTTGGCGTGTGGTTGTTTGTGTCCTTTATTCTTGAAGTGTCTGCTTTTAGCTCTATAGCGCATCACGGCTATCTTTTTGTTCCTACCTTCTTCAATGAACTCTCCGGTTACTTGCGCTTTTTCTATGTAGGGTTCGCCTATGTCGGCTTTTTCTCCGTTGTCTTTCATTAGAACCGAATCAAAAACTACCTTATCGCCCGTTCTGTACTCACCGGGTAGCTTTTCAATAGTTATAACGTCTCCCTCTGATACTTTATATTGCTTTCCGCCGGTTTCAATAACGGCAAAAGCGTTGGTTTTTTCTTTTGTTTCTTTTTCTTCTACTTTGGCCATGATCTTAAATTACAGTGGAACATTGTATATTAAAAGATGACTTTTTGCAATCTTTTCTACCTAAGTTCATTTGTTACTCCCCTTTTTCTTCGGTGGAGAAAGGCTTTTCCAGCTTCTCTTTTTGGGTTTCTATGGACTCTCCTATAACATTCTCTATGTCTTTGCCTATTTTGTTCAATTCTTTATCCGCACTGTTGTAATGGTTTACGGCGGTTTTTAAGGAAGAACCTAGTTTTCTAAAGAAGTTATCATATTGTTTAAAGTGTCTGGAGAGCTTATTGACGTTCTTTTGAATACTCTCTGCGTTCTTTTCTATTTTAAACGCTCTAAAACCGTATATGACCGATTGCAGATAGGCATAAAAAGTTGTAGGTGAGACTATGATGACCTTTTTGTCATTAATGGCGTAGTTGACCATATTTCGGGAATTAGGTTTGGCTCCCCCGATCTGTTTAACCAATAGATCGTAGTATATTCCCTCTGCGGGAATGTACATGAAAGCGAATGGCAATGTTCCTTCTTTTGTTTTTATGTATTTGGCTGTTTCGTCTATTCTCTTTTTGAGGTCGTCTCGGAACTTCTTTTCCAACGAAGCTCTCTTTTCCTCGTCGTCCTCGTTGTTAAGTTCCGTGTAAGTGTCAAGAGAGAATTTGGCGTCTATGGGAATGATGCCTTCGGGGGTATGTAATACGGCGTCTACACGTTCTCCGTCGGAAAAGCGATACTCCATTTCATAAACTTCGGGAGGAAGCATGTTGGATAATATCAGTTTTAAACTGGCTTCACCGAAGTTTCCTCGTTCTTTTTGGCTTTTAAGTGTTCTTTGGAGATCTTGGAGTTGTTCGGCTATGGAGAATATCTGATTGCTACGCTCCTTGACTTCGCTTTGACCCTTGGCTACATCTTTTAATTGCTCGTTTACTTGTTTGTTTATATCTTGGATCAATCTCTGGGAGTCTTGGAACTGGTTTTGTACACTTTTGTGAGTTTCGGACATTTTAGTGTCCATGGTTTTGTTTAGCTCGTTCATCTGTTGAAAAATAAGATCCAGGTTTTGCGAACCGGAAGGTTCGCTTCCTTTTCTGCTTTTTATAAGCAGATAGAACAGGCCAAAATTCATCAGTATTAATAAACCGATGGATACTGACAGGATGATCATAGATAAAGTTCCTTCCACATAAACCAGTATAACAAAAGAGACCCTTCACGCGCCAGCTAAAGACAGGAGTGGCCAGTGGCCCTTATTTAAGAGCCGTGTTATAATTTCTCATTATGAGCATACATTCAGATGTCAAAGAGGAAATAAAAGAAGCAGCGCGCTTGCGTGACAGGGAAAGAGCGACCGCTCTAAAGAGCTTAATAGCCGAATTTACAAATGAGGCTATAAAAAAAGGCAAAGATAGAGATAGCGACTTACCGGACGAGAGCGCCTTAGAGGTTATCAACCGTCTGGTTAAGCAAAGACGCGATTCCATTGAGCAGTTTGAAAAAGGCGGAAGAGAAGACCTTGCTGAAACCGAAAGACTGGAACTTTCTGTTTTGGAGAAGTATCTTCCGGAGCAAATGACTGAAAAGGAAGTGAAGGAGTATATAGAGAAGAAGATGAAGGAAATGAAAATATCAGACAGAGGTCAGATAGGTCCGCTTTTGGGCGCGGTTATGAAAGAGCTTAAGGGATATGCTGATGGGCGAGTGGTAAAAAGAGTTACCGAAGAACTTCTTCCTGAAGAGAAATAGTCTTTATTCCTTTGGTTCCCATATAAATCGGTACGGTGCTTTTGCCCATTCTCCGGCGTACTCAACACCTACCCTTTCGGTTCTTTTAATATCTCTTTCCGGTATTCTTACACCCTCTTCCAGCCATAATCCGTTTTCCTTTAAAGCCTCTTTTCCGTTAAATCTTCTGTCTATGGATAGACTCTTGGTTAAGCGTCCCGGGCCTTTTATCTCCTCTATTCCCCTTATCAGGACTGCCGAAGGATAGCCTTCTTCTCCGGTTACGATATTGAGCATATTGTGCATTCCGTAAACCAGATATACATACCATACCCCCGCGGGTCCGAACATAACCGAGTTCCGTTTGGTCATTCCACGACTGGCATGGCAGGCGAGGTCTTCCTTTCCGTCGTAGGCCTCCACTTCCGTAATGGCGTATCTTATCCTGATATTTTTCTCTTCTTTCACAAGGAATTTACCGAGAATTTCAGGGGCTATTTTCAGGACGTTTTTATTGAAAAATACTTTTGGTAGTATGGTCCCCATTAAAGGTTATATTAACATTTATTTTTTTATGCTTGAAAAAGGAATTTAATGGTATAATACTTTTATATGAAAAAAACGGAAACTTTTTTAACTACTATATTAATACTTGTTGTGACATTATCCTTCGGGATAAGCCTGAAAATGGCGGAAGCGGAAGATCTGACTGTAGATGGTGAGGACATATCTTTGCCTGAGGATGTGGATGATGATGATATTTTACCGGAAAAGAAAAAGGCTCTGGAGGAGATACATGAGCTTATACAAAGAAAGATATATCTTAAATGGAGACTTGAAGGGGTTGAGCTTGAGAATGAGATAAGTGCTAAGAGTTTTCTGGTTTCTGACTTATCAGAAGATGAGCATGTCCTTATTAAGAGAGATGAAGAGATAAGCCGTCCCATAGCTTCCGTTACCAAGCTTATGAGTGCCGTAATAGCTGCAGAGAACATTGATGAGAATGAAAAGATATCACTGAAATCTTCCATGCTTAATACCTATGGGTATAGCCCTTCTCTTTTTCCGGGAGCCGAGGTTCGCGCCAAAGATCTTATGAAAGCGGCCCTGATACAATCAACTAATGATGCCGCAGAGTCCCTAACCTATTTTATGGATAAAGGAGTGTTTGTCGGGCTTATGAACATAAAAGCTCATCAGATAGGAATGAAAGACTCTTTCTTCTATGATTCTCACGGTTTAAGCCCTAAGAATAAGGCTACGGCATCGGACATTGTTAGGCTATTGAATTACATAGACGAAGAACATCCGGAAATATTTGAGATAACTTGCGAGGAAGATTTTCAATTACCCAACCCATATGGTCGCTCTTTGACTTTCAAAAATTTGAACATCTTTCCCGATATACCCGGATTTATAGGTGGAAAAACGGGATATTTACCCGAAGCCAAGCAGACCTACGCCACCCTTTTTGAGTTGAATGGACGAACCTATGCCGCTGTAATTTTAAGGTCTGATAACAGGAAAGAAGATGTTGACACCATCTTTCGCTGGTTGGAGGAAAACCCTGAGTTTAAAGACTAGGATATTTTATGGGATTCTTATTTACTGATCTGAAGCGATGAATTCTAATAAAAAAACTCCGGTTGTTAACCGGAGTTTTTATTTTTAAGCTTACACTTTATAATTTCTTCCCGCTTCCCGTATCAAGTATAAAGATATTCGGTTCAACTTCTTCCCAGTCGTCAACTTCTATCATGTCCCCTTCTACGTATACATCAATGGATGTGTAAGTGTTAAGAGAACGGTAACGATCGCCGTAAGATTGCTTAAGATCGGACCAATTGTCTTCATCAAGTGGGAAGTTGTCAACGGTGTCTACTATGCTGAAGTCTTTCGCTTCTCCTTCTTCGCAGGTGAACTCTATTATGGCGGTCATCACGCTGTGTCCGTCTTCAAAGGCGGTCATTATAGTGTCATTGCCTATGAACTGTACGTGATAGGGGCTGTGCCATGAGGTTGCTCCCATGCTTGGCCTTTCAGGTATATCGCTTTCAACTTCTGCCCAGCTATTTTCCAGGCTATTTATAACATTCATTCTGGAAGAGTGGTCACTATCGCAGGATACAGGTCCCGATTCTTCCGACTCTTCCGGTTGGAATGTTTCTCCTGTGATCTCTATTTTCACCGCCTCTGCTTGACCGGGAAAGCTCTCCATCATCACTCCCGTTGACCAAACCTCAACCTCATCATGTATTTCTATGTCTTCGAAATCTGTTTCTTCGCCCGAGGAAGACAATATTTCAGTATCTTCGGTGGTTTGGTAAGTTATAGCGTTTCCTTCTATCCTCTCAGTGTCGCCTTCATAGGGTTCGCTGCCGCTTAGGCCTTCAGCTACCAGTATGGAATCCTCTGTTATTTCAAATACGTAACCTTTTATATCTGAGTAACCGTCAGTGCCCGTATCCTCGTCTCCGCCTCTTAAGAATACAAAAGCTGTAGTAATGGCTATAATGAGAACCACCACAGCGATCACAATAATAAGTGTTTTTTTCATAAACTTTTAATTATAAATATTAATACTAATAATTTATTATATCATTTTTATTATGCCATATCACCCGATCTATCCGTACATTCAAGAAAATAACGCAACACCTGTTGCTCTATAGAATACCTCATTAGGCGTTAATCCGCCATGTCTTTTCCGCGGTCTCGTGTTCAAAAGGT
>JBNJEF010000062.1:0-2596 GCA_051745565.1 Patescibacteria group bacterium | reverse complement strand
CAGACCGCTTCCGGTACTTTTGAGGTTACGTCTTTCCAGTTCTTTATTAAAAACTCATAGTTTTTTTGATCAGCCAATCGGCCAATGGATCCGACTATCATCTTTTTCTCCAAGGAGATCCCGCTGAGCTTCTCCAGTTTCTCTCTTGCACGGTTCTTTTCCAAGAAATTAACTTCCATCATGGGAAGTCCGTTGTAGATGACAACGCCTCCTCTCCCCAAGCCGAGAAATTTGGCGCTTTCAAAGTTAGCCCTGCTTACGAAGACCTGTCTGTCCACGAAAAGAGTGAGGATATGGAAAAGAGCAATATAGAAGAACTTTTTAAATCGGTTCGCCTCAAAGTTCTCGTCAAGGAAAGAGAGACCCCTATAAGTGAAAACAGTGCGAGGTCTTTTACTTAAAAGTGAGAAGGCGCTTATGGCTCCGAGTAGAGCGTTTGAGCTATTGATATGGAGGACGGTGAATCTCTCCTTTTTGAGGAAACAGCGGAGCTCTCTCAAGAAGCGAAAGTTCTCGATTAGTTTAAGTGAGCGGTTCAGGTGTTTTAGTCTGTGAGTGGGAATATTGTACCTCCGGCATTTATCTTCAAGAAACTCACCTTTCCCGAATGCAACAATAACGTCAACATCTCTTCTTTTTAATTCCCTCGCCAGATTAAGAACGGACATCTGCGCTCCGCCGATCTCGGCCAAAGTTACCAGTATCAAGACCTTTTGTTTTTCTTTAACCATTATGTTATACCCCCTGCTCTACCTTTAATTCTTCTATCCCTTCTTCTATGGAAACGCTCGGCTTCCAGCCCAACACCTCCTCCGCCCTTTTACTATCAGAAAGAGTATGCCTTGGTTCAAGACGTGGGTCAATGTATTCGACTTCTCCCCCTATAAGACGAGCTGTTTGATTTATGGAGACAGATCTTCCGGAGCCGATGTTTAGGACCTCGCCGGAGTTAAGCTCTTTTGAATAAGCGGCGAGTATATTGGCTCTGACCACATCACGAATATGAACAAAATCACGTGTTTGCTCACCATCGCCGGTTATAGTGAGCTTCTCGCCTTTCTTTTTCTTCTCCAAGAACTTGGCAATAACTAAAGCATAAGCACCCTCCGGGTCTTGATTTTTACCGTAAACATTGAAGTATCGGAGGGATACCGTTGGAAGGGAGTACATGTCAGAATAAAGACGGCAGTACTCTTCGTCTATGTATTTATGAAGAGCGTAAGGACTTTTAGGAAATATTCCGTCGCTCTCTTTCATGGCTCTCTCTTCTTGGTCGCCATAAACGGCACTTGAGGATGATAAAATGAACTTCCCAACTCCGTGCTTGGCCGAGAGTCCCAAGACGTTTAAAGTTCCAGTTACATTTACCTCATGGGTTTCTATTGGGTTTTCGATAGAGTACTGCACTCTCGGCAGAGCGGCGGTATGGAAAACCAGATCAGCCTCTTTGAAAGCTTCCTCTATTGCATCAACATCTCTTATATCCGCGTTAAAAAATTTGGCTTCCTGATTCAGGTTCTCCTTTTTTCCTGCCGAAAGATTATCTATCACGGAGACAGAAAAACCTTCACCAATAAGAGCATCGACCAAGTTGCTTCCTATAAATCCAGCCCCGCCGGTTACTACAGCTTTTTTGAATTTATTTCTCTTTTCCATTTTAAAAAATAATAATTAAATTTTATAAAAATTCTCACTCTCTCACCACCGGCAACCTCACAAAGAACGTACTTCCTTCTCCCACGCCGTCAGAGTGGAAATCCATCTCGCCCTCCATTCCGTTAGCGACCTTTTTTACCACATAAAGACCGACGCCCATACCTTCAGTATCGGTAATTCTAGCATCGTTGCCTCTGAAAAATGAATCAGAAACTCTCTCTTGGGTCTTTTTGCTCATACCGATACCGTTGTCCTTGACCCTGATGACCGCTTTGTTGTCTTCATTGTAAAGATCAATATTAACAGTTCCGCCATTAGGGGTATATATCATGGCATTTTCCAGCAGAACATTGATGATGAAACGGATACTGCTCTTTTCGGCAAAGACCGTAATACCCTCTTCGATATCACTTTCCAGTGTGATGTTCCTGCGGGAAAATTCCGACTTAACTTCATCTAAAGCAGAGTTCATAAGATCTGTAAGATCTATATTTTTTTCCATCTTACTGGCTTTATTGTCAGAAAGGTTGGTCATAAGGTCGACCATTTTAAGTATGCTTCTGGTGGAGTAATCAATAGAACGGATACCACTCTTTTGGAAATCAGTCAGACCTCCCTCCTCTCGTATTCCCTCAACCGCCCAGACTATGCGTGAGAGAGGTGTCCTGAATTTATGAGTTACCGTAGTTATGAATTCATATTTCATCGATTCAGCATCACGCATCCCTTTCCATATGTAAGCACCCAAGATAACTCCCAGAATTGAAAGGATAGCGGGTATAAGCCAGATAGAGAGCATTGGGTAAGAGTCTTCCAAGAATCGGCTTGTAAAGATAACGGCGCCTAAGACCATGGTCGCTGCTACAACGATAACAGAATAAAGTAATGCTCTCTTAGCTATCACTCTGATATTCATTAGGTCGTAGCGGATGATGGCATA
>JBNJEF010000061.1:0-2664 GCA_051745565.1 Patescibacteria group bacterium | reverse complement strand
CGGTGTACCTCCTTTCTAGGGGCAATAAATAGCCCCTCCCAAACGGACCTCTTCGGGGGTCCGTTTTTCTAATAGTTCATGATGTTAATATAGGAAAGATAAGTTTTCCGGTTTCTGGTATAATGTCAATCTATGACAAAAGAACATACTGCTTTGTATAGAAAGTACAGGCCGGCGGGTTTTGAGGATGTTATCGGGCAAGATCACATTGTCCAAACCTTAAAGCGCTCCGTAGAGAAAGAGGAAATAGTTCACGCTTACCTTTTCTCCGGCTCGCGGGGGATAGGTAAAACCTCAATAGCGCGAATATTCGCTCGGGCTATTGGTACCAGTGATAACGATATCACCGAAATAGATGCGGCTTCAAACAGGCGAATTGATGATGCTCGGGAGCTAAGGGAGACCGTTTCTTCTTTGCCTTTTGAGTCTCCGTATAAAGTATATATTATTGATGAAGTTCACATGCTTACCAAGGAAGCTTTCAATGCTCTGCTTAAAACCTTGGAAGAACCGCCGGAGCACTCTATTTTCATTCTTGCCACCACTGAAGTACATAAGCTTCCTGACACCATTGTATCCCGTTGCCAATCTTTCAATTTCCGAAGGCCGACAATCGCGGTAGTGAAGGAATTGTTAAATTCCGTGGCCTCTAAAGAAGGATTGGATCTTGAGCCGGATGCGGCGCATCTTATCGCCCTGATCGCTGACGGGTCTTTCCGTGATGCTCTGGGTACACTGCAGAAGGTTTCTTCTTCTCTTTCTTCAAAAAAGATAACAGCTAAGGATGTTGAAGATATAACAGGGTCGCCAAGCACGGGTCTTGTTAACGGATTGATTGAGGCTATTGCCGAGAAGGATGCCGAAAAAGGGATAGATGTATTCAGAAAGGTGCAAGAGGATAATTTTGATCCAGAACTTTTCTTTGAAAGAGTTATTCAGAAATTAAGATTTGTTATTTTGCTTCGTGATTCGGGTGCTAAGGATATTGTAAAAGAAGAGCTCTCTGAAGATGAGTATGAATTTGTTCTTTCTCTTTCAAGCAGAAAGGATCTTGTGTTCGGGTTATCCGAATTGAAGATATTCCTTGAAGCATTGGAGCTTTGCGGCTTCTCTTCAGTGAAGACTTTTCCGCTGGAAGTTGCCTTTTTGGATATTATAAAAAGATAGAGATGAAAAGAGAAAAGCCCCGGGTTTTCAGGGCTTTTTGCATTCCGGATACTAGATCATCCGGATAGAATCTCGATCTCGCCTTCAAAAGGGATCGCCAAAAGACACAAACATTTGGAACACATTTTTATTACTTCCTCCTGTTTTTTGTCAAATTTTACGCTTACTACTGCCTTACATTTAGGATTGGGACAATTTTTTTCCTCAACTAGTACATCCACAGAATCAAATAGTGGCTTGTTTTCTTGTTCTTGCATGAAGCCCCCCTTTTGTTTTTGTGTACCTTGGTTCTGTCTGGATGATATGCCATAAATACATTTTTGTAAATTCTTGAAATTGAATTTATGTGACAGATTCAAGCCCCGTAATTTTACGGGGCTTTATAAAAAGGGGTAGTGAGTTCTATCGAATCGCCGATAACGATACTGAAGGGAGGAGAACCTCCACTTTTTTGCTCTTTTCTACGGGTATTTTAATTAGATACCCGCAATTCGGGCAGAATATCTCCTGCCCTCCTTTTTTTAGGTCATTTGATGTAAACTCGACCTCTAATCTTTCATTGCAGTGCCTACACTTTCTTTTTTTCGGTGTAGATCCCTTTTGCATTTCCCACCTCCTTTATAAAGTACAGATAAATAAAACTGGCAAAACAGTACCACATTTTGTTTTTTTGAACAACTATTCTGTGGAGAACTTAAAAAATTAATGACAAAAATATAATATTGTGTTATATCTAGCGACGGAGTGAAGAAAGTTCTTTAACCAAAAAAGGAGAGGTTATGGGTTTCGTAAGTGTTAAAAGGCAGTTGCAGATGTACCAGGATAGGGGTCTGTCTGATTTCTTGGTGGAGTTAGCTATAGAGAAGTTTGAACTTCAACAGGGAATGAAAGGATTCTTTGATGACAATCCCGGAGGTTATATTTTAGTTTTTCCTGATAAATATATCAGCTTTACCGATCTAAGTTGCATGGCTCTGGGCGGAGTTATGGGGGAATGCAAGGAAAATATTGATCAGAGCGGACTGATCGATCTGGCTGTAACGCCTGATGATATTTATTTAATGAGGAAACCTCAGTTTCTTTTTGATTTACCTAAAAGGTTGGTTTTTAAGCCACTTACCTTAAGGGAATTGATCACTATTGCCATTATTTATAATGATGATCTTCCTTTTAAGAATACTTTTGCCATTCAGGCTATTGGGAGCAGGTATTACCCAAGGGGGGATATTTTAAAAGATGAGATATTTATTCCCGTACTTTCCAACTATGGAATAACACCTGTAGCGAAAAGACTTTATGATCTATGGTACGGTCTTTCGTTTGCGCATATAAGTTTCGGTTTCTGCTCTTCTCGTCTTGAGGTATAGTGCCCAAAACCGGCTCAAATTATGAGCCGGTTTTCATTCTACTAAGCTAAAAGGATGAGATACGTTTTTTGTATGCTAATCATTTATATAGTGTTGAATGGTGGCAAATTTTGGTGTATTGTGTCTATAC
>JBNJEF010000022.1:0-11111 GCA_051745565.1 Patescibacteria group bacterium | reverse complement strand
TTATTCCATCATCCAGCGCCTCAAGATTGGTGGTTAAATTGGTTATGGTGAAATCAACGGTGTAATCAAAAAGGTTACCGGCAAGCACAAGAATAAGGGTTAAAAGTTCCAATATAAAAATACATAAAAAAGAAACAGTGTCAGTCAATGCTTCTTTTACGGGCCCCTTAATAAGACCTAATATTGGGTCCAAAAGACTTTGTTGGTCTTCTTTGTATTGGGCTTGTTGCCAGGAGTCAGTCTGATCATTGCCAGCTACTTCTGTTGGTATAGTGAAAAAGAAAACACTAAAAAACACCAAGAAGACCAAAAGACCCGCAATGTGGCTTCTGTTTACCTTTCTTAAAATAGAAAATAAGAAATGGAAAACGGGCACATTTTCAATGACGGTCAACGTTTCTTTCATTTTTTTAATATTCCTTTTCATTGTTCTTATATATACTTCAGGATCAGTAATGTTTAGTTATTTCTCCGTGGCTTATAGTAAAATCTTCAATAATTGATCCGGACTGTTCTGACCAGCTAAAGGTTGAATAAGACCAAGTGCCGATGCCGCTTGTATCATCTATCCTGATATTATTTACACCGCTAGCTGAAAAGTTACCGGGGCCAACAGTGCAAGGATTATCTCCCCCACAGTATAAGTTTGTGTCTATTTTCAATTCATGACCGCTTCCGTCCGTCACAACTTCTCCTTCATCATCTACAACTTCTCCGCCAACTATCATTACGTTATTCAGAGTTACGTTTTCATCTGCAACACTTCCTCGGAAACTCCCGTCATTGTATTCATAAGAATCTACTGTAAGCAATTTATCTACTCCGGTTCCGGTCCCATCTTGTATTTCTCCGCCCTCCAGGTTGCTCGGGTCTGCGTCCTCGGGTGCTTTCAGGGTTACATCCTCAAGATAAGCTCCTTCCAGGTCCGCATCTGTTAACTCTATTGGTCCCAAATAATGAACATCGTTTATCTCCTGGCTACCGCTCCCATTGACTGTTGCCGTGGTTGAATTTTCAACACCCATAAATTCCGGATTTTTTATTTTAACGTTATCAAGAGTTATAGATGTTCCTTGTTTGTACGAACCGCCCTCCGGTACATTATAGACGTCTCCAGCGTCGTACAGAAATGTAATATTATCTACCTCTACTACGTCACCGTCTTTAACTTCCATGGTGCTTCCTCCGGTTCCGGTAGAGCCCATAAAAGCCATTTCTTGAGCCTGTATAGTGAGGTTATCTATAGTTTTGGTATTGTCACTCACAAAGCTTCCTCCACCCGTCGTTCCTACTGTTAGCATGGCACCTTCAACGTCAGCTTTAAAACTTTGACCTGCAAAAGTTTGCGTTAGCTCCTTATTTTCCCCCTCTTGCTGATCGTCAGGTGCAAATTCACCCGGGTCACTGTATCCTGAACCTCCTCCCAAACCGCTATCACTGGTTACAACATTGCTTACAAGCTGACCTATTAGCATGGCTATCATTTCTGTTAACTCGTCGGCATGTTCAAGCTGTCTTATGTCCGAGGAGAGAGTTTCGTTTATCTGGTCTTTCAAGATATCTCCCGGCATGGAAATGACACCCCCATCTCTTATGGAAAACAAACCGCTTCCCCATTCAAGTTCCTGTCTGGCTAGTTCGGCATTTCTTATTACTTCCTCTTCCATATCCATATCAGCTTTCAAGTAGGCGCCGTAAGGGTTGTTTTGCGAGTTTTGGCTTAAGGCAAATAATCCCTCCCATCCACCACGGTAGAAATTACCTGATACAAAATCATCATAATGAGTTTGCAGGTTGGCTACCGCATCATCAAGTGTACATGAGTATTCCGCTTCCCGGTCTCTGGCTTCTTTGTATTTGTATGTTATAGCTGCCTCAATGTGGGGACGAAAATCACTACAAAGATATTCAAAATTCTCACTGATTATTTGATCAAGAACCTCTCCTCCCATTGAAGAAAAGAAATTACCGGGATTTTCAATGAAAGCAGGTTCACCTTCAAATCCGCTATTTGCCCAACTTAATATTTCATCAACAATGGTGCTGTTTATTATTTCTTTAACGAATAACCATGCGATACCGTCTCTGTTGTATTCTTTTTCATAATAATAATCCCTAAAACTTCGAGTAAGGTCTTCAGTTGCTTCGTTTGCGCTTAGGTTTCTTCCTGTTTCGCGAACTGGGACATACTGACTAGCTTTTACTTCTTGAGGGGTCGGAAATAAGAATACTATGAAGTTAAAAATTAAAACAGAACATAGCAACAATAATGGTATTTTTTTTACTTTATTTAGATATGTAGAGTTTTTAAGTTCCATTTTTTCTTTTTTAATAAAACACCCCTATTCAAGTTCCCCAAGTAAATTAAAAGCCGCACCGGGGTCCTTTGGACCGTAAACCACCTCTTCTTCTTCAAAGAAAAGTTCCAATTCTTTTGATACTTCCAGAGGTGCTCCGGAGGCGACTCTTTTAAGATAGCTTTCAGCGGAAATAAGCCCTAATATTGGGTCTTTTTTAACTTGGGCCATATTCTCTATATAGGATCCACTGGATCTCATTCCGTTAACAAAATCAAGGTGTGTCTGAGCAACACCTTCAGGGACTTCTACGGAAGCAACTTCCTCGGCGATCTTTTTGTAACCGTCGGATATCTTTATTAGATCGAGTTTTGCTTGTTGGTCTTTATTTACAACAAGATCTTGAAAAAGGTCCAACTGATGGTCAAGCCCCGGAGAGTTTCTGAGGATTATCTCTCCAACTTCGTTACCGTAGTCACGAACTTTCTTTTTGGAGTAATTTTTTTTGACATCAAGATCTTCTAGATCAAAATGTTTACTTTTCATTACTTTTAACTCTTTCTCCATAAACTCTTCCATCACGGCTTCGTACTTTTCTGTTTCAATTTCTGAATCTACATCTTCTACATTTAGATCGCTCAGGTTTTCCTCTTCAGCAAGAGTGTTAAAAATTTCTGTCAAGAACTTTTCCGTTACAGTAAGATCAGAAGAAGAAGACTCTCTCAGCCTTTTTTGTTCTTCCGGGGGTATTACTCTGTTTAGCTCTTCCACCCAGTGACCTTCTCTGTCGGCATCGTTACTATTATAAATATTAGCAGTTGCCTCTAAGGCGTCTTCTTTTTTATATATCTTATGTTTTGCGGATGACTCCGGCGAAGCGCTTAACATCGCCGTACTTCCCAATACAATAATGGCAAACAGGATCGCCAGAAGCGGTAGTGTTCCTTTGGTTTTCATATAAAAGCTACATTGCTTATCTACAAATTAAATTGTAACAGATTTTCAAGTTTTAAAATTTGAACTTATACACACCTTTTTAATTTTTACATCTTTCCTTTTTGTGGACAGAGATAAGGAAAATATATCTTTATTGGTGTATGATTAATTATGTTAATTATTACAAAATTCACTTTCATTATATTTTTAATTTTTGTCATATTATGATCTCCCTGAGAAAAAGATCTATTTTAAAAATAAGCGTCATTGCCGTACTGTTTATGGGGGGTTTTCTCTCTCACCAAGAGGTTTTGGGTGCTGATCCTGCCTTTGAGCGTGATCTTAAGATTGGGGATCGGGGCGACGATGTTAAGGAGTTGCAGGTTCTTTTGAACCGTGATCCCGACACCCGTTTAGCCAATTCCGGAGCCGGTTCTCCCGGTCAAGAGACGGAATATTTCGGACCTATTACCAAAAATGCTGTTATCCGTTTTCAGGAAAAGTATTCTTCCGAAATACTATCCCCTTTGGGTCTTCAAAGGGGTACGGGGTATTTCGGTTCTTCAACGAAGGCGAAAATAGATGATCTCTTGAGTGAGAAAAGAGAGTTTCATAAAAAAGACGAAGATGAAGAACAGCCCGAAGAACCGACTCTGGAAGAAGGAGATGAAGATAAAGAACAGCTTGAAGAACCAACTCTGGAAGAAGGAGCTGGAGCTCAAGAAGAGCTTAACTGGATGCATACAGAAGAACTAATGTTAACACAGCCTTCTCATTACTCCGGTGAGAGAGGAGAGGAACTGGAGATATACGGTTTTGGTTTTACTTCAAAAAATACCGTGTATTTTGGTGACGATATAAAGATTGAAAATGTTGAGGCCCAAAGTAGTGATACTATAGTGATAAACGTACCGGAAGAAGCAGAATCCGGTTACCATAATATTCAAGTAAAAAACGAAAAAGGGAAAACGGACAATGAAAGTGTGTTTTTTGCGGTCGTAGATGAGGGGGTCACTCCTCCCACGGTAGATTCAGTATCTCCTTCTGAGATAGAAACGGGAACCGAGGTAACTGTCCATGGAGAAGGTTTTGATAAGGACTGGAACATGGTTCGTACCTCTGTTAATACGGTTGAAGGCGTCCCTTCGCCTGACGGAAAAAGTCTTAGTTTCAAGGTTGAAACTTCCTTTGATGAACCTGATGTTGATCATATTGAAGGCCCCGGTTTTCAATTAGATGTTTATTTTTACATAGTGAATGAAAACGGCATAAGTAAAGAGCCTGGAAAGTTCATTTTAAATTTATAAATTAATAGATCATGAAAAATTTAAAAACAATTAGTAAAAGATCACTATTGAAGCACCTTTATTCTCCGTTGTCATTAAAAAAAAGAACATTACTACTCTTTTTGGTGTTATTTCTTATAACCCCCTTTTTATTCTTTGTTCCAGAAACGGAGAAAGCCTTGAGTAATCCGCAGAACCCTTTTGGAGGAAAGATCAATTCGATCAAATACTGTCCCTGCACCCCCGGTATTCTTTTAGAAGTAGGCCCCCCGAGAGAGGCCACGGTTATGTATCTTCCGGGACAGTCAACACTTTATGCCTATTACAATATATATAAAACAGGGGTCTGGTTGTTGGGAACACACACGGGTTCCAGCAGGTCCTGCAGGGTCTATAGTAATACTGGTTGTACTACCATAGGTAGTGGATATGTTATAGAAATAGTCGGAACATCCCATTAAAAATTATTTTTTTAACAAAAGAGCTATTTTTTTCCATACTTTAATAGTTATATCCTCGGCTCGGGTTTTGGGATCCAGTCCGTATTTTTCAAAAACTATTTCCAGTTTTTCTTTTTCAAAATCTTTTGAGAGGTTCCCTAGAAGGGTTTTTCTTTTTTGGGAAAACCCGGTTTTTAAAATATCAAAGAAAAAAGCTTCTTCTTTTTCGTCTGAAAAACCTTTATCTATATTCTCTATGGCTAAAATAGCTGAATCAACTTTCGGCGGTGGTGAGAAAGAACCGGCTTTTACCACTCCTTTGTATTTCGGCTCTCCGTAGGCCTTTATACCCAGTGACAAAAGACTCTCCTTTTTTGATCTGGCGGCTCGCTCCGCCACTTCCTTTTGGACCAAGAAAACCACTCTTTGAGGTTTAAGGGGGTCGGTGAGAAATTTTCTGAGTATGTATCCGGTTATGTAATAAGGTATGTTACCGGCCACTTTATATTTTTGATCTCCTTTTTCACCTAATAGATCAGATGGAGATGGCTCTCTTATGTCCGCTCTTATTATTTCCATTTCATTGTTCTTTATTTCCTTTTTGAATTTTTGACTAAGGCCTGAGACCATTTCTTTGTCTTTTTCCACGGCTATGACATAGGCTCTGCGGGCAAGCAGTTTCTCCGTCAACTCTCCATGACCGGGCCCTATCTCTATCACTGTTTCTTTGGGGGTTATATCTACAGCGTCAGCTATTCGCTCTAAGGCGGAGTTGGATCTTAAAAAGTGTTGTCCGAGAGACTTTTTGGCTTTCATATTATTTAATATATAGGAGGTAGAGGAGGGCCTGACAGAAGACCGGAAGAACCATCTTCTTCCCAGATAGATTCTTCTTTGAAAAGGTGTTCTTCTCCTATGTCCGATATGAAACAAGACGGTCTCTGTATGGAGGTTTTTCCGAAGATGGTTCGCATATAAGAGGAAGAGAGGAATGCTTTTGTTTTTGCTCTGGTAAGAGCGACATAGAAAAGCCTCCTCTCCTCCTCTTCGTCTCGGTTTTCGTTGCCCATTGGTTCGTGCGGGAAAAGACCTTCTTCAAGACCGGTAATGAAAACATGATCAAATTCAAGCCCTTTGGCGGCGTGAACAGTCATCATTCTGACACAATTAACTTCCTCCGGAGGAAGGGTGTCTTGGTCGGAATAAAGTGCCACTCCTTCCAGAAAGACATCTATTCCTTCTCCCGGGGGTCGGTCGTCGTACTTTCCGGCCATACTTATAAGTTCTCCGGCGTTCTCCAGTCTTTCTTCCTCTTTCTTTTCTTTGTAAAGGTTTTCAAGCCCGCTTCTTTTGAGGGCGTATCTTACGAATTCTGATGGTTTCAGTTCTTCACTTTTATTTTCAAGGTCTTTTATGAGGTTTTTGAAAGAAGCAACATTTTCTTTGGTTTTACCTTTGAGCTCATCTTCTTTGTTTTCCAGTATCTTAAGTAGGGTTACTTTGCCGATACCCCTCTTTGGGGTGTTTATTATCCTTTTTAGAGCGCTGACACTTTTACTGTTTCGTGCCAGTTCAATGTAAGATAGAAGATCACGAACTTCTTGTCTTTCAAGGAATTTGGTTCCCAGTATTGAATAAGGAACCGATCTGTTAATGAAGGCCTCTTCCAGCGCTCTTGATTGAAAGTTGGTGCGGTAGAGGACGGCTACTTCGGAGGCATTCACGCCCTCTTCAAGAAGAGCGCTTACCTTTTTGGCCGTGTTCACAGCTTCTTCCGTTTCCGAAGAGTAAACGGAGTAATTAATACTCTCCCCTTTTCTGTTGGAAGTGAAAAGCGTTTTCTCTTTTCTTTTTCGGTTAAAGGAGATGACATTATTGGCGGCGCTTAAAATGGTCTCTGTTGATCGGTAGTTCTCTTCCAGTGCCACTACTTGTGCTCCTTTGTATTTCTTTTCAAAATCAAGCATAGCATCAACCTGTGCTCCCCTCCAGCTGTATATGCATTGATCAAGGTCTCCGGTGGCACATATATTGCCGTGGTCCTTGGCCAAAATATCCACCATTTTGCATTGCACGGGGTTGGTGTCTTGATACTCGTCAATATGGATGTGTGACCAAAGAGAGCGATAAAAAACTCGTGTTTCTTTGTCCGATAGCATCATTTTTACCGGCTTGACCAAAAGATCGTCAAAATCAACAGAATTTTCCTCTTCTAGTATTTTCTCGTATTCTCTCCAGAGGAGTATTTTATCATTATCACTTTTTTGACCTTCTCTGAAGATATTTTCAGGAGAGAGCATTGCGTTCTTGTTTCTTGATATGAAATTCAAAACTTTGGCGGGGTCGTTTGTTTGAGTATCTATGTTAAGCCTTCTTGCTGATTCTTTGACCATCTGTTTTGAACGATTACGATCAGATATACCGAAGTTGCGTGAAAGCCCCGCTTTTTGATGGCTGTTACGCAGGATATATACCCCTAAAGAGTGAAAGGTGGAAATAAAGGGTCTTTGTGGAGTGTTGGTTTCTCTATTAAGATCTCTCCTTTCTTGCAGGAGAGAGGCGACTCTTTCCTTCATCTCCGAGGCAGCTTTGTTGGTGAAGGTTATGGCTAATATTTTCTCGGGTTTAACACCTGCTTCTATTAAGGAGGCAATACGGTGTGTAACCGTTCTTGTTTTTCCGGTACCTGCTCCTGCGATTATAAGGAGGGGGCCATTGTGGCAGGTTACAGCTTTGAACTGTTGCTCGTTTAGGTTTTTAAGTTCTTTTTTGCTCATAATTATCAAAACATAATAACATAGATTAACTCTTCCAAGTTTAAGAAGATACCGGATAAATTTTGCTTATCCACAGAAGGGTTTTTTGGCGTTTGACTGTCGTATACTGAGAGGTATAATAGTAAATGTCCTCGCAATGAGGAGGATGAAAAAGAACTGAGAGCAGGATAACAGCGGAAACGGAAGTTTTACAGTTTAAAAAAGGCTTATTTTAAAAACCCCACAGGAACCCGACTCGGGAGGTTCAAGTAGTAAGAGTCGGGCGACATACGGAGGATACGAAGAAAAACGATCAAAACACGCATCGTCCTTAATGGAGAGGGCAAGGTGCGGTTTTTTGCTTTTCGTGATCCATTCTTTGGCTTTTGTGTTCATTTTAATAATGGCGCCCTCTTTTAGTGCTCCAACGCAAGCCTCTGATGTTTCGGAAGAAAAGGAAGATGTTTTTGTTAACTCTCAAAACATTGATCTTGTTGGTAATTTTTCCGGCCCGGAACCGTTCTTTTCTGGTGTAGGAGGTTCTAATATAAAGACCACTGATGACGGATCTGCTGTATTTTCCGGCGTTTCTTTGATCGAGTCAAGTAATCGAAGTTTCGGGAATAATGACAAAGAAAAGGTATACATTGTTAGAGAAAACGACACACTTTCTCAAATAGGAGAGATGTACGGAGTGTCGGCGAACACCATTAAATGGGCCAATGATCTAAAGGGTGATACGATATACAAAGGACAACACTTGGTTATCCTGCCTTTTGATGGGGTGCGTCACCAGGTGGAGAGTGGAGATACTATTTCGAAAATAGCGGATAAATACGACGCCTCGGAAGAGGAAATAAAGGAGTTCAATGAGATTTGGGATGACCAAAAACTGGCAACGGGACATTTTATAGATGTTCCCGGTGGCGTTAAGGAAGAAAATGAACCGCAAGAGAAAGAAGAAAAGAAAGAGTCCAAACCTTCTTATAACGACAGTGTTGCTTACAGTGATCAGAGTGTATCAGAGTCCAGTGGGTACTTTATGAGGCCGGTTAGAGGTGGTATGAGGACACAAGGGCTTCACGGTCGGAATGCTGTTGATATAGCTGCTCCTTCGGGGACTCCTATATACGCAGCGGCTGAGGGAAAGGTTTCTGTCAGCGGATGGCATAGTAGTACGGGATATGGTTACTATATTGTCATAGATCACCCCAACGGCGTCAGCACTCTATATGCCCATCACAGCAAGAATTTGGTCGGTGTCGGACAGTGGGTATCCAAGGGTGAAGTTATAGCCGAGATGGGAAACACTGGTTATTCAACCGGTCCCCACTTGCATTTTGAGGTTCACGGTGTGGCCAATCCTTTTTAAAGTTCAAAGTTTGATATAGATTAAAACCCCCCCACAAGGGGTTTTAATATTATATGGAATAACCTTTTATGTTCGTAGGTTCTATTTCTCTTACGAACTCTTTTACCTTTTCATCCAAGAGCTTTGAAGAGGAGGCTTCGGCTACCAGGCGCACAACCGGCTCGGTGTTAGAGGGTCTTATTACTACTCGCCAATCTTTGTTTTTGGAAGTGACGGAAACCCCGTCTATCTCTCCTATGTCTTCATTTTTGTATTTAAAAATAATCGTTTTTAATATCTCCGAAGGGTCCCTTTCTACAACAAGGTTTATCTGCCCCGTTAAAAAGTAACTGTTTCTTAGAGGGTCAACTGCTTCTTTAAGGTTTTTACCTTTTTCACTTAAATACCGTAGAAGGTAGAGCATTGCCATAACACCAGAGTCGGCTCTGTATAGGTTTCTGAAATAGAAGTGACCGCTCTTTTCCACTCCTAGTACCGAACCGCTTTCTTTCATTGTGTTTTTTATAAAAGAGTGCCCCACTCTCTCTGTAATAACTTCGGCTTTGTTGTATTCGGCTGTAATATCATCAATGACTTTTGATACGGTAACATCTTTTATTATTTTTTCTTCAGGGTTCAGGTCAAGGAAGTAACATGCCAAGATACCCCCCAGAAGATCGGAGGGAACGAATTCCCCTTCTTCATCAATAACAAAGACTCGGTCACCGTCACCGTCAAAGGATATACCAAAAGACCCTTTGTTTTTCATAACCTCTTCTCTTAAGGAGTCTTGAGCCTTCTCTTTTAAGGGGTCCGGGTCTCTGTTTGGGAACTTGCCGTCCGGTTCCCAGAACAGTTTTTTGACTTTAAGGTCTTTATATAAGGGTGTGAGCTTTTCCAGGCAGGGCCCCAGTGCCCCGTTACCCGCGTCAATTACTACCGAAAGAGGTCCCACTGATAAGGGGGGAACATTATCTGTAAGTTTTTTTATAAAATCATCGCCCGTGTCCTTTCTTGTTCTTTCCCCTTTTTTGTTTTTAATGGGAACTTTTTCTTTTTTGTTTATTTTCTCTTTGAGTTCTTCCATTCCTCCGCCCTTTCTTATTGAATGACCTCCACCGGAGAGCATCTTAAAACCGTTGTATTCAGCCGGGTTGTGGGAGGCGGTGATCATTATGCCCGGCACTTTGTTTGAAACGCAATGAACATAAAAATGATCACTACTTACAAGACCGATGTTCACAGGGTTTAGTCCGCTTTCCTCAGCAGATCTCATTATCTCTTCACTTAAATTAGCACTTGATAGCCGTGCGTCATATCCTACGACGATCTTTTCTTTACCGTAAATATCACAAAACGCTTTACCAAGTTCGTAAGCAACGACTTCGTTTATCTCTTCAGGGTATATACCTCTTATATCATAGGCTTTGAATATTTTATCTTTTATTTCCATAAGGGTACTGATAGTTACTGTTTATAAACTCATATTTAAAGATGGGCGGTACTGTAAGGCTTCCAAAATATGCCTCTCTTCGGTTTCAAGGCTTTCTTCCAGGTCGGCTATTGTTCTGGCCACTTTTATTGTTTTGTGATAAGTGCGTGCTGACAGATCCATTTTCTCGGCTGAAAGTATAAGTATTTCCTCGGCCTTTTCCGATAGTCGGGCTTCGGTGGCTATATTGGCAATGTCCATACTTTCTTTGTTTTTTGGTGAGATCCTTCTTTTTTGCATAGAAAGCGCTTTTTTTATCCTTGATCTGACCTTTTTGGTGCTCTCGCTTATGTTCTTTTCACGGGAAGAGAGCTTTCTGTGGGGAACGGACTCCACATTACACCAGAGGTCTATCCTGTCCATAATGGGACCGGAAAGTTTTTTTCGGTATCTGTTTACTTCGTTCGCTGTACAGTTACAGTCACCTTTTTCGGTTCCCAGATAACCGCAAGGACAGGGGTTGAAAGCTGCTACCAGTATAAAATCCGCCGGGAAATCCACTTTTCCCTGGGATCGAGATATGGATATCCTCCCCTCTTCCATTGGTTCTCTT
>JBNJEF010000021.1:0-11159 GCA_051745565.1 Patescibacteria group bacterium | reverse complement strand
TCTCCCACTGAAAGATTGATCCTGGAGGAAAGGTACAAGAAAGGAAAGACCATAAGAGAAATAGCGGGAATAGTGAATAAAAGTGAGAATGCGGTAAAACTCATACTTTCTCGCGCCAGAAAGAAATTGCGCAGACATCCGGTTACTAATGGTCTTATAGATTGAAAATAAATAAAGATGACACCTATCTGTCTTTTTATTGTTTTCCCTTAACAAAAGGTCGATTATTCTAATTATAACTAAGAATGATTAATCTTATGCAAATACAAAGACGCGGTGGTGATCTTCAACCACAAAATCAGGGCCCTCTTTCTCTTCGTGAAGCAATGGGACGTCTTTTTGACGAGAGCATATGGGACCCTTTTGAGGATACCGGTCTTTTATCCCAAGACAGAGGAGGACTTTTTCCGAAAGTGGATATTTCCGAAACGGATAAAGAAGTAAAAGTTATAGCTAATATTCCCGGTATGGATCCGGAAAAGGTCAATATTGAGGTAGATGAAGATTCTCTCACTCTAAGCGGTACCATTGAAGAGGAAAAAGAGGACTCAAACGAGAGACAGTACAGGTTTGAGAGGGAGTACGGTGAATTTTACAGAGACTTTCTTTTGCCGGCTCGTGTTGATCCGGATAAGGTTTCTGCAGAATCTAAAAATGGTGTTATAACCATAAAGATGTCTAAAGTAGAGGACAAGAGCGGTAGAAAGAAAGTAGACGTAAAGAAAAGTTAATAAAGACCGATCCAATAATTAACAGGTCACTTTAGTGGTGACCTGTTAATTATTGGGGTTTTAAGGTAAACAAAAGTGTGATAAAGTTCACCAAAAGGTCGATGTGAAAATTTAAAATCAAGAATATTATTATTTATGAAAAATGTAATCTGGATAATTGTAGCCGTTCTTGTCATATTGCTTCTTATCTTTATCTTTACTGAAGATGAAATGGCTGATGATGTTGACATAGAAAATGGCGATGAACAACCCGAAGAAGTCATAGATGAAGGAGATCTTATAGATGAAGATGAGACTGGCGACGAAGAGGGAGAAACTGATGAAGAGGGAGAAGAAGAAACTGACGAAGAGGAGGATACCGATGAAGAGGAAGAAACTGGCGAAGAAGAGGATACCGAAGAAGAGGAAGAAGAAATCTAATAACAAAGACCTTAAGTTTCTAAGTATTAAACACGCCTTTAGTAAGGCGTGTTTATTTTTATAAAGGAATTCTTGAAAGCGCAAAAAAATCACGATATCATTTAAATATGCAGTTTTGGAAAACAGTATTTATAAATATTTCTGTTACTCTTTTAACCCTCTTTGTGGCCTTTTTGGTAGCCTTTCTTTTTAGAGAAGAGGTTTTTGAGTATGTCGGATCATATTATATAGAGCAGGTGGAAGAGATGTCCTCGGAAGAGAAGCGTGATATGCCTTCAGTGGGCAAAGGTCATGAAGAGAGGGTGGTAAACGCCGTAGCGGATGCTGACTCTGCGGTTGTCTCTGTTGTATCCACTCAGGCGGTTCTGTCAGGAGTTGAGCAGGATCTCCATCCTTTTTTTGAAGATATGCTTCCTGATACATTAAAAGAACCGGAGGAAGAGGAGGTTGTTGGGGGGTCAGGTTTTATAGTGTCTTCTGAGGGGCATATAGTCACTAACCGTCATGTAGTGGAAGATGATAGTATTGATTACTCGGTTTTGACCAATAGCGGAGAAAAATACGATGTTGAGGTTCTGGACAAAGATCCCGTTTTTGATATAGCTATTTTAAAAATAGACTCTGAGGAGAGCTTCAATTATCTGAAATTTGGTGATTCCGAGGATTTGGATGTCGGGCAAACCGCTATTGCCATAGGCAATGCCTTAGGTGAATTTCAAAACAGTGTTTCTGTTGGTGTCATATCCGGCCTTTCTCGATCTATTAGCGCGGGAGGCTTAAGAGGTAGAACCGAATTTTTTGAAGAGGTTATCCAAACGGACGCTGCCATAAATCCAGGTAATTCTGGTGGCCCTCTTTTGAATATTAAGGGCGAGGTTGTAGGGGTAAATACCGCCCTTGCTCTGGGTTCTCAAAATATAGGTTTTGCCGTTCCTTCGCATACAGTGAAACCTTTAGTTTCTTCGGTAAAAAAAACAGGGCGAATAGTCAGGGCTTTTCTGGGAGTTCGCTATACCGAGATAACCCCCATGTTGCAAGCAAGGGAAAACCTTTCTGTTGAAAAAGGGGTGTTGCTTGTAGGCGGAGGAAATGACGAACCGGCTGTTGTTCCGGATACTCCGGCAGATGAAGCCGGGCTCAAGGAAGGGGATGTTATTGTAAGTATTGACGGAGAAGAATTGGAAGAACCTCAAAGTTTTGCTCGTAAAATAAGAGAGAAAAAGGTAGGAGAGACTATAGAGCTTGAGGTTGTTCGCAATGAAGAAAGATTTGAAATAGAAGTACCTCTGATAGAAGCACCTGCTAATATTTAAGTTAAAACACCATAATTTCAGCAAGCAAGAAAGATATATAAACAGCCAAGAGTGCAATACCCTCAAATTTTGTTATAACATGTCCCGTTGTGACAAAAACAAGCAATAAAATGGCACTTATTGTTAAGAATATTCTGGCTAAAATAAGTGAGGAAATATCAAGACCGGTTAAGGTTATCGGTTCTATTAAAGCAACTGTACCCAATACAAGAGTGGAGGCCATAGCTATACCTCCCATAACTCCTCCCAGAACCATCCAGGAACTTCCTCTTCGTGCTAGGTCAACGGCAAAGTAGGTCTCCGGCAGAGCCGTTCCTATGGCAATAACAAAGAGACCCAAGGCAGCCAAGGGTAAACCTAGTTCTGAAGATAGGGTGAGTATTTCTTTTAGTAAAAGATCAACGCTTATTACTATTGTCAGTACTCCGACAACTGCTATGAACATGGCCTTTATAGCCGATCTCTTTGTTAGGTTCTCTATTTCCGGTGTGTCTTCTTCGTATATCTTTATAAATCTTTCTTTTTTGGAGAATAGCCAAAAGATGAAGAAAGCAAAACACATCAGTAGAACAAATCCATCCATTCTGGAAAGCTCACCGTTTAGTATTAAGAGTAATGGTAAAACGGCCACAAAAACCGTGAACACTATCCCACCGCGAACGGTTTTACTATCAACTATTAATCCCTGTGCGCTAAAAAAAGTTGCCAGGGCTATGGTTACGGTTATAAGAAAAAGATTTTCTCCGACTACTGTTCCAAGGGAGACTTCCGGTATTCCTTGCAATGCCGCTGTTACTCCGACAAAGAACTCCGGTATTACCGCCCCAATGGAAACCGTAAAGAAAGCGACAACGAACTCTTTGAATCCGAAATATCTAGCGATCACTATCAGTGAATATATTACCCATCTTCCGATGAAAATAATAGCTGCAAGAGAGGTTAGGGTTATGGCGATTCCCGTAAATGTCATAATTTCATTATATTACAATTTGGAAGGTTTCGGTATGAGTGTAAAACTTTTTCGCAAATTCATGTATTAATGGTAACATATCTTATATGGATACGATCATGAAAGCTGATATATTTTTCTTTGTTACCACAGTTGCGGTGGCGATAATTTCTCTACTGGCCATAGTGGCTTCTATTTATATGGTTTTTATATTAAAGAATATTTTTTATATTTCAAAGAAAGCCAGACAGCAAACCGATCAAACCGTTGAAGATATATCAACTCTAAGACAAGCGGTCAAAGAAGAGGCTTTAAAACTTAAAAAAGATACTGATGAACTATCAGGACGTGCCAAGTCGGAAGGCGAAGAAGCGATCAATGCTTTTTCCGAAGCACACAAGGAGGTCAAAAAAGAAGCCAAGCGTTTCTGGGGCCTATTTACTTTTCTTTTAAGTTTTCTTACAATTAAAAGTATATTAAAGGTTTTTAATAAAAATAAAAATAAAAATGACCAAAAAAACAAGTGATAATAAAAAAAGAAGCGCAAAAAGCTATCTTACTTGGGGCGCGAGTATAGGAGCACTGGCAGCGGGTGCAGCGGGTGCTTATTTTCTTTACGGTACCAAGGAGGGGGCTAAGAGGCGCAAGAAGATGAAGAGCTGGGCTGTAAGAATGAAAGGTGACGTTATGAAAAAGCTTGAGAATCTCAAAGAGGTGAACGAGGAGATCTATAACAAGGTCATAGATGAAGTTGGTGAACAGTATAAAAAAGTTAAATCCATAGATCCTCAAGAGGTAGCTGATATGGTGGATGAAATGAAGCGCTATTGGAAGCATGTAAGAAAAGACCTTGAGGCACCGGCCAAGAAAGCATCGTCCAAGAAGAAAACTTCCGCTAAAAAGAAAGCTCCCGCCAAGAAAACTTCCACCAAAAAGAAGACCTCTTCTAAGAAATAAGAAAAGTTGAAGTTAATAAAAAACCCGCCATAAAGGCGGGTTTTTTTATCCCAGTATCACCGGGATAACAATCGGCCTTTTGGCCGTTTTTTGTAGAAGGAAACGGCTCACGTTATCTGCCACCTGTTCTTTTATGAATTCAAAGTCTATCGGGTTCATTCCTTTTGTACTCTCCTCAACAGTTTTCTTAATAATGAGTCTTGTCTGCTGAAGGAGGTCGTGGGATTCACGAAGATAAACGAATCCCCTGGAGATAATATCGGGAGATTTCTTTAAATTACCGGTTTTAGTATTAATGCTGGCTATTACGATAAAGATACCTTCTTCCGATAACATCTTTCTGTCTCTGATCACTACATCTTGCATATTTCCTACGGAAAGTCCGTCTACGGCCACATCTCCTTCGGCTACATTTTCCTCCAGTGATACTATTTTTTGTCCCTTGTCTCTTATCTCTATCACCATTCCGTTGTCAGGTACTATTATGTTTTCTTCCGGTACTCCCATTTCTAACGCCACTTCCTTGTGAACACGTAACATGTGATGGTGTCCGTGAACGGGGATGAAGAATTTGGGCTTTATCTTTTGATGTATCCATTCGCTTTCTCCTCTGTATCCGTGTCCGGTTGAATGTACATGAAAATCATCTGCGGATTTGTAATGAATTATTTTTGCTCCTTGACGAGAAAGATTGTCTTTAAGTTTCATTACAGCATTCTCGTTCCCCGGAATAACCGAAGAAGAGAGAAGAACGGTATCATTTTTGTTTATTGAGAAGTGTTTATGGGTTTTGTTAGACATTCTCATCAGTGCCGCAAAGTCATCTCCTTGTGCACCTGTGGCCAGTGCCACTATCCTATCGGGAGGATATCCGTGCATGTTCTCTGCCGTAATGATCGTGTCTTTCTTTGCTTTTAATACACCGGTTTTTCTGATTATCTCAATATTGTTCTTCATACTTCTTCCTTCCACTACCACTTTTTTGCCATATCGCTCGGATATTTCTATTATCTTAACGATACGCTCTATTTGAGAGGCAAATGTACCTATTATAAGGCGACCTTTGGTGCTTTTTATTATCTCTTCCAAACTCTGGTGTACCAGCCATTCAGGAGTTGAAAAACCCGGATTTTCTATGTTGGTGGAGTCCGCCATTAATGCAAGGACATTTCGGTCCTTGAATATGCTATAAGCCTTTTCCTCTTCTTCCGCGGGAACTCCGTCAACGTGATTAAGTTTAAGATCTCCCGTGTCAACTATATCTCCGTAAGGGGTTTCAACTATAATTCCCATTGAGTCTGGTATGGTGTGAGTAACTCCGAAGAAACGAACTCTTATATCTCCGGCGCGAACAATGTCTTCGTTTTCCACATTATGTATATTAAGTTCCGGGACATCGGGAAACTCTTCCTGTCTTTTCTGTATCATTATGGTGGTAAGAGATCTGGAATAGATGGGAGGATTGCCAAGTTTTTCTATAAGGTAAGGTATAGCTCCTATGTGGTCCAAGTGGCCGTGGGTGATAAATATGCCTCGGATCTTCTCCTTTTTCTCTTCCAAATACTTTGTATTGGGAAGCAGGAAATCAATACCGGGACAGTCCTCATCGCGGAATTTGAAACCTATATCAAGGATAACTATGTCATCGCCGTACTCAACAGCTGTCATATTTCGTCCAATCTCTTCAACTCCTCCCAACGGGATGATCCTTACGGAATCTCCCAGTTCCGGTAAATTTTTGCTTACCATCGTCTCGGTATTCTGTTTCCGGGGCTGTTTCTTGTTTTGTCCTCCGTTTTTCTTTTTATTGCTCTTGCCGGATTGTTGAAAATTCTTTTTTCCTTGTGTTTTTCGGTTGTTTTTCTTTTTGACGTTATTTTGCCCAAAGGAAGCTTTGAGAGGTGAATAGGAACGTCTTCTTTGCGGTACTTGTGCCATGATATTAGTTTTTCTTTTTAATTTATTGTTGATAATTTTTTATTCTTTAGAGAAGGAAGGACCACACCTTGTCCGTGACCATGAACCATTCATGGACATTAAGGAATCGCTCTTCCGGAGTAATAAGGTGTCCAAAATCGGCATTTTGGAGATCTTCTGGAAGGGCGTAAAGAAAATGAGGAGTGTAAAGAAATATGGCCGGCATATCGGATTTTACGTTCTCGTTTATCTCTTCCATTATCTCTGATCTTTTTTCAGGGTCATCCGTACTCCGGTATTCTTCAAGTAGTTCGTCCACAGTTATATTGGTGTAAAGAGATAGATTCATTCCGGGGTCATTCCTTTCTGACGAATGCCAGAAAGGAAAAAGGTCCATGTCTCTTTCCAGGATATATCCAAAGAGAAGACCTTCAAATTCTCTGGAACGTAGCACGTTTTGGTTAAGTTCACTATTACCATAAAGAGCCAGAGAGGTTTTAACCCCCATTCTTTCCCAGTTATTTTTTACTATTTCGGCCGCTTTTTGCAGATCGCTGTCTCTCACGGTTGATATATTAACCGAAAGAGTCGTGTCATCGTCTTTTGTAAAGCCACCAAGCTCTTCATCGTATTCCCATCCCGCTTCTTCCAGCATTTCTTCGGCTTTTTCAATGTCTGCTTTTCCTTGCTTTTCATCTTTTTTTTCATTTTCAGTAATGTTTATAGGGACGGGACCTTTTGCTATTTCTCCTTTGCCGTTTAGTACTTCTTCTAATATTTTTTCTCTGTCTATAGCCATTGACAGAGCTTTTCTTACATCTGCGTCAGCCAGGTTTTCGTTATTGTTTTGATTTATGAATATGGAAAAAACTCTGGGTAAGGGGGTGGTCTTTATATCAACATCATCTCTTGCCATGGAATCCAGTCTCTGAGGAGAAAATCCGGCCAGAGCATCAATTTCTTTGCGTTGTAGAGCCATCCAAGCTTCTCGTTCTTGAGGGTAGAAGGTGAATACAAAATTGCTTATATAAGGTTTACCTCTGACGTATTCTTCAAAGGCCTCCAATCTGTATTCTTTGGGATTGCCGTCATCTTGTACTGACACGGAAGAGACCTTATAGGGCCCTGCTCCTATGGGTTCGGTATTTACGGAACTGAAAGCAAAGCGATTACTGTCAACGGAATTCCAGATATGTTCCGGCAAGATACCTAAAGTAGTAAGCTCAAGAAAGTGAGGATGTGGCTCGGAGAGCTTGAATTTGACTGTTTTTTCACTGACTGCTTCCACTTTTATTCCCATCCAATTCGCCGCCAGCGTACTTCTTACATCCGGGTCTTTGACTTTTTCTATGGTAAAGACCACGTCTTCGGCGGTTATTTCACTACCATCATGAAAGACGGCATCCTCTCGCAATTTGAATGTATACTCTGTAGCGTCTTCTGATACTTCGTGTTCGGAACTTAACTCGTGAACCAGGTCTCCGGAAGGGGTCGCTTTCATGAGTCCCGAATAAATGAAATCGGAAAGGGTTCTATCAGGTGCGGATGATGCCAAAAGGGGATTAATAGGACCGGGAGTTCCGACTAGCCCCTCTCTCAAGGTTCCGTCATAAGCGGGTATGGTAACAAGAAGAGATGACTGTACTTCCCACAGGAGAGATCCGGCCCCTGTTGCCATTATCAGAAGAAGGGTGACGAAAATGAATTTTTCGGTTAATGACATGCTCTCGGGGATACTTTCTTTTTTGGAACCGCCTTTTTTTGTCGTTGAGTAAGCGTGGATGTTTTTCTTGATTTTCTTACCGATGTTTCCACGGTACCCGTTTTTATTATCTGGTGCGTTTTCACCGATTGATGTTTTTTCCATACTGGAGAATAAAATACTTATTAGATTTACTGTTTATAAAGATAAAAAGTCAAACACTTAAATTAAATTAAACCAAGAAAAGACTTAGTTTGGAATTAAGAAGTAATATTGAAACTCAAATGATCTAAATAGGTTCTCAGTTTATACCAAAAGGTTGGCGAAAGATGATAAAGCGAATAGTATGGCGATCACGATGGTGGCATTAAAAAGAATTTTCTCAGCGCCTCTTTTTGTATAGAAATTGGCACTGGAAGCATCACCTCCACCAAAAGCACCACCAAGACCTGCGTCCGATCTTTGCATAAGTATCGCTACAATTAAAAGCACTGAAAGCGTTATCTGAATATATGGTAAAAAAGTTTCTAAAGAATCCATGTAGCGCTAATATAACATATTTTTAATATTAGGCAACATTTGCAGTGAGTTTGTGTATTTCATTGGAACTTATCATTGCTATTTATGTTAAACTTCATCCAAATGAAGAACAGAATGCCTTTTTTTGAAGGGGTGGCTGTTATCGTGGGAACGATAATAGGTGCCGGCATAATAGGGGTTCCTTACGTCTTTGCGCAAAGCGGATTTTTAACTGCCACTTTGGTATTGGTTTTGGTTGGGATCGCTTTGCTCTTCGTGAGGTTAATGCTCGGAGAGGTTTTGATGCGAACCAAAGAGATCCATCAGCTTACCGGTTATACCAGGAGGTATTTAGGTGCTTTTTTTCAGCATTTGCAGGGGGTGGTTCTTGTAAGCAGTATATTCGGAACTCTTCTTGCCTATATGGTAAGCCAAGGGGATATATTATCGGCCCTTTTGGGTGGTTCTCCTTTGATATGGTCTCTGGCATTTTATCTTCTGTTCTCCTTTTTAGTAGTGTTCGGAATTGATGTGGTGAAGCGCTCAGAACTGATAATGATAGTGGCCGTGTTTTTCATAATGGTGATAATTACCGCTTACTCCGCTCCGGGAGTAAAAGTATCCTTTTTGAGTGAATTTGATGTCTCTGCCGTATTTTTACCTTTCGGCGTTATCATGTTCGCTTGCGCAGGGCTGGTATCCGTACCCGCTTCTTGGAGAGTGGTAAAGCGCGCCGGAAGAGAAGATATTTACAAGTCCGTTTTGATTTGGGGAGGTATGATCCCTCCCGTTATATATTTAGTGTTCGCTCTTTTGGTTGTCGGCATTACGGGGCCTGAAACTAGCCAGGTGGCCACCGTAAGCCTCGGAGAGGTCATTGGTCCGCATATGGTGATAATTGGCAATGTCTTTGCTTTCTTCACGGTAGCTACCAGTTTTCTTACTATTGCGCTTTCTCAGCAGGATATTTTTCATCGCGACTATAAAATATCGCGCCCCGTGTCTTCGGCTCTGGTGATAGCGGTACCGTTATTCCTTTTTGCTCTTAATTTACGAGATTTTATTTCTATTATAAGTTTTGTAGGTTCTTTGATGGTAGGGGTTAATGGACTCTTGGCCGTTTGGCTTTTTTGGGTTGCCAGAAAACAAGGTGAATTGAAACCCTATTTCACTCTTTCGCCGAAAATAGCTGCGCCCGCAAGTGTCTTTTTGGTGGTGGTTTTTGTTGCCGGTCTTGTTTCGGTTTTTGTCTAAACCCTGTTTGATCAAGGATAATTTTAATTTTTTGTTGACTGAATATTCAGGCGCGGTTATAATACCTCTGCTTTGATCACTTCAGACACTTTTTCCGGTGTGAACTGTTAAAAAGAACTGACGGACGAAAACGTTCTGTTAAGTCATCATTTGATTATAAGTTAATCTAAATACTATATGAGCAAGAGTAAAAAAGATGTAGAGAATTTAATTACTCCTCTTGGTGATCGTGTACTGGTACGCCCTTTTGAGGAGAGTGAGCTTGAAACCAAAACCGATTCGGGAATAATTCTTCCCGAGACTGTAGAGAAGGATAAACCTGAGCAGGGAGAGGTTGTAGCCGTCGGAGAAGGTAAATTCGAAGATGGTGAAAAAATACCTATGAATGTTAGCAAAGGAGACAAGGTTATATTTTCCAAGTTCGGATATGATGAAGTAACAATAGAAGGAGAAGAGTATTACATCTTAAGAGAAGATAACATACTTGCTATTATTAAATAGTTTGGAAGGATCTTGAATTGTAAGTTAAGCAGATAATAACTATGGCAAAAAATATAAAATTTAGTGAAGATGCGCGAAAATCTCTAAAAAAGGGAGTAGACAAAGTGGCGGATACAGTGAGGATCACACTCGGTCCCAAGGGAAGGAATGTTGTTCTCGAGAAGAGCTACGGTTCCCCGACCATAACTAATGACGGTGTTACCATAGCTAAGGAGATAAGTCTCAAAGATAAATTTGAGAACATGGGCGCAGAGATAGTGAAAGAGGTTGCAACCAAAACCAATGACATCGCCGGTGATGGAACGACCACCTCGGTTGTTTTAACTCAGTCCATTGTTGATGAAGGGATGAAGCTTACCAGTATGGGGGTTAATACAATGGGCGTGAAGGCCGGAATAGAGCGTGCCTCAGAGGAAACTGTAAAAGCTCTTAAATCACTAGCTAAACCCGTTAAAGATCAGGAAGGAATAAAGCACGTTTCCACTATCGCCGCCGAATCAGAAGAAGTAGGAGGTATCATAGCTGAGACTATTGATAAAGTGGGCAAGGATGGTGTTGTGACCGTTGAGGAGTCTCAATCATTTGGAGTGGAGTCCGATGTTGTTGAAGGTATGCAGTTTGATAATGGATACATTTCACCCTATATGGTTACTGACTCCGAGAGAATGGAAGCTGAGTACAAAAATCCTGCCATTTTGGTAACTGATAAAAAGATATCAAACGTAAAAGAGGTTCTTCCTTTTCTGGAGAGACTTTCTCAAAACGGAGTAAAAGAGCTTGTCATTATAGCTGACGACGTTGAAGGAGAGGCACTCGCCACTTTTGTTGTCAATAAAATAAGAGGAAGCTTCAGCACGTTGGCTGTTAAAGCCCCGGGTTTTGGTGATAGAAAGAAA
>JBNJEF010000020.1:0-11460 GCA_051745565.1 Patescibacteria group bacterium | reverse complement strand
ATGGAGTTTGAGTTCAATGTCCAACGTCCTTTAGATAGATACGAGTTACGGTTTTTTGAAAATTAAGTTATTATATATTGTGCATTTGGGCGGGTGGTGAAATTGGTAGACACGCCAGCCTTAGGAGCTGGTGCCGCAAGGCATGGAGGTTCAAGTCCTCTCCCGCCCACATAGGTCTTGAAAGTATATTATCTTTCAATAAATAAAAAGCCCTTTTTAAGTTAAGGGCTTTTTATTATTTCTTTTCTCTTTCTTTTAAATTTCCTTGGATAGATCGTCTATTCTTTGGCGATATTTTTCGCCTTCATCTATGGAAAAAGAAACCAAGGGGATTGTAGATATACGGGTGTTCTTTTTCATATATTCGGCAAATACACCTTTTCCGCGGTTTAATTTTTTCAAAACCAAAGCATTTTCCGACTCGGGATAGACGGTTACTCTGATATTCGCTCTGGACAGGTCGTCGCTGACATTTACGGACGTTACCGTTACCATTGAGTTGCCGTATTTTTTTCCTGACAGATATTTACTGGCGGCCTCATGGAGTGCGGAAATGAATTTTTCCCTACGGTATTTCATAGAAATTATTCTTTTACGACAGTGAAAGCCGAGAGCATATCTCCATCGTTCGGTTTAACGGGAGAGTCAAGCATTATCCCGCATTCTTGGCCTTCTTTTACGGAGCTTGCCGGGTTCTTTTGTTGTTGCATCTCTTTAACGCGCCCTTGTCCGATCTCTTCATCATTTCTCAATATTTTCACGCGGTCTCCTTTTGATACTGTACCGGTTTTGATCACTCCTCCTAAGACGTGTCCTTTCTTGCTTGAGCTGAAGAACTTAAGTATTTTTAGAGCACCGTGCTCTTTTTCTGTTTCTTTGAGTTCTCTTGTTCTTTTAAGGTAATCTTCAAGCCAGTCGGTCAGTTCGTATATGACGGAGAAAAATCTCGGTTCAACATTTAGATTTTCACTGACACGTTTGGCGGCGGGGTTAATTGATGTATTAAAGCCCAGTAGCAGAGTTTCCGGATCAATATCGGCGGTTTGGACATCTTTTTCGGTAACAGATCCGGCCTCGGCTGTAATAAAGTAGAAGCACACGTCGGGATTCTTCTTTGTCACTTTATGTATTTCTTGTTTTATAGCCTCAACAGAACCGATGGCATCCGTTTTTAGTATTATGGGGATGTTCCTTATTTCGGAATCCGGTATTTCTACTTCTCCTGTTTCCTCTTGTTTTTCGCTCAAAAAAGAAAGAGATGATTCTTTGACCTTTTTCTCGGCTTCCTTTTTTGTTTTGACCGTGTAAAAATCACTTCCTACTTTCGGTTGCTCATTCCATCCGGCGACATATACCGGACTGGAGAAGCTTCTCTCTTCCACGGTGCTTCCGTCGCAGACCTGTATCTGTCGTACCGGTGAGAAGGCGTTACCCGCCACTACGAATTCTCCAGTACGGAGAGTGCCGTCTTTTATGATAAGCATAGCCCCTATACCTGTTTTGGGATTGACTGTGGATTCAAGAACAAACCCCTTCGCTTCATTCTCAGGATCACCTGTAAGCTCTTCCATTTCGGTCATAAGCAGTATCATATCCAACAGTTCCGGCACCCCTTCACCGCTTTTAGCGGAAATTTCCACAGCCGGCACGTCCCCGTGCCATTCTTCCAAGTAAACCTGGTTTTCCGCCAATGACTGTTTGGTTCTGTCTATGTTAGCTTTGGGGGTATCTATTTTGTTTATAGCGACAACGAAGGGTGTTTCCGTGGCCTGAAGGTTGTCAATAACTTCTTTGGTTTGAGGCATCACTCCGTCTTCGGCGGAAACTACCAGTACCACTACATCCGCCGTAGCCGTCCCTCTCTCTCTTAGGGCGGTGAAAGCTTCGTGTCCCGGTGTATCCAGGAAAGTTATGTAGGTTTCTTCTCCCGTTTCTTTATTGGTGTGGGTTATCTCGTAACTTGATAGGCACTGGGTTATGCCACCGGCCTCTTTATCTGTGGTGTTGGTTTTTCTGATATGGTCAAGCAGGGTTGATTTGCCGTGGTCAACATGTCCCAATACGGCAACTATCGGAGGGCGAGAGGTTTCTTTTTTTGAGGTTTCCTTTTTCATATATTCTATTGAAATTTTCGGTTACTCGGTTTTAATTAAAAAGCGAGCGTTTTCGCTTTTGCATTTACTTCCTTCGCAAAGGAAGGTAAACCGAGCACAAGAGTTTATTCACCTTTTATCCTCTCTCTTGCTTTATTCAGTGATCTTTCTTCCTCTTCGGATAAGGTGTGCTCGGAGGAGAATCCGCTGACGGGCTTGCCGTAAACACCAACTCTCTCACGTGAATACAGTGTTGAAATTACCACACCATCACCCTCTTCGTCAACAAAGGACGTGGAAAAGCTCTGATTTCCTCCACCGCCGATTCCCTTAAAGGGGTTGAATCTTACGGTTTCCACTCCGCGGATGCTTTTCTTCATGCGCTTTTCAAGTGAAATTAATCGGTTCTTTATCTCTTCTTCTTTTCTTTCTTTTTCTTTAAGTTTTTCGGCGGTCTTTTTCAGGGAGTCTTCTATCGTTTTTGCCGACTCTCCGCCTAACATATCCTTTATACTCTGTTTTAATTTGTTGACTTTTAGATAAAGAGTTATGTTGAATATGAAGCTTGCAAGTGCCAATGCTCCGATAGCCAAGATTATATATTCTGTCGGCAAGTTCTCTAATGATCCCATGTTTAGTTCTATTCTCTTGAGAATTAAGGATTAACAACGTATGATTATATACGAAAGTATTTCAAAGAGCAAAATGTTTTCCACTTTATTTAAAGCCCCAAAAAGGCGAATATTTATGGACTATGCTTCCACTACTCCGGTGGACGAGAGAGTTTCCAAGGTAATGAGGGATATTGAACCCCTCTTCGCCAATCCTTCGGCCGTTTACAAAGAAGGAGTGGAGGCGCGGTGTCTTTTGGAGGATTCGCGAGAAAAGGTCGCCGGTATTTTAGAGTGCAGGCCCAGAGAGGTTATATTCACAGGGAGCGGAACGGAGTCTTGTAATTTGGCTATTCGCGGAAGAATAGATGATCCGGAAAAAAGTCATATTGTAACGACCGCTATTGAGCATCCTGCTGTTTTGGAGAGTTGCAGAGCACTGGAGAGAATGGGTGCTTCCGTTACCTACGTCGGGGTTGATGAGAGGGGTCAGGTGGACAGCCAAGAGGTCCTAAATGCAATTCGTCCGGAAACAAAAGTGGTTTCGGTTATGTACGTTAATAATGAAATAGGGACCATACAGCCCATAAGGGATATAGGTAAGGGTATAGAGAGGATAGAGCGAGAAAGAGGTTATCCCATATATTTTCATTCCGATGCCAGCCAAGCACCCTGTTATTTGCCGATAAGACCGGAGGGGCTCAAAGTAGATGCCCTAACCTTGGACGGTTCAAAGATATACGGCCCCAAGGGAGTGGGAGTTTTGTTCTCCCGTGTCGGTTTTGAGCTGAAACCCGTTATTTATGGAGGAGGGCAGGAGTTCGGTGTAAGGTCGGGAACGGAGAGTAATGTTTCAGCTTGCGCTATGGCCGAAGCCCTGAGGATAGCTACGGAGAATATGACCTCGGAGAGGGAAAGAGTTGGAGATCTTAAGGAGAGGTTAATAGAGGATATCACCACGAATATCCCTCACTCTTCTGTTAACGGAGATCCAAAAGAGAGTGTTGCTCATATTGTTAATATATGTTTTCCGGATTCGGAGAGCGAGTTTTTGGTTTTAAGAATGGATGCTCTGGGGGTTGCTTGTTCCTCCTCCAGTGCTTGTAGCGCCAAGAATAAGGGTGGTTATTCTCACGTTCTGGAAGCTTTGGGTAAAAAGGAGTGCATTTCCTCTTCTGTCAGATTCTCTTTAGGCAGATATAGTACCGAGTCTGATATATCCGGAGTTTCCCAAGCTCTTAAAAGCGCACTTGATCTCTAGGTTTGCGTTTGCACCTGCTTGGTTTTTCTTTTAATATTAAGGTATAAGCTTTGTTCATGGAAGACCTAAATCAAAGACAACTTGTCCTACTTGTTATATTGGTAAGTTTCGTAACCTCTATAGCTGCCGGTATTATTACCGCCTCTCTGATGGATCATGCGCCTCCTGCTGTTACTCGCGGAGTTGATAGAGTGGTTGAGAGAACGGTGGAATATGTTTCCCCGACGGAGGTGGAGAAAACCGAGGTTACGGAAGTAAAAGAGATCGTTGAAGAGAGGGTTATAGATAGAGGAGATGACATTATAATTGATGTTAATGAGCAGATCGCATCACTGGGTTTTTTGGTTTTAGGTGATGAGGGCGAATTTGTAAGCAGGGGAATGTTCCTTAAAGATAAAAGTATAGCCGTTCTGCCTTTTTCCGCGAGTGAAGGAGAGAGGTTCCTTTTAGATACTCAAAAAGAAGAGGCGGAGACCGAAGAAGAGGGTGGAAATGGAGAGGAAGAGGCAGAGAACACTCAAGCAGAAGTGGTCTTTTCTTCCGATCTCGGTTTTTCTGTTGCCAGCACTACTGGAAATGAATTTCCTTCTACTATTGATCTCTCTGAAATGACACCTCACAGAGGCGCCACCGTTATCCATATAGGAGGAAGCGATAGAGATGAACTATATGTCGGAAGGGTTGCTTGGTTTGAAAGAGATGAAGAAAATGATAATATCTTAACCTTGGGTGTTGACGGGATAGACAAGCTCCAGTCCGGAGCGATCCTGGCTAATTTAAGCGGAGAAGTATGGGGATTTCAAACAGGTGATAATACGGGAGAATACACCCCTCTATCTGTTATAGAGACTAAGATAGCTGAATACCTGGAAGAAGGCGAAGAAGAAGGCGAAGAAGCCGAGGAGGAGTAGTTTTGACTTAACTTGATATGTGTAGTATTATTTTACACCAACTTATTATTTATGCCACCATTCAATCAATTTACAACAAAAGCAAAAGAGGCCATTAGGAAGGCACATGAGATGGCTATTGAGCGCGGACAGAACCACGTTAATCCGATGCATCTTTTGGCCGCTTTGGTATCTCAAGAGGAGAGCGTGATAGTTTCCATTTTGGACAGATTGGAAGTAGATCACTTGGCTCTTATAGACACCATTATGGAAGTATTGGAATCTCCTAATGCGGGGACAACTCTTTCTTCATCTTACCAGATATACTTAACTCCCGAGTTGGCGCAAGCCATAGATCAATCGGCCAAGGTTGCCAATGATATGGGCGATGAGTATGTCTCCACCGAGCACCTTTTTATGGCCGTAGTGGATAGTTCCACTACTACAAGAGAAGTAATGTCGCGCTTTAGAGTGGACAAGGACTCCATTATGAAGGTCTTGGAGAGGGTCCGTGAGGCTGGTGAGATGGAGGCACAGGAGCCCAAACAGTACCGCTCCTTGGCAAAGTATACTCGTAACTTAACGAAACTGGCTTCAGAGCATAAATTAGATCCGGTAATAGGGAGAGATGACGAGATATCCAGAGTGGTTCAGATACTCTCAAGAAGAACAAAAAATAATCCTATTTTGATCGGAGAAGCCGGTGTCGGTAAAACCGCCGTAGCTGAAGGTTTGGCTGCTAAAATAGCAGCCGGCAATGCTCCGGAATCACTTAAGGATAAAGAGATAGTTTCTCTTGATATGGGAACACTGATCGCCGGCACCAAGTACAGAGGTGAATTTGAAGAGCGTCTGAAGAATATAATCAAGGAGATAGAAAAATCGGAAGGGAAGACGGTTCTTTTCATTGATGAGATACATACTCTTGTCGGAGCTGGAGCAGCTGAGGGTTCGGTTGATGCTTCCAATATGCTAAAACCGGCTTTGGCCAGAGGAGATCTTCGCGCCATAGGAGCGACCACTTTCAAGGAGTATCAAAAACATATTGAAAAAGATCCCGCACTAAGCAGGCGTTTCCAGCCGGTTCATGTACAGGAGCCGAACATTGATGATGCCGTAACCATTCTAAGAGGTCTTAAGGAGAAGTACGAGCTATACCATGGCGTTCGTATAACAGATGACGCCATAGTGGCCGCCGTTTCTCTCTCCAGCCGTTATATCACGGACAGGTTCCTGCCGGATAAGGCTGTAGACCTTATAGATGAATCGGCCTCTTTCTTGAAGATCTCTTTGGAAAATATGCCTCCCGTTCTGGAAGAGACCTATTCCAAAATAAGGAAACTTGAGGTGGAAAGAGAGGCTCTGAATATAGAGATGGATGAAGGTAAAAAGAGAAGCGGGAATGATAAAAATCAAAAGCGTATCAAAGAAATAGATAAAGAGGTCGCCGACTTGAAAGAAAAAATATACGACATAGATCTTCGTTGGAAGAATGAGAAGGAAACCGTCTCCAGAATAAAAGAGATAAAACAGGAACTTGAAAAATTGCGTCTTAATGCCGAAGCGGCCGAAGCGCAACTGGATCTCTCTCAGGCGGCTGAAATAAGATATGGCAGTATACCCGAATTGGAGAAAGAGCTGAGGGAAAAGACCAAAAGATTAAAGAAATTACAGAGATCAAGGCGCATCCTTAAAGAGGAAATAACCGAATCCGATATTGCCGATGTGGTTTCCCGTTGGACGGGAATTCCGGTTTCCAGAATGCTTGAAGAGGAGGCCGAAAAATTGGACAGAATGGAAGACGAACTTAAGAAGCGTGTGATCGGCCAAGAGGAGGCCGTGACCAAAATAGCCGATACGATTAAACGATCGCGTGCCGGTGTTTCCGACCCGAATCGTCCTATAGGATCCTTCATCTTTTTGGGTCCTACCGGAGTCGGTAAAACCGAACTTACCAAAGCACTCGCCGAGTTCCTCTTTGATGATGAAAGGGCTCTGATAAGAATGGATATGTCAGAATATATGGAAAAACATTCGGTTTCCAAGCTCATAGGATCACCTCCGGGCTATGTCGGACACGATGAAGGCGGGGGCTTTACGGAAACGGTTCGACACCGACCCTATTCGGTTATTTTGCTTGACGAGATAGAAAAAGCTCATCCGGAAGTATTTAACATACTGTTGCAGGTGCTTGATAACGGACAACTCAAAGATGCCAAAGGAAGAGTGGTCAATTTCACCAATTCCATTATAGTTATGACTTCCAATGTGGGAGCTCAGCATATTGATGCTATGCAAAAACTCGGTTTTACCGAAGGAATTGAAGATGACTACATTTCGGTTAAAGGTAAGGTTATGGATAGTTTGAAAGATTTCTTCCGCCCCGAGTTCTTGAATCGTCTTGATGATATCGTTCTCTTTGATACATTGAGCAAGAAGGCGGTTAGAGAAATAGTTAATATACAGATAGGAGAGGTTAAGGAAAGACTAAAGCAGAAAGACATAGAGCTTAATGTCTCATCCGGAGTAATAGACCATCTCGCCAAGGAGGGATATAATCCGCAGTACGGAGCCAGACCTATAAAACGTCTCATACAGGTTAAGATAATGACACCTATCGCATCTATGATGATCTCCAAGAGGATAATGAAAGGCGGATGTGTGTCAGTTAAGATGAAGAAAAATGGTGAGCTTGGTTTTGACGTCAAGAAAGGAAGAAAGGGAAGTCTGATGCGAGAAGGTCCGGTCAAGTTTGATGATTCCAAAGTGGAACTTATCTCTTAACAAATTGGATATAAGTGTGTTATATTTTCAAAGTGAAAATATAACAATGCGTCGGTGGCAGAGCGGTCAATTGCAGCGGACTGTAAATCCGCCGTCCTCAGGACTACGTAGGTTCGAATCCTACCCGGCGCACCAATAAAAACACCCGTAAGGGTGTTTTTTGTTTGCGCCGGAGAAAGAGCTCCGCACTTTTCTTTATTAAAAGTGCGGAGTTTTATTTACCTTTCTTTGCTTTTTTTGTATTATGCCAAAAGAGTGTTTTGTCCTTTGAGTTATTTAAGTATTTAAAAAAGGAGGCAATATGAGGATCTTTTTATTTATTTCCATCATTGCTTCAATTTTTTTGTCGGCAATTATTCTTCTATCCATTTTTAACAAGGGCTACCAAGCTATAGGGGGTATGTGATCCGTTTTCCTATGATAGTAATTTTATGCTTGTCTATTCCCTTAATACTGAGAGGAGAGAGAAATGGCAATTATGATCAACTGTCCGGTTTGTAAAAGAAAAACTCTTCACCTATCTCATTCTAGGTGCCTGGAATGTATTAAGCGCTTGGAAAAAGAGATTGAAGATGAATGGATGGAAAAGTCTGACGAAGAAAAATTTCGTTATCTTTTTTCTCAGGTGGAACATCTAAAGAGAATAATAAATGGACGTATATCTTGATAAACCTCTTAAAACGGTTTGCTTAGCAAGCCGTTTTACTTTTCAAATTCTTTAAAATTCATTATAATACGTTTAGAAATGTTCAAGTGTGAACTTGAACGTCGGAACTCAAACTCACTCTTTTTGAGTGAGGCCGAAAACTGAGGTCCGGCGTAAGTTCATGCCGGACTGATCTCGTTCATTGAGTTGAGCACCCCTTGAATGTGTGATAGAGACAGGGGGATATAGGACGAGCGCAAAGCCGGTACGGGTGTAAACCTTTGACCTGGGGCCGGTGCGGAGTAGATAACAGGTGATATTTTTCATTTTCCCCGAACGGGGGATTTGCGTGAAAGCGTAAGAAACCTTCGGGCTGGTCCGGAGAATGAAAAGCTCGGCTTTTGCCGAGTCCGACCGAGACATAAGGTTGGGTATCGTGTTCTTTTTAATATACAGTCGCTACGGCGACTGTTTTTATTTCCTTGATTTTTCTTAAAAAATGCTTTACTTTATGAAAGGTTAAAGTTGGATTTCTCCAGCTCGGGGTTCATTAAGTTAAGCAATTTCAACAACAAAAGGAGACACCATGGGTACACTTGCTGTCTTTGTAGACAAAGAGAAGGCGGACAGGATAGAAGAGATCCTTATTGAGTTTGAGCATGAGTACGAAAGGATAGACTCAGACAAACTAAGTGACGCACTTTTCCTGACCAAGGGAGACATGGATCTGATAGAGAGGTGTTTACTCAATGGCGTCAAAAGTGTTAAATACCACAAAAGAGATGACGAAAAATGTGGTATTGACGTAATTTTTAGAACTTAAAAATTGCTTAAAACGGCTTAGTTTGAAAAGCTAAGCCGTTATTTATTTGGAGTGTGTTGAACAGTTGCTTGATTTTTTCAGTATTTTCCTATAAAGTAACTGCTGTTCTAACAGTTCAGTCTCTTATTAAATTATGTCTCAAGATAGATTAATAAAATTAGCTTGCCAGGATTGTAAAAGGGTAAATTATTGGACCGGCAAGAATAAAAAGAAAGTTGAACGAAAAATAGAGCTTAAAAAGTTCTGTAAATGGTGCAAAGGCCACCGCGTTCACAAAGAAGCAAAGAAGTAAGATAAAAGAATGTTTTTCTAAAAAGGGCTCCTTTACGGTATGGGTGCTTTTTTGATGTGGATAATATGTATGATAGTATATAGGTACGGAGGTCTGCACTTTTAGACTTCTACGAAAGTCTTTTGATATAGAGGAACACCGTTTTCGTGTTTTGTACATCTGCATAAATATCACAACGTGGAAAAGCAGTTGAAATTTTGGTCGAAAACTACTACAATTTCTCTTAGCCAGTTCATGCAACCGTATTTGAAACCCAATACGCAGAAGAGGTATAGAGAAGGGCATCAAGGGTGTGCAAGTATAAGATATTATGATAATGATCTGGCACGTAAGCTCCTCGCTGTTGGGCGAGAGTTAATGAATAATTAGGGGCATAGGCTAATTGGTAAACCGCGGCTCTCCAAAAGCCGTTTTCTCGGTTCAAGTCCGGGTGCCCCTGCAAAAATAGCTTGCTTGTTTTCCAGTATGGACAGAGCTCCGATCAATCGGTTGGAGTGTAGTTTATTTTTGAAAGGTTTTTTGGATATTTTTTAGAACTGGTTGAGCAAAATATCAAAAATCCGGACATAGAGCTTTTTATGGTTCTGTCTTATGGGTCTTTTATAAAATTATTTGCAGTTGAAAATAGAAGGATATAACTTCTTTTTACTCCTAATTTGGGTTAGAATAATAGCTGTTAAAGGTTAATGCTACACTATTGTGAGTGAGGAAAAAGAAAAAGAGCAAGAGCAGTTAAGGAGACCTCTTTGGAAAGAGTGGTGGTTTTGGTTAATTGTTATCTTTTTGTTATTTGTAGCAAGTTTCATATTTCAAAAGGGGGCTGTCAGTGAGCCTGTGGCTGAAGAAGGGGAATTAGCGGAAGATAAAACATTCTCGGTTGGAGATGTTATTGATCATAAAGGTAGGATTCTCATAGTTAATTCCGTAAAAAGAGGTTGGGATGATCATGATAGATTTGATGGCCCTGCAGATGGTTATCTTTATGTATTAATCGGTATTACTATTCAGAATGAAAGTGAAGAAGAGTTAAGATTTGATCCATATCACTTTAAGATAAAAGATGGCGCCGGAGTAATTCAAGGTGTTACAGGGGGTGCAAGTATTGATACACTTACTAGCGGAGGTTTGGCTCCGGGAGGAAAGACCTCCGGAAGATTGTTATTTGAGGTAAAAGAAGAAAACATTGAAGATCTTACACTCTTCTATAAGCCTTTCTTTTTAGCTGAAAGTGAAAAGTTTAAGGTGGAGTTATAAAAAATAGATCTAGATAAATATTTAAAATTTAAAGTTTTGTTTTTATAAGAGTATTCCGGTTATCCTCTCATGGTCATTAGTTCCCGTCCGGTCGGTCATTTCTCCTACGGATAATTGATACTGTAAATAAAATCTGTAGAGGGATATCAATATGCTATAGATTTTTTTACTAAAACCTCTTTGGATAAGAGTTTTTAATTTATTTTAGGTGGTATACTAAGATTAATTAAAAAGTAATTTCTATATATGAAAAATCTTATAGTTATTTTCGTTATTTTACTCGTCATATTCTTCCTGTTTTTTTATTTAATTGAAGAGCCTGAAGACGAACCACCGGAGGTTTCATCAGGCGAGTTAAAAGAGCTTTCTTCTTCAGCTAAGGATTTTTCTTTTGATATGTTCCCGAGGTTGGCTAAAGATGATGAGAATGTATTTGTTTCACCTTATAGTATTCATACAGCTCTTGTGATGGCTTATAGAGGAGCAGGAGGAGACTCTGCTGATGAGATGGCCGAGGTTCTAGGGCTTACCGATATGGAGCTTCACGCTATAATGGAGGACTCTTTGGGATTAAAAAATTATTTGGAGCATTCATCCGAGGAGAATGATGTGTCAGTAGCTAACGCTTTTTTCCTTAAGGATGGTATACCTTTTCTTGAATCTTACAGATCAGACGGAGAGAGGTACTTTGAAGCTGAAATAGGATCTTTGCCATCTATAGGTGATCCGATAAATGACTGGGTTTACCAGAATACTAATGGAAAAATAGAGGAGATCATTGAGTCGGGGGCTATAGACCCTGCTGT
>JBNJEF010000060.1:0-2881 GCA_051745565.1 Patescibacteria group bacterium | reverse complement strand
GACTCCTCCGATGAAAGTCTGTCTAAGAAGATAAAGTTGGCCAAAAAAGAAAAAGTTCCCTACCTTCTTGTAATTGGAGACAGCGAAGTCAAGAATAAAACAGCCACTCTTGAAGGGCGAGAGGGTAAAATAGGAGAAAAAACAGAAGAAGAACTGCTGGAATATCTGGAAAACTTAAGATCTTAAATTAAAAGCGCGAGTAAAACTCGCGCTTTTATTTTAGTTCTTTTCAAGAAAAATTATATATCCACTGTTGCTTTATCGGCATTTGACTGGATAAATGACTTTCTTGAAGGAACATCGGTTCCCATTAAAATATCAAAAACCTTATCCGCCTCAACGGCATCATCTATGGTTATCTGCTTCACGGTCCTGCCTTGGGGATCCATAGTAGTCTCCCATAACTCTTCGGCATTCATCTCCCCTAAACCTTTATACCTCTGGAACGAGAGCTTGGAAGACGGTTTCTTTTTGACTTCAGGTCCCTCTTCTCCTTCTTCGCTTCCCTCTTCCGATTCGGCGTCTTCATTTATCACCTCTCCTCCATGGGCAAAGATGTAATCCTCCTTTTCTTTTTCAGAATAAACGTAAGCGGTTTCTTTACCCTTCTTTATCTTATACAAAGGAGGAAGAGCTATATACACAAACCCACCCTCCACTAAGGGTCGGAAATATCTATAAAAAAGAGTCAGAAGAAGAGTCCTTATATGTGCTCCATCAATATCAGCATCTGTAGCTATTATTATCTTATGGTATCTCAGCTTATCAATATCAAATGTATCCCCTATAGCCGTACCCAAAGCGATAACCAGATTCTTTATCTGTTCGGAGGCCAAGGCCTTATCAATACGGGCACGTTCAATATTTAATATCTTGCCTCTTAAAGGCAGAATGGCTTGGGTTCTCCTGTCTCTTCCGGTTTTTGCCGTACCGCCGGCCGAATCCCCCTCCACAATAAAAAGCTCCCCTTCCTCCGGTGTAGTTCCGCTCTGGCAGTCCGCCAGTTTTCCGGGAAGGGTCATACCCTCAAGAGCACCCTTACGAAGCACACTCTCCTTTGCCGCTTTTGCCGCTTTGCGTGCCTTAAGAGCCAAGCTCACCTTCTGTATAATGGCTTTGGCGTCATCGGGATTCTCTTCCAAGAAAGCATCTAGCCCTTCCGAGAGCACGGAATCAACCTCGCTTCTGGCTTCCACTGTTCCCAGCTTAGCTTTTGTCTGACCTTCAAACTGGATCTCTTTTAATTTAACGGATATGACCGCCGTCAGCCCCTCCATTACATCATCCCCGGTAAAGCTGTCTTCACTCTCTTTAACCAGATTGTTTCTTCTGGCGTAACTATTTAGGGTTCTGGTAAGAGCCGTCTTAAAACCGGTAACATGAGTTCCGCCTTCGGCGGTGTATATATTATTAGCAAAAGGTAAGATCCTGTAAGATATATCATCAACGTACTGAAGTGATATCTCTACAGATTCGTACTCATTAATGTATTTTTCAATATAGAAAATGTTCTTGTGTACCGACTTGAATGATTTGTTATAGAATCTAACCATTGAATGAAGCCCTCCTTCAAAATAAAAGCTCATTGAGGGAATATCCTTTATGGCATCTTTAAGATAGTAAACCCCAGTATCAGAAAGCGGAACATCCTTGACCTCTCTGGCATCCAAAACGGTTATGCGAAGACTCTTTACCAAATAAGCCTGCTGACGAAGATGGTTAACTATCTTATCCCAACTGAAAGATATATTGGGGAATATCTCCGGATCCGGCTGAAACTCTATGATAGTACCGTTCTTGTCTGTGCTCCCCGCTTTTTTGAGTTTGCCCTTGCTTATACCTCTCTCGTACTCCTGAACATAAACACCACCGTCTTTATGTACCACGGCTTTAGCGTAAGTAGAAAGAGCATTAACAACCGAAACTCCGACGCCGTGCAATCCTCCGGAAACTTTATACCCTTCATTGCTGAACTTACCTCCGGCATGGAGTGTGGTCATAATGGTCTCAAGAGCCGAAAGCCCCGTCTGCTTATGTTTATCAATAGGAATACCTCGGCCGTTATCAACCACTCTTATCCTGTTGTCAGGTAAAAGGGAAACCTCAATATTATCCGAGTAACCGGCCATGGCCTCATCTCGGGAATTATCAAAAACCTCCCAGATAAGGTGATGAAGTCCGTCGGGACCGGTAGTTCCGATATACATACCGGGCCTACGACGAACCGGATCAAGTCCTTCCAATACGGTTATCTGCTCAGCTGTATATGCGTCTTTTTTAGTTGTTTTTTTGCTATCTTTAGGAGCCATAATAAAAATGAGTACCTCCAAGTACTACTCTACATTATACTACAAAAACCGCTAAAATCCAAAAAAAGACACCTTTCCCAAACCAAAAACCCATCTCTTCCTCTCTTAACTTGGGGATGTCTGACTTCCCCATGGCCTTATTTTAAGCCGTATTTTAGATCTAAATAACAGTCTAGCAAAAAACCCATATTTAGAGCTATATTTTAACTACTTTTTTCCTCCGGGGATGTCAGACATCCCCAAACACGATATCCCTAATATTTTGTCCTTCCTTGCCTTTTCTTGAAGAAATGTCTGACATCTCAAATACTTCTTAATCTGTGGAAGTCTGACTTCCACAGGTTATGACTTCCACAGATTAATTCTACTCTCTTTTTGCGGAAGTTAGACTTGCACAACTTCTCTTTCACCGCGCAAGACACCGTAACATCAAAAAGTAATTTGGTAGGGGGTCGCCCCCTACCATTCTAGATCATTCTTCTCATCTTTTTTATTTTTTTCTCCTCAATATATAACTTGGGGATGTCATTTTGGGGGTGTCTGACATACACAACCCCTGTGGAATAGCGCTT
>JBNJEF010000059.1:0-2937 GCA_051745565.1 Patescibacteria group bacterium | reverse complement strand
GATCTTTTTTTTGAATTCCTTTATTCTCTTCCGAAACCTCTTTATTTCCGGCGGTATATAATTCTCCCGCTTTTAGTACGGGATCATAATCCATTTCGTAAAGATCCAAAACCTCGTAACTCTCTCCATTTAGTTCAAGGACCCTCTTTACCTCTTTTAAGATACGTGGATTAAATCCGTCGGTGTCCGGATGGGCATAAATAATAAGTATCATACGTTTATTTTAATATATTTTTTTAAAATGTGCGTTCCAAAATTCAAAATAGCTCATAAAAGGCATACCTATTATTTTCCAATAACTTTTAATAAAGTTTATATAACGAAAAATAGACAGACATGCATAAGTTCAGAAAGATTTAGCACCCATAATTTGAAAAGTACCAAGGAACACAAAAGTGTTAAACTAATACAAAATTTTGACTAAAATTAAAATATAGTGTAGTATTGCCAAAGCTTCTGAAACTCCATAAACAAGGAAACTTTAGTAGCGAGACACAGGTTATTGGTCATTTCTTTATGAAAAGACCCCTCCTTCTATTTCCTGTATATAAAGTATTACAAATATAGATAAATAAAAAGATGCATACAGAAACAAGCTCCCGCCGGCCTCAAAAAGCCAGTGTCGGCAACAGTTCTCGGTTTAAAAACCGATCTAAACAAAAAAACAATAAAAGGTTCTCTGCAAAAGGTCACGCCAGAAGATCTGCTCCCAAAAAAGGAAAGAAATTCGGCCAAGCCAAATTCAATCCTTCACATTTCATAAACAGATCATCCTCGGCCCCCGATGCCGCCGAAGATCTGTTTGTACCCAAGCACACCTTTGAACAGTTCGGTATTTCTCAGTTGTTAACTAGAACTCTTTATAAACTGAGCATAAAAACACCGACCCCCATACAAGACAAGATCATTCCGGAAATGCTAAAAGGTAACGACGTTGTCGGTTTGGCTGAAACCGGCACGGGAAAAACCGCCGCTTTCCTTTTGCCTCTTTTGGAAAAAAGTATCAATGATAGAAAAAAGCAGACCCTCATAATCACACCAACAAGAGAACTGGCCGCTCAGATAGAAGCCGAATTCAAGTCATTAAGCCATGGATCCAAACTCAGCTCCGTTCTCTGTGTAGGCGGAACATCTATCGGATTACAGATATCCAAACTTCAACAGAGGCCGAACTTCATAATAGGAACTCCGGGGCGCTTACTTGACCTTATAAACAGATCCAAGCTAAAACCTGAATATATATCAACCGTTATCTTGGATGAGGCGGACAGAATGCTTGATATGGGATTTATAAACGACATTAGGGCTATACTAACAAAAACCCCGGACTCAAGAGAGACTCATCTCTTCTCGGCCACCATGGCCAAAGCGGCACAAGATCTTGTTCGAGATTTCTTAAAGGATCCGGTGGAAATATCAGTGAAGAAAAAAGATACTATGGAGAGCATAGACCAAGACATAGTCATATTCTCTCCGGAGGATAAGTTTGAAAAACTGGTAGAAACTCTTAAAGGTATAGAAAAGGGCAGAATTATAATATTTGGCGCCATGAAGCATAGCGTAGAGAAGATGACCAAACAGCTGAAAGCTACCGGTTATTCGGCAGACTCAATACACGGCAATAAAACCCACAACCAAAGAAAAAGATCCCTGGATAAATTCAAAAACGGGCAAGTATCAATTCTGGTAGCAACGGACGTCGCCGCTAGAGGGATACACATAGACAGTGTCTCCCATGTTATTAACTACGACCTTCCTAACACCTTTGAAGATTATATACACCGCATCGGCAGAACCGGTAGAGCCCAGAAAGAAGGTAAAGCCCTTACATTCATATCTAAAAATGATATGAAAAAGAGTCGCTGATCAAAGGATCATAAGAGCAAAACAAAAACCCTCTTTGAGGGTTTTTGTTTTGTCTTATCTTCTCTTGAGAGAATACTAGATCTGATGCAGTACCTCCACTTCCACTCCATCATCAACTTTAAAACCTTCAACCTCCACTCTCATACCACTCTCTAGCATATCCGTATCACAAACCTCTTCTTCACTTTCAGAAACGCACAGACTACCTTCAGTGAAGATCAATGCTTCGTTCAAACCAGCCTCTCCGGGTTTTTCGTAAACCAAATACCAAACGTCCTCCGGATAACCGGGATTGTTAATGACAAGATTGCCGGTTTCCTTAAAGTTACTCTCCCTTTGCTCTTCTTCACTTTCATTTACATCACTAACCGAATCAACCTTCCACACCCCATCTTCCTCCACCATCTCTATACGCTTTAAAACCGGGCCTCCGGAGTAATTGAACCTTACTTTCATGTATGCATCACTTTCATTTTCAGCATCATCTAAAACCTCGTAACCTTCATCGGGAATATCCTGAACCCCTACAAAAAGGGCTACATCACGACTAAAATTATCCTCGTCTATTTCGGCCAAAGCTGAGCTTGAAAGAACACTCTCCAGTTTCCCTTGAGCATCACTATCTTCAGCCGGAGGGGCAATGGCGAGAAAGTTATCAAGGAAAATAGCACCGACTTCTTTATGGTCCTTTCTCTCGGCAGGTGTCTCTTCAGTGGGGGCTTCAGCTATACCCTTTCCAAAAACAGAAACCAGAACTCCCAATACAACCACCGCTAATGCCACTAATAAAATTGATCTTTTATTCATATGTCTAAAATTAAGTTAATAACATTAAAAATAATGAACATTTAACGCCTCTATTGGCATAAAAGCTCGACCCGCAAAAGTTGCCGACTATATTTATTAAATACTAAAAACCGAAAAAATCAAGTACAGTAGCTCTCAAGAGTTTTTAATGGTTTTAACCCGATCAAAAGATCATTTCTTAGGTGGGAGCGGGAGAAAAATGCTAACTCTTTTTTTATATTCCGCAAAGTCCGGATGCTCGGCCATCTTCTCTTCCAGCATCGG
>JBNJEF010000058.1:0-2991 GCA_051745565.1 Patescibacteria group bacterium | reverse complement strand
ATTAAAATTAAAACATCTTCATTTTTTTTGTCAAACTTATTATTGTGAAATTAGCTTTAAAAGTGAAAAAAGTTTCATTTTAAGAACATATATTATAATATGTGAACTATATTTAATTAAAAATATGAAAAAACAAATAGCAATGATCCACGGCGGTACAACATTTGATACTAAAAAAGATTACTTATCTTTCTTAGAGAATTTGGATGTAGATCTTGATAAATACAGAAAGACAAAATGGACTGACCATTTAAGGAATGATTTGGGAGCCAACTACGATGTTCTCCTCCTTAAGATGCCTAACCCTATGAATGCCAAATATAAGGAATGGGAGACTCTTTTTAATAAAATTGCTCCCCTCCTTAAGAAAAACGTAATTCTTATCGGCCACTCACTCGGCGCCATATTCCTAGTAAAGTACCTATCAGTCAATGAATTTCCCAAGAAAATAAGAGCAACTATGCTCATATCACCTCCATACGATAGCCAAGAAATGGACGAATCGCTTGGAGGCTTTGTTCTGCCTAAAAGGCTAAATGGACTAAAAAAACAAGCCGGCGAAATATTCATATATCACAGCGAGGACGACAGAGTGGTCCCTTATTCTCATTTGGAAAAATACGGTGAAGCCCTACCTGAAGCCACGCTCAGGAAATTCAAAAAAAGAGGTCACTTCAATCAATCAAAATTTCCCGAGATAATAAAAGATATAAAGAATCTATAGATCCTGATCATCTTTGACCATGAGGATATAGCTCGTTCATATCCGGCTCCTCTCCTGCTCTTTTATTTTCCCTTAACATCTGTTTTCTGGAACTATCAACCATTTTTTTCATATCCTCTTTTGAGAAGGTCTTTCCTCCTTCATCCAGATCCTGAACTAAAAGTTTCTTTTCCTTCTCTGTATTTTCCTTTTCTATTCTCCCCACCTCCTTATGTATCTCTTTTTTTATGGAGTTATAGTCATCTCCTTCCATCTTGATATTACCCACAACCGCTTTTATAAATGAAGAGCTTCCAACCTCAGGACCGCCATTCCTACTCCACTCCAAAGCACCTTTTAAGCTTTCTCTGAAATCTTTCTGACTGTTGAATATTTGAGATACTATCTCCTCTCCCTTTGTTCTTTTCTCATAATTTTCCATATATATTATAGATTAACATAAAATCATTTACAAAAACTATTCTTCAAAATATCTTTCCTTCAAAAACTGAGTAAAGTCCTTCATTTCTTTTAAGTATAAATCTCTTTTTTGACGCCGTTCTTCGGGAGAAAGAATCTCCATAACATCCCCACCCAAACTTTGCACCCTAAATTCTCCAAATCTACCTATATTGCTAAAAGATAAACCTGCATCAATCGGTATCTCTCTGTTTTTATAAAACTCTTCCAGGTAAGAAATCAGTTTCGCTTTCTGTTTTAAATTCTCAATCCTCCATTCCTTTCCAGTCGCTCTCTTTCTTCCCCTTCAGTTTCTTCCAGTTCTTTCGGCTCCGGGGTAGATATATGTATCCAAGGATAGTGAAACCCCGGCTCATCTTCTTCCAGATGCCCCTCGCAAGAACCGGTTGTTTCTAAACCATGCATGTTAAAAGCGACCACTGTTTCTTTAACCTCGCCATCTATTCCAAGACCTCTCTCATCAACTACTTCATCCATCATTGAAAGCTCATTTTTCCATCTTTCTTCCTTTTCCACCCGTACGGGATCAATATTTTCAAAACTTGGTCCTTCCGAACACATAAATTTTAAAATGATCTTCTAATGAATTTAATTATACCGCAACAACGTGACCAAGCACTAGCGCTCATCACCAGCTCAGTTGTCGGTATGATATTACCGCTCTTCACCTTATACTTATCATCATACCGCACCTTGCCGGTCTCTCTAAAGCCTAATTTTTTATAAAAGTTGATAGCTTTAGTGTTATAGGAGGCAACCTCCACCGTTGTTCTTTTTTTAGGATCCAGATTTTTCTTAGCCTCCTCCCACAGTAAAAGACCCAGGCCCGTTCTTTGATACTCGGGTAAAATATATATAGCTCCGAGTACATTCCTATCAGACTTTATAACAACCTGAATCGCACCGACCACCCTTTCGCCGTCTTTTAGAGTAAATCTTTTCTCGTTATCCTTAACATTTCTTATCGCCTCCTCCCTTTTTACAATTGCTTCCTCTGTAAATGAATCCTTAAACTTATCTTCAACATCATCAACCGTTATACCGTGCTCTTCGTTAGGGTATGTGTTAAGCCATGCCCTGTAAAAAACCTCGGTTATCCCGCGAGCATCCTCCGGAGTTGATCTATCTATTCTTATCTCTTCTTTTCCCATATCTCGTTTTTACTCTCCTTACTCCATATATCAAATGGCATAATAAAGCTCGCAAGCATCCTTCATACCTTTATCCATATCTTCCAAAGCTTCGCTAAGTCCTCCTACCCTATCGATCAAGCCCTCCTCTAGGACATCTCCACCCAGTATTGTTTTACCATCAGATACCGATCTTACTCTTTCAATATCCAGCCTTCGGTTATCAGCCACTATCTCTACCATTATCTCATGTGAATCATCAACAATTCCAACAAGATAATCCCATTCCTTTTCATCAAGCGGTCTATCGGGATTCCCCACATTCTTGAACTTAGCAGATAATATATCCAAATAATTTACGACTTCTTCTTCCATGTAGCCAGAGTAATCCAAATAAACGCGAAAGTAGTTATAAGTGAAATATCAGACAAAACGTAGTACTTCTCTATCCGATCTCAGCTTTAATAGACTCCGCAAACTCTCTCGCTTTCTCCAGATCCTTTTGTCCGGGTCTTCCCTTATGGATACCGCCTACCAGTTTAAGTACGCTATAACTATCATAACCAGGACAGTTAAAATCACCTTCTACATCAAAGCCCTTCTCTTTCAAGATCTTTCTGAACTTGTCGTGAGATCTGTTTAAAATGTTGTTACCTTTCATTCCGCTTGTAGAAAAAA
>JBNJEF010000019.1:0-12441 GCA_051745565.1 Patescibacteria group bacterium | reverse complement strand
GAAAAGTAGCGAGAGATTTGCTTGAGCTTGCGATTGCTTAATCGTGTATATTTTAAAGGCATTTTTTAGAGTATACCTTAATTTTGGTACTCTAGTGCCATTTTTTAAGTTATAAATTCTATAATCCTTATCCTTCTTTATTCCCGCCTCTGTGATCCTCTACCGCAGCTTTAAGTCCCTTTTGGGCAAGATCAGCGCAATGGATCTTAGGGGCCGGTAAAGATCCGAGCTCATCTAAAATATCTTGGAAGGTGATCTTGAGCGCTTCATCAACTGTTTTGCCTTTGGCAACCTCACAGACCATGTCCGATGTAGCAATGGCGGCGGCACACCCTAAGGTCTTAAATTTCATATCCGCGATCTTTTCATCTTTCACTTTTATATAAACAGTCATAAGGTCTCCGCATCTGGGATTGCCGACCTCCCCCACTCCGTCGGCATCTTCTATCACTCCCATATTCTTGGGACTTAAAAAATGATCCATTGCCTTTTGTGAATACTTGTCATTCATCTTCCCGATATGTCTCTTAATCTTTTAATTGCTTCTTTAAGTTCTATTAAAAACTCATTAATGTCTTTTTTCTCTGTACTCCTTCCCAAAGAAACTCTCAGAGAAGAGTGTGCTTCCAAGTCAGGCAGACTCATCGCTTTCAGTACATGTGATGCCTCTAATGTTTTACTTGAGCATGCCGAGCCGGTAGAGGTTGCAATTCCCTTCTGATCCAAAAGCATCACCAAGCTCTCCCCCTCTACTCCGGTGAAACTGAAGTTGGCATTATTAGAAAGCCTGCCTGCTTTTGGACCATTAAGAGATGCGCCTTCAATTTTTAAAACTTCTTCTATAAGATGATCTCTTAACTTTTCGGTCTCTTCTTTGCGATTTACGCTTTTTAGAAGCTCCACAGCTTTGCCCATTGCGACTATCAAAGGAGTGTTAAGTGTTCCGGGTCTTAGTTCTCTTTCCTGTCCGCCTCCGAAAAAGAGCGGTTCCAGTTTTAGATCATTCCTTTTATAAAGAACTCCGATACCTTTCGGTCCGTATATTTTATGCCCACTTAAAGTAAGCCCATCCACTCCGAGCTCCTCAACATCTGCCGATAGGTAACCGATAGCCTGAACGGCATCGGTGTGAAAAAGTATCTTTCTTTCTCTTCTCTTGTTCTCTTTTTTGATTAGCTTACCTATCTCTTTTATAGGTTGAATGGTCCCGACCTCATTGTTGGCATACATTATTGATACAAGCACGGTATCTTCTTTTATCTCTTTCAATACATCTTCCGGATTTACGAAACCCTCTTTATCAACCGAAAGGATCGTAAGATCGGCGCCGGAGTTTTTGACAGTTTGAAGTACCGCATCGTGTTCCACGGCGGAAGTTATGACATGGGGATTCTCCACTCCTCTCAAGACTCCTTGTATAAAAATGTTGTTGGCCTCCGTTGCCGAGCCAGTAAAGATGATCTCGTCCTTTTGGCAGGATAAGAAGTCGGCAACCCGCTCTCTTGCTCTCTCTATAACATCTTGAGCCTCTCTCCCGAAAGAGTGAAGTGACGAACTGTTCCCGTACTTTTCACTAAAACATGGAAGCATCTCTTCCAAGACCTCCTTGGCTACGGGGGTGGTGGCGGCGTTGTCTAAGTATATCTTTTTATTCATTTTCTTTTTTTAAATGCTTCAAGGTTACTGAATTCATCTTCCTCTTCAAACTCTCATCGATCCTCTTCCAGACCGAGGCCGTCGGACAGATATCCTCCCTGTCGCATCTCTCGCCTACACACTCAACCAAGTTAAAATTCTTCTCCAGGACCTCAAGTATGTCTTTCAAGCTTATCCTTTCGGGAGCTATCGCCAGAGAGTAACCTCCGTTGGCCCCCCTCTTTGATCTTATAATCCCACCTTTCTCCAGATCAAAAAATATCTTCTCCAGATAGTCGGTTGATATACCCTCCTTCTCGGCGATCTCATGCATAGGACAGTAACCTGAAGTTTGCGTAAGTCTTAAAAGAGCTCTTAGTCCATACTGTGATCTTTTTGAAATCTTCATAAGCCGACTATTACAATCGGTTTTTATAATAACAATAGACACAGATATATCAAGAGTTAATAAAATAAGACGCGTAACTGCTCTAAGTTGTGGTATATTTTCAACATGGAACCTGAAACGCCACTTGAAGAGCTCTTTCGTTTAAGCAGGGAACAGAAAAAAGGTCTTACAAAGTTGGGAGTCCACACAATCAGAGATCTTCTATATCTGTTCCCTTCTCGTTACGGCGATGTCTACGCAATTAAATACATAAGCGATGTTTCCGACAGAGAGAATGTTACTCTCTACGGAAGGATCACCAACATCCAAACCGGTAAAACCTTTAAGCGAGGCGTACCGGAGGCAACCGCTGTTATTGAGGACGACACAGCTAAAGCAAAGATCAGATGGTTTCATCAACCCTACATAGCTAAAAAGTTCTCCGAAGGATCCCTGGTTAAACTTGAAGGAGAAGGAAAGAGGAGTAAGAACGGATCTCTTCTTTTCATAAATCCGGAAATTTCAATCGTATCAAAAATACCTCACGGAGTGGGAAACTCCCTTTTTGAAGATGCTTCCGAACAGTTCTTACAGCCGGTTTATCCGGAAAGCAAAGGTGTTACATCTCGTTTCATTAGATACAAGATAAAGGAACTTATAAACAAAGAAGTACTGGATCAGTTCGCCGATCCCATACCCTCGGACGTCTTGGAGAAGTACAGTCTTCCATCACTTAGGTCTTCACTTATATTCATCCATAATCCCAAAAGCCAGGACGACTCCTTAGTGGCGCGCAAGCGTTTTGCTTTTCAAGAGGTATTTTTCATACAGCTCAAAAAACAACTGGAACGCAAACGCCGAGAGAAACATCCTTCCTTTTCCATAGCACCCCCTGAAGGGGAGGTGACTTCTTTTATAAAAAGATTCCCCTTCTCTCCAACTGAAGCGCAAGAGAGAGCCATGAAAGAAATACTTGCGGACATGTCTAATGAAACACCCATGTCCAGACTCTTAGAAGGAGACGTCGGATCGGGCAAGACCGCCGTTGCTTCAGTTGCTTCGTTTGCGACAGTAATGACACGTCCGCCGAAAGAAGAAGACCGGAAAAATAGAAAGGTAGAAAGAGAGAGCTTTGGAAATCTCCAAGTTGCTTACATGGTACCCACCGAAATACTGGCCCAACAACAGTTTGAAGGTTTCATTAAATACTTCTCTCATTTAAATATAAAAGTAGGTCTCATAACCTCAAGTGGTTGTAGAAAGTTCCCCTCCAAAGTTGATCCGAAAGATTCTACCAATATCTCCCGAAGACAGCTCCTTGATTGGGTCGCCAACGGTGAGATCCCGATTTTGATCGGCACCCATTCTCTGATACAGAAGTCCGTTAAATTCAAGAACTTGGCACTGGTTATAATAGATGAACAGCATCGATTCGGAATGATACAAAGGCAAGACCTATTAAGAAAAGATAAGATAACACCTCACCTCCTTTCAATGACCGCCACCCCCATTCCCAGGACTCTCGCCCTTACAGTATATGGCGACTTGGATCTCACCTTAATAGATGAAATGCCGGCGGGGCGTAAACAGGTAATAACAAAGATAGCCTCCCCGGCTCAAAGAGAAGAGATGTTCAAAGAGATAAAAGAAGAGTTGAAAAAAGGAAGGCAAGCCTATGTCATCTGCCCTCGCATTAATGCACCCGATCCCGATCAGGAGAATGCTTTGAACGTCGCATCGGTGGAAGAAGAGGTGGAATACTTGAAAGAAAATGCTCTGCCGGATTTTTCCATAGAAGCACTACACGGAAAGATGTCTTCCAAGGAAAAGGAAGAAGTGATGAAGAGATTTACAGGAGGAGAAATAGATGTACTGGTTTCAACTTCAGTTATAGAGGTTGGAGTTAATGTTGAAAATGCAACGGTCATAGCTATTGAAAGCGCAGAGAGGTTCGGCTTAGCTCAGCTCCATCAACTGAGAGGGAGAGTGTTACGAAGTTCTCATCAATCATACTGCTACGTATTCTCCGACACCGAAAGCGATAAAAGTATCAAAAGACTAAGGGCTCTGAAAAAAGCCAAGAACGGTTTTGAACTAGCCGAGTTTGACTTGGCCCAGCGAGGCGCAGGCGAGCTTTACGGAAAAAAACAGTGGGGGGTTTCGGATATGGCAATGGAAGCCATAAAGAATATTAAGATGGTAGAAGCGGCGCGAAAGGAAGCTCAAGATATAATAGAGAAAGACGAGGAAATGAAAAGTTTCCCGAACTTAAAAAAACAGATAGAGGACAAAGACCAATTCGTGCATTTTGAATAGAACTTATCCGGAGGTTTTCAACAGATGATCCACAGCTTATTAAGGTTTTAATTCTAATAAAAATTCAGAGACACTGAAGTCAGAAGGTTCCCTATTTAACCTTATCTGTAAATACAAATTAGTAAGTACTCACTCCTCTGATACTTGAGACAGAAGTTTAGTGTACTCTCTCCGGTAAGGGGTGCTTCTATTTTTAAATGCCATTAAAAACAACACGTTAGTGTGTTCCGACTGCATAATATTTTTATTTTTTAAAAAAGCCGTACTGTTGTGTTTATCTACTAAAAAATTTCCAACATCGGATAAAGAATTTTTGCATTCGGAGTAGATGATCTCAAACAGATCTGTTTCATAATCTAATAGTTTTGCACAAACCAAAAACTCTACTTTGTTATCAATTTTTATATCAAAATAGTTTCTTTGAATGATCTTTTCACAGATCTGCATTGCCTTTATATAATCACCTTTGTTTTCATTGATTTTTTGAGAATAAAAAGCCGAAGCTCCAATTATTAGATGTGTATAGTAATAGAGCTCAGTATGAAATTTATTCTGTAATTCCCTATTACCATTAAACTCCTTCACTCCGACATCGATTAAATAACTCGGATCAAATTGAAAAGAATTATCAAGACCTGTATGTTTCAAGAAATAATTAATATTGTATATATAATTAACAGCCGGAGTTGATAGTTTGCAAAGATGTTCCGGATTTGAATATAAGGTATTATAATATTCGGTTAAATTCTCTATATCAACTGATCTTAATATCTGTGAAGAAATATTTTTGTTGTAAATACTAAAGGCAAATAAGAACTTGAAGAGTAAGCGATTATACTTTCTTAGGTTAGGATAGTTTTTAATTACTTCGGCTCTTAATATCTTCTCTTTTCTGTGTTCAACTGAACTGCTATGATCGGCTTTTAATATTTTACTGATAATTTCTTCTGTTTCATTTTCCTTTATACCTATATATTCTCTCTCCAGATCCAATAAGTAATCTTTATATTTATAATCTTTAAAAAATAGATACATCCTGGAGGCAAAATGAAATTTTTTACTATAAAGATGATCGAAGTTGTTATCATAATAACTTTGCACCAACTCTACAGTGTCGATCTCTTCTCTGTTATATAGGTCAATGCAGTGCTTGATAATTTTATCTCCTACATCTATACCGGTGGCGCCGGAAAAACCTTTCCACCACACCAGATCGTTTACTTCCAAAAACTTATACTCACCGTCTCTTCTGTCATAAATAATGTCAACACCACAAAAATTTAAATTAAATATGCTAGAAATTCGCAAAGAAATATCTGTCAATTTTTCAATTAACTCAGGATCATTCACAACAAACGCCTCTCCTCCTTGAGAAATATTGTTTCTGAAATCTCCTTTTTTGGCCACTCTTTTTATTATTCCTAAAACCGTACCCCCCAAGCACATCACTCTATAGTCTCCGTCGTTGGGAATAAAATTTTGATAAATTTTAGTTTCATCACAATTAACTATTTGGTCAACATCTTTTGCCAACTCAACCCCCTTACCATGTGCCCCCTTATCGGGTTTCTCAATTACAGGAAACATTAGATCTTCACTTTCCTTTAGTTCTTCCAACGAACTAAATTTAAAAGTGTTTATATACCCAAACGGAGAATTGCCGTTACTTTCACAATAAACTCGTACTTTGTTCTGTTGATGACACTTACTACTTATCAGGTTATTGCTCTGTCCTAAATTAAAAATTATTTTATCGTCTTTTCTTAGATATTCGTATAGAGTATGTCTATCATTCTTATTATCTAAACTTGAGCTTCTCCATAAGATAACGTCACCCCAGTCATTGATATTTAAAGCATCATCTAAACTTTTAAAATCAACGGTATTTAACTCAACTCTATTTTTCTTTGTCGCTTCAGCCAAGTTCTTGTTACAATAGTTGTAATTTTTTGCTATCAATGTGATTTTCATACTAACTTTTAAACACCACTCAACCCGCTGGCTAAATTAACACACGAAAACCTGAAAATTTATCCTATGCCTCTTTTTTAAATAGATTAATACTGTGCGCGTGCCAGGACTCGAACCTGGGACCAGTACTGTATAAGAGTACCGCTCTACCAACTGAGCTACACGCGCTCTTTTTTGCTATTGCTGTTTTGAATGAACTTAAGACTCATCATAATATATCTCTCCAAGTCGCTGTTGTAAACCCGAACATTACATGTTCCGTGTCCAAAGCCATTCTTATACGTTATACCTGATACTTTTGAATCTTTTATGTAAGAATCAGAAAAGTGTTTTAAAGGAACACCGATCTCTTTAGACCAAAATCTTTTCTCAATGCCCTCATCCATATCCTTGTATAAATGAAGTTTAACATTTAATCTTTCTTTTTTCACTCCGAGAACTTCAAGCCATTTTATAAAGAATCTTAAAACGGCCGGGTCCGTATTAGAAACTGAAACCAAAGTTCTTGCCGTTTTTAAACCCTCACCCCAGTAAAGAAACATTCCGGCTATGAATATATCTCTTTTGCTTAACTTGCCAATGTCTTTTTTGGCAACCTTATAGACCTCTTCCATTTTTCTCTCCCTCTTTCTTCTCATCGTATTACGAAAGTTCTCTATCCTTTTCGGACTCCTGTCCCTTAGCTCCTTTATTCTCTTTTCCGAAAGAGGATACTCAGATAACCATTCACTCAAAGAGCTCTTGCTCACTCCCAGTTTTTCTTTTATCTGAGAATAGCTGTATCCTTTTTTACGAAGCTTGATCGCTTCTTCTTTATCTTTCCGTCTGGCCATAAACGAACCTTTGAAAATACCAAAATTAATAGTAATGCAAAAGTCCGAATATCTCAAGCTCAGAAGAGACCGAAAACCGTAAAATATCTTATCAAAACCTGAATTAAAAAGCCTGCTTTAAATTGATCAAACAGGCTTTTTAGTTAAAAACGAGGTTTAAAAGAGATCCACTATAAATACTTAACGGAATTAGAACTAATCTTTCTGATCATTCGTACCACCCTCTTCATGCTTACTTTCCTTTTCCTTGTCTTCCGTTGGATAAAGATCCTTCTTTTCCGGTTCAATACCGTGCTCGCGAAGTATCTCCTCGTAAGCCGCTCGCTCTAATGTTTCCACCTCAATCAATTTACCAGCTATGGCATCAAGTGCATCTCTATGCTTAGTTATTATTTCCTGAACTCTCTCTTTCTGTTTAGATATTATCTTGGAAACTTCTTTATCTATCTTGGAGAGAGTTTCCTCGGAATGCTCTGAACGGAACTGACCTCTTTCTTGAGCCAATAGACTATCGGATCCCTCCATGGATATAGGCCCTATCTCTTCTGACATTCCATAACGAGTTACCATATTCCTAGCAAGAGCGGTAGCAACCTGGAGGTCATTTGATGCTCCGGTGGTAAGGTCATCAAAGATGGTCATCTCAGTTACATACCCTCCGAATGAAACGGCGATGTCATCCAAGAACTCCTTCTTTGAGTGAAGTCTTCTGTCTTCGGTCGGGAGTTTCAAAGTATACCCAGCAGCTCTACCTCTGGATATGATGGATATCTTATGAACCGGATCGGCATAGGCTAAGACTGATGCCGTAAGAGCATGACCCGCTTCATGATATGCGGTTATCCTCTTTTCATGATCAGAGAGGACATGGCTTCTTCTCTCGGGACCGAGCATTACCTTTTCAATGGATCTAACCATATCAAACTGGGTAATGGTCTTTCTGTTCTCTCTTGCCGTCAAGATTGCCGCCTCATTAACAAGAGAGTAGAGATCGGCCCCAGAAAAACCAGGAGTTCTCTCGGAAATAACTCTGAAATCAACGTCATCAGCCAATGGCTTCTTCCTAGCTTGAACTTTTAGTATCGCCTCTCTATCTTTTCTGTCAGGGAGATCTATCGTCACTCGACGATCAAATCTTCCGGGGCGCAAAAGCGCAGGGTCTAGAACATCCGGCCTGTTGGTAGCCGCCATTATTATTATCTTCTCATTAGGCTCAAATCCGTCCATCTCAACAAGTATCTGGTTTAGCGTCTGCTCTCTTTCATCATTTCCTCCTCCGACACCGGTGCCCCTAACTCTTCCAATAGCGTCTATCTCATCTATAAAGATAATAGCCGGCGCCGCTTGCTTGGCCATTTTGAAAAGGTCTCTTGTTCTGGAAGCACCCACTCCCACGAACATCTCAACAAACTCCGATCCCGAAATAGAGAAAAAGGAAACCCTGGCCTCACCGGCTACTGCCCTTCCAAGTAAAGTATTGTGAGAAACAAAACCGTTGGAAATAAAAGAATGTACTCCGGGAACAGTAAAGTCGTAAACCCTATTCCGGCTTTCTTGAATACCTTTAACCGGAGAGAAAAAGATATTGGCCTCCGAGAGTTTTTTCAGGTACTCAAAGTCAGGATGATAACATTCGCTCTCTTCAAATGCTTTGACAAACATTTTAAGCGACCTGCGAGATATTCTTTTCCTGGAGCGAACTTTATGTATAAGTTTACAGATGCCCTCTTTACTTTTACCTTCCTCACTCATCACTCTCCAACAGGCTTCAACTTTTTCGCTGATATAAGGGAAAAGATCAACATTGGTATTTTCAACATTACGGTCCTTCAGATAATCTTCAACTTTATCTCGTTTACGTTTGAGACCGAAACCTATGCTCTGTTGAAAGACCTCAAGAGACTCTCCGGTTATTGAAATTTCATAGACAGGCCTGGGGCGGACCTGATCAGCCGACATCTTGATCCTTCTTTTCGGAATAATACCGAAATTAAGGAGAAGTGCCGATACCTGATCAATCAGTTTCAAACTAACAGTTGAATAAGTAACAGCGTAACGCTCAAAAGATCCGTCGCTATCAAAAAGACCGCGCAAGAAATTGGCAACAACCTCTCTAGGAGCTTGCAATACAGAAGGCGGGATCACTTTGTCATAAGAGAGAAGATATGACATTCCCATCTCATAAAGATGTTTTTTAAGCTTCCACGAACTGACAATGTGGGTTATTCCGTCGGTACCTCTTTTAACCTTTAGAGTTTCATCGTAGGTTTCAACAAAAGAAGTAAAGACTTTTTCCAGCTCTTTATCCGTTGTCGTAAAACCAATTCTACCCGAGTGGCTCATATTACCATCACCTGTCAAAAGACCCATCATATAGGATGTTCTCTCATCGATCTTTTTACTATCTCCGAAAGTTTCGTTTTTAAAAGACACAGCCGTGTAATCCCCTACTTGCAATTTAGATATCTCTTTGAAAACAAGCTCACCGTTCTCATTCATTACCAAAACGGGATGCTCCGGTGTTCCTTCAAGCTCCAAACCATTTTTCAAATGTACGCGGAATGTATCCTGAATACCCAGGTCATACCAATGAGAAGCCGGAGCCTTTACATTGGCTGTCTTTTCAACATCAACTGCAGGTAAAACCGCTCCATGAACCTTGTTTTTCTCATCAACAGCGTAATATGTAGGAATATCCTTTATTTCCATTGCACCCTTATTTGTAAGAACAAGCGTATCACCCACAACACACTTTCCTGTACCAGGGGCCCCCATTAGAAGAATTCCTTTTGGTATCTGAGCGCCTATGTTAATGAACTTTTTGGGGTTCTTTAAAAAGTCAACTATTTCCATTAACTCCTCTTTGGCCTCCTTGGCTCCGGCTACATCTTTAAAGGTTACTCTCTGGCCTTTATCATCCGGTGATATTACTCGCGCTTTTGACTGACCGAAAGAGAACGCCTGCATACCGGCACCTTTGGCCTGACGAAGCAAGAACCAAAGTATCAAAAGTAGAAGGAAAAGGGGCAAAATGAAAGGACCCAAGGTCATGAGCCAGTAAGAAAATCCGTCTTGTCTCTTGGCCTCTATTTCTACCGCCCTGAGCTCTTCGGAAGTAACGCCGTAATCAACCAGCGTATCTATCAAGGATACCCTGTCTTCTATTCTGGTCTCTTTCTCCTCTCCCTCTTCGTAATACACCTCTACATCATGCCCGCGGACTATTACACTCTCCACTTCGCCTTCACTGATATCTGTAGCAAGACGAGAAAGCGATATCTCCTCTATTTCTTCTTTATGCTCAAAAAGCAAAGAGTAAATTAAAAGTAAACTCAAAAAGATGAGCAAGGCCGTGGCCATGTTGTTCCAAAAAGAAAGCTTCTTGGGCTGTAGTTTTTCCATGTAAGAAAGAGGTTTGCTACCTCGCGGATCTGTCTTTTTGTTTTGCTTTTCTTTTTCCTGATCCTGTTTATTTTTACCCCCGTCTTTTCGGTTTTCTTTTTTGTCTTTATTTTTGTTTTGTTTTTTATTTTCCATATAGCTTAAAAAGTGTATCAGAAATCATAATAACCCAAAAAGAGAAAAGAATAAAGAAAAAAATATTCTCTTTTTGCGCGTTTTTTGAATGGTTTCTCTGTTTCATAACCCTCTTATCTGCTATTATTGCCATTATGAAACTGCTTAACTACAAAAAGGCACATCTAAACTACGAAACAATGGAAACATTTGAAGCCGGCATAAAACTTTCCGGTTTTGAAGTGAAATCTTTGAGAGCAAAACACGGATCTTTAGACGGTTCTTACATTACCCTACCTGAAGGAGAGGCCTTTTTGGTAAACGCTTATATCCCCCCTTTCCAGCCGGCCAATACACCTGATGATTATGACCCTTACAGACCCAGAAAACTACTCCTCTCTAAAGATGAACTGGCCTTACTCTTCACTAAGGAAAGAGAAAAGTCGTTGACAGTAATACCTTTATCGTTGTATTCTAAGGGTAGATTCATAAAGGCTGAGATTGCCATAGCGCGCGGAAAAAAGAAAAAGGATAAACGCGAAGATATAAAGAAAAAAGATACGGAAAGGGATATCCAACAAGAACTTAAAGCGCGCCAAAGAATGGAATGAACCTTAAAAAATAATGGGGATGACAGGCCTCGATGGAAGGCAGTTGTCTTTATGTGCGTGGCGGAGTACCCCGGAATCTTCTTACCCTTCCGGGAAAAAATAAGTGCAAACAAAACAGCACAAAAAGCAAAGAGCATTGTCTCTCCTTACTTTGAGGGCAACTTTGCTTTCGCCCACGCTTAAATAGCTAGGCGACGTCTTACTACGGGATGCTCAATACCGTAGCAAGGTGTCACAAACCTTGAGCTAGTCAGAGAGACTCCTCGCCTCTTTGGCGAAAATTAGAGGAACATATATGGAGATAGTTCTGTCTTTCTTCTAACCATATATGTGATCAAAGAAAGACTACGCCACGTAGATTCATAAAGGCTTCCCTTTCACACGCGGGTTCAATTCCCGCCATCTCCACAGACATAATGAATAGAAAAACCGCTCAATTAAGAGCGGTTTTTCCTTATTTAAAATGTCTGTGGAGGCGGAGAAAGCCAACTGCTTGGCTTTCGTCGGGGATTGAAAGACGAAGTCATGTCGCGAATACTTGGAGCGACAGACGAGTCCGGGCAGGAAGTGCTTAGCGAATTTTGAGCCTGCGAAAAATGAGCTTAGCAACTTGACGCCAATTCCCGCCATCTCCACCACTTCGCAAAAATACCGGCTTTAATAGCCGGTATTTTTGCTTCGCGGTGCGTGCACGAAGTAAGCGCTGAGCGAAGGAAGTGGTGAGACCCCGCGCAGCTTTAGCGAAGTAGTGCGTGCGCTGCGTAGCTTTAGCGAAGCAGTGGACTCGGGGGGAGTCGAACCCCCGACCTCCGCAATGCGAATGCGGCGCTCTACCAACTGAGCTACGAGCCCTTACGTGGAAAGATAATATCACACAAATATTATTTATTTCCAATAAATTACCCGAATATATCCGCTACGGGGAATAAACAAGACCTAAAAAGAGTTATGAGTTACAATTATCAAAATGGAAATAGCGGCTATTTTGATAACCTTTATATTGGCCGGAATTGCAACGGAACTTACAGGTTTCGGGGTGGCAACTATCTCAATGGCGCTTCTCCCCTTTTTCTTTCCGGTTTCAGTGGCAGTACCTGTTGTAGTGATGATATCGACAACATCGACAGGAATAGTTGCTCTTAAAACAAAGACAACAGGGTTATGGAAACAT
>JBNJEF010000057.1:0-3021 GCA_051745565.1 Patescibacteria group bacterium | reverse complement strand
ACACAGCGTAGAGAAGATGACCAAACAGTTGAAAGCTGCCGGTTATTCGGTTGATTCAATACACGGAAACAAAACACACAGTCAAAGAAAAAGGTCGCTGGATAGATTTAAGAACGGTCAGATATCCATACTGGTAGCAACAGATGTTGCAGCCAGAGGTATTCACATAGACAGCGTCTCTCATGTTATAAACTACGATCTGCCTAACACCTTTGAGGATTATATACACCGCATCGGCAGAACAGGCAGAGCCCGAAAAGAAGGGAAAGCCCTCACTTTCGTATCTAAAAATGATATGAAAAAGAGTCGCTAATCAAAGGATCGTAAAAGAAAACAAAAACCCTCTTTGAGGGTTTTTATTTCATCTTATCTTCTCTTGAGAGAATACTAGATCTGACGCAGTATCTGAACCTCTACCCCATCGTCACTTTTAAAACCTTCGATCTCCACTCTCATACCACTCTCTAGCATATCCGGATCACAAACATCTTCTTCACCTTCAGAAATGCAGACACTATCTTCATCGAAAATAAGCGCTTCATTCAAACCAACCTCTCCGGGTTTTTCGTAAACCAAATGCCAAACATCCTCCGGATAACCTGGATTATTAATTACCAGATTACCTGTTTCTTTAAAGTCGCTCTCCGATTGATCTTCTTCAGATTGACTTGCCTCACTTACCGAATCAACTTTCCATTTACCTTCCTCTTCCACCATCTCTATCCTTCGTAAAACTGACTCTCCGGAGTAATTGAACCTTACGTTCATATATGCATCGCTTTCATTCTCTACGTCATCTAAAACCTCATAACCATTATCTGGTATATCCTGAACCCCAACAAAAAGGGCTACATCACGACTAAAATTCTCATCGTCTATTTCAGCCAAAGCGGAGTTTGAGAGAACGCTCTTCAGATTTTCTTTAGCCTCATCACCTTCCGCTGGAGGAGCAATAGCGAGAAAATTATCGAGGAAAATAGTACCAATCTCTTTATGATCCTTTCTCTCAGTGGGGGCTTCGGCGGTATCACCACCGAAAACAAATATCAAGGCACCTAAAGCGACCACCAACGCAAGAACTAATAATATAGATTTGTTATTCATATCATTAAAATTAAATTAATAACATTAAAACTAATGAACATTTAACGTCCCCATTGACGTACAAAATCGACCCGCAAGAGTTACCTGCTATATTTATTAAATACTAAATACCGAATAAATCAAGTGCATTAACTCCCAAAGTTTTTTTATAATTTTACCCTGATCAAAATATCAGTTTTTAGGTGGGAGCGGGAGAAAAATGCTAACTCTTTTTTTATATTCCGCAAAGTCCGGATGCTCGGCCATCTTCTCTTCCAGCATCGGAATACCTGAAACCTTTAGTATCAAAAAAGTGATGGTTAAAGGTCCAATGATACTCCAAAAACCATAAGAAAAAGGAGTAGCCATAACCCAGATCCCCCACCACTGTAGCACCTCTCCGAAATAGTTGGGATGTCTTGTGTATTTCCAAAGACCACTCATCATTAATTTCCCTCCGTTTTTAGGATCGTTGATGAATCTTGAAAGCTGCGCATCCCCAACCGATTCAAAGAAAAATCCAATCAACCATATTAGTATACCCAAAAAAACCAAAAGGCTAACTGATTCACCGGAATATCTGTTTATTATCAAAACCGGTGAGGCAACAACAAAAAGAAGAAAACCTTGAAGAATATATATCTGCAGATAAGAACGGATATAAAACCACTTTCCCCAGTTATTTCTATATTTTAAGTAACGATGATCTTCGGTACTCTTTCTGTAACGCCTGTATATATGGTAAGAAAGTCTCAGCCCCCAGATAGTAACCAAAATGCTCACTAAAAAACTAGCAGTACCAAAATTTTGAGATATAAAAATTGAGACCCATGCCAGAAAAACAAACCCCAACCCCCAAGCTACATCAGCTATATCGTTTCTTTTTCTTAACAGAGAGATAACATAAAAAACGGTCATGTAAATAAACAAGACCAAGCCTAATGTTAAAAAGTAACTCATACCAAGAACTTAATAGCAATATAGTAAGTCACCACCGAAACCGATGAAGCCAAAACTGTTCCCCAGATAATATCAATCACAGTTATCTTCAAGGGCCAATCTTTTAAAACCGAGAGGTTAGTAAGATCATATGTTGAGTATGTTACTAATCCAAAAACAGCCCCAAAGATCAAGGCGTTCAAAAAGGATGCACTAGCAACCGCCGGATTAATAACAAATAAAACCAAACCTGCGACAAATATGACATAGAAAATCAAAGCCGCCTGCCAGTTTACATCTTTTTTCATTAGAAAACCTATTTCTTCAGCATAAACACCCCTAGCTATAACTCCTAACCAAATAAGATCAATTATCAGAAAGACCACAAACGCAATTAAAAAAAGCTTTATGAACATTAAACATATTTTACACTAAATTAGAAAAAGTGAATATAAAAAGTCTTGTACAATACAAAATGAGCCCCAAATGAGTACGGAGTCCAAAGCAAAATGAGCCCCGAAGAGCTCATTTTGCAAAAAGTGTCGGTCCTGCATAATTGAAGTATGAATATCACAATGCAAGACGAACACATAGATAATATTAACCAATTAAAAGAAATAATCAAAAATATTTAAAGTATTATATTACTGAAAGACTTCACATGGGTATTAATTATCAAACTCCACAAGGAGTGTCGCAAAGGTCTGATTATTTTACGTTTTTAGACCTTTTTTTAAATATGATTTGAGGTTTTCGGTCAAATCCCACAGATGCTCTTTCGCTAATGATTCTGGACATGATCTTAAGAATTCTTGAATCTGTATCACATACTTATCGTTCGATCTTTTCCGAAAACTCCCACTTGGTAAAGTACTTCTCCAGGAGAGGCGTCATTTCTTCTTGTTTTTGTTGAAGCTGTTGTTTGAGATCTTCCGCTTCCTCATCAATGATACCGTCCTCTCTGATCTTTTCCATTTTTGCCTGAAACCTTTGTTTGAG
>JBNJEF010000018.1:0-13189 GCA_051745565.1 Patescibacteria group bacterium | reverse complement strand
GTAAAGGAGGGGTGCGCCGAATTGGTAAGGCAGCGGTCTTGAAAACCGCCGGGAGCAATCCCTTGCAGGTTCGAGTCCTGTCCCCTCCGCAGTGAGCAAGCGAACAAGGAGGGGGCGCAGTGTTCTCGGAGAGAACGCGTCGCGCGGACTCGAAAGGGTTCTCCTGCTCAGAGTCGACCTTAGGAGACGATGAGCGGAAACCTGCACTGAACATGTAATGTTCGAGTTCTGTCCCCTCCGCATCTAACAGCTAGCACGAGGAAGTATGGAAAGAAAAACATTAAAATTTAGAGATCATTTAACTAAACTTGTTTTATCTGGTGAAAAAGATGTCACTTGGCGTCTATTTGACGATAAAAATCTTTCAGAAGGAGACGAAGTAGATTTGGTTAACTGGAATACAAAGGAAGTATTTGGTAAGGCTGGGTTGGTTAATGTTTATGAGAAAAAACTGGGTGATTTGGAAGAAAAAGATTTTGATGGGCATGAGAAATTTCTCAGTGAAGAAGAAATGTATAGGACATATAGAACATATTATGGAAATGCAGTTGGTCCGGAAACGATTGTAAAAATAATTAAATTCAAATTACTTTAAGCTGCTGTTAGAACCTCAAGTTGCTACACTAAAAAAGCTTGAAAATACCTTGCAGGGCAAGACCTGCCACGGTTCCAGCTCGAGGTAGCCCGTAGTGGGCAAGCGAACAAGGAGGGGGCTGCGCATCCCCGATCTTTTTTAAAGAGCGGGGGAGCAAGGACTCGAAAAGGTTCTTCTATTATTTTGCGAGGAACGAGACAAAATAATGAAAACCTGCACTGAAGCTGTAAGCTTCGAGTCCTGTCCCCTCCGCAGTGAGTAAGCGAACAAGAAAAGAGCGTGGTGTTTTCCTTGAAAACACGTCGCGCAGGCTCGAAAAGGTTCCTGTGATCGGGTTAAAGTTTTTATTTATCTTTGAAAAACTCAAGACCGATCAATGTACTCATTACCTAACACTTTATATAGTTAAAGCACCTAAGTGGGACAGGTTAGTTTTTAGGTTATATTATTTGATGGTAAAATAAAACTATCATATGAGTAAAAAAGACAGAGGTGAGACCATTGTAAAATGGGAAACAAGGGAACATCCTTTTCGAAAAAAGCCCGGAGGATGGTACTCTTCCGTAATGATAATAGGAACTGCTTTGGCCGTTGCATCAATAATTTTAGGCGATATTATATTTGCCATTCTCATAATAATAGCAATGTTCGCTCTTCTTTTAGCCTCCAGTGTGCCCCCTAAAGAAATAGAAGCCTCTGTAACAGAGAAAGGAGTGGTCATCGGGTCTTACTTTTACCAATATGAAAACCTGAAAAGCTTTTGGATCAATAAAATAGATGACCCACCGAGACTTCTTTTAAAATCAGAAAAGAAACTGTCTCCCCTTATAGGCGTTGAGATAATGAATATAAACGAAGAAGAGGTCAGAGGTCATCTAAAAGAGAAATTAAAAGAAGAAGAGATGTATGAGCCTGTACTTCAAAAAATAATGGAATATATAGGTTTTTAGATCAAATACGTATTGCCCACATCATTTAAAATATGTATACTGGCAAATCACAGGTTAATCAAAACCCTGTAAGCTCCCGTAGTTTAACGGATAAAACGTCGGTTTGCGGAACCGATGATTCAGGTTCGATTCCTGACGGGAGCACCGAATAAAGCGAGGTGTGAGCGTAGCAAGCCAACTGCTTGAACTTATGCCATTGCTAAAAGATATAAGGATCTTTTAATTAAAATTGATACTTAAGCTATCTTACGCGGAAACCGCTCTCTCCTTCAGGTTCTTGCCACTCCACTTTTACATTATCAACCTGAGAAGAGGGAGATCCTTCCCATAAAAAATCCACGAGGCTCCCTATTGCCTTTTCAGAGCCCTCGGCGATCACTTCAACTCTTCCGTCTTCCAAATTACGGACCCAACCTGAAATACCTTTTTCTTGAGCTCTTTTTTTAGTATAAGCTCTAAAAAAAACACCTTGAACCTTTCCGGAAACAAGGGCGTTGATACGTTTGATGTCGGTTTCAGCTGAAGCCGTATCATTCATATTATAATAAATAGTCTATTTTACTTTTTCTTTATTGAGAAAAGAAAGTAATCTGGACTTCTTTCTGTCAGCTGTATTCTTCTTTATAACTCCCCTCTTTTGAGCCTTATCAATAGCCTTGTAAACTGATGGTATTTCTTTCTCGGCTTCATCCGTTTTACCATCCCTTATCATTTCTCTGAATTTCTTTACCGCTTTTTTCATGGCCACTTTCCGACGCAAGTTAAAAACGGCCTTTCTTTTAGAGGCTCTTAGGGCTTTTTTTGCTCCTTCTGTATTCGGCATAACGCAAGCTATAATAACGTAGAAAAATAAAAAAATCAATCCCGACGAGCTTTTCTTCCTAGTAAAGGTTATTTGCGTTAATATGATGTTAAGTATTTATTTATGATCGGTCAATTAAAAGGAAAAATATCGCATAAAGATAACTCCCGAGTTATCTTAGATACGGGAGGAGTCGGTTACAAGATCCATCTTGAACAAGGACTCTATGACAGCCTAAAAGAAGGAGACGGCCTGTCGGTTTGGACACATTTATCCGTAAGAGAAAACGCTCTTGATCTTTACGGTTTTGAATCAACCGAAAAACTTGTCTTTTTTGAGCACCTTATAACCATCTCCGGTATCGGTCCAAAGTCAGCTATGTCCATTCTTGATATTGCTTCACTTGAACTTTTGAAACGTGCTGTCAGAACGGGAGAAACAGCCACTCTCACCAAGGTTGCAGGAATAGGGAAAAAGAATGCTGAAAAAATAATTCTGGAACTTCGCGGAAAATTGGGCACAGATCAAGAAGAAGATACCCATTCGGAAAAGTTTGACCTGGAGGTGTATGAAGCTCTGACCAGTCTGGGGTACTCCTCTAAAGAAGCCAGAGAAGCTGTGGCAAAAATACCGGACGAGACCGAAGGAACCGAAAAGCGAATAAAAGAAGCTTTAAAATATTTAGGATCATGAGACCACTGCTTATAATAAAAAAAATTATCCCCAAAAACTTACTGGATCTTTTACGTCCTTATTATCATTTTATTATCTCCTTTTTGGGAGCCGTTAGATACGGTTTCCCTTCAAACAAAATATTTATAATAGGGATAACCGGTACAAAGGGGAAATCAACTACCGTGGAATTAGCCTCGGCTGTTTTAAAAACAGCCGGTTACCACACCGCTTCTACAAGTACCATCCGTTTCTCCATAGGAAACGAAATAAAGGAAAACAAACATAAAATGACAATGCCAGGCAGGTTTTTCATACAAAGCTTTCTTGCCGAAGCGGTAAAAAAGGGCTGTACTCATGCCGTTTTGGAAATGACATCGGAAGGCGCAAAACAATACAGACATGCTTTTGTTAATATGGATACATTTATCTTCCTTAATCTGTCTCCGGAGCACATAGAATCACACGGCTCATACGAAAAGTACAAAAAAGCCAAGATGTCCTTGGCTCATGCTCTGGAGAGATCAAAAAAGCCCATAAAGACCATTATAGCCAACTCTGATGATAAAGAGTCAGAGGACTTTCTTTCCATAAAGGCCGACAAGAAGCTCACCTTCTCCTTAAATGACATAGAAAGGTTTAAAGAAAACCGGAACGGTATATCTTTTCTTTATAAGCAAGAGCACATTATTTCGTCCCTGAGAGGCGAATTCAATGCATCCAACATCTGCGCCGTTTTAACTTTGGCGGAAACTCTGGGAATACCTCCTTCATCGGCAAAGCGCGCCATAGCGTTAACAGAAAAAGTAGAAGGACGAGTAGAAGAGGTTAAGATATCCAATGTCCAGCCATTTAGTGTTTATGTGGACTACGCCCACACGCCGGATTCTCTGCAAATGCTCTATCAAACATTTGAAAAAGAAAAAACCGTTTGCGTTTTAGGCTCCGCAGGCGGTGGGAGAGATACTTGGAAAAGACCGGAAATGGGCAAAATAGCCGATAAATACTGTGAACATATTATCTTAACCAATGAAGACCCTTATGATGAAAACCCGCAAAAGATAATAGAAGAAATAAAGAGTGGCATAAAAGAAAAAAAACCGGAAACCATTATAGACAGAAGAGAGGCTATAAGGGCTTCCTTCAGAAAAGCCACGGAACTTTCAAAAAAAGAAAGAGAAAACGTTTCCGTATTAATAACTGGCAAAGGCACCGACCCTTACATAATGGGGCCCGGGGGAGAGAAAACTCCTTGGAGTGATGTAAAAGTCGCGATTGAAGAGCTTAAAAGCTTGAGAACAGAGTCTTAATTAAAGTGTCTTCTTTTATATCAGGGCACTAAAATAAAATGCCAGAGTTACCGGAAGTACATACCACAGTAGAGTATTTAAAAAAAAGCGTTGTCGGCTTGAAAATAAAAGACGTATGGAGTAATTATGATTCCGCATTCTATAAAGGGAAAAAGAGTATAAAAGACAGGAATTATTTTAAAGATCTCAGAAGAGTAGTAATAAATAGAGAGATCGTTAACGTAACAAGAAAAGGCAAAAACGTTCTCATTCACCTCTCCGGTGATCTGACCATCTTAACTCATATGAAAATGACTGGGCATTTTCTTTACGGTAAATATTATAAAACGACCACCAAAGAAGATAAAAGGATCTTCGGTGAATGGGCAACTAAAGAAAAGGGGCCTTTGAGTGAAGATCCTTTTAACAGGTTCATTCATTTAGTTTTTTCTCTATCAAACGGAAAGCATCTGGTTCTATCCGACGCAAGAAAATTCGCAACGGTTTTTGTTTATGAAAACAGCTCCCCTCCCAGGGCGATAACTTGCCTGGGACCGGACCCCCTGGACAGATCTTTCACTTTCAGCTCATTTCTGAATCGTCTTCCTCACGCCTCCCAAAAGAGCATCAAACAGGTGCTTCTGGATCAGAAGATCATATCCGGTGTCGGGAATATCTATTCTGATGAATTACTCTGGCGAGCAAAAACGCACCCTGAGAGCAGGGTGGTTTCATTGCCAAGGAAAACTTTATACAGTATATACGATTCTATGAAGTTCATATTAAGAGAAGGTATAAACCTTAAAGGAGACTCGGTTTCAGATTACCGACTCCCTAACGGAGAAAAGGGCTCCTACCATTACAATCACAAGGTTTACCGAAAAAAGGGAGAGAGGTGTTCATATCGTGGGTGTAAAGGTGAAATAAAACGCACCGTAATAGGTGGACGTGGCTCCTATTACTGTGATCGGCATCAGATACTTTATAAACCGAAAGGTCTTTCGGAAAAAGTTTTACCGGATAAAAAATAACCTACGATCCCATTATACGAAAAAGAGCAACTCCGCAAGCAACCGAAACATTTAAAGATTCCTTCTCCCCTTTCATTGGTATCTCTATAATATTATCAACTTTGGATAAGGTACGCGAAGAAAGTCCTTTTACTTCATTGCCGACAAGTAAAGCGGTTTTATTACGATAGTCATAACTTTTATAATCTATTGATCTATCAGACTGCTCCAACGCCACTATATCAAAACCCTCCTTTTTTAATTTATCAATAATAGCCGAGTGGCTTGCATAACCCTCCCAGGAAACGGTTTTTTCCGCCCCAAGGGCTACTTTGGAGAGATCTTTTCTTTTTTTATTGAATCTATCTACAGGCCTGGGAGTATAACCGGTTAAGAATATCTTACTGACACCGGCTGCATCCGAGGTACGAAAAATAGACCCGACATTATGGACACTTCTTATATTATGCAATATCAAATACAACTTTTTGAGCTCTTTTTGTTTTTGACTTATCATAATAGTTTTGATATTGTTCTTGAACAGAATACTTCTGTTTTTTGCATTTATCAACACAAACCGCCCATAGCTCAGCTGGTAGAGCAACGGCCTTTTAAGCCGGTGGTCCCAGGTTCGAACCCTGGTGGGCGGACAAAAATATATCGCTAATGATCAAAGAGAAAGTATTATACTCTCAAGGGAAAAACGTAAAGGCAGTTTACCTTTTCTTTCTTTCTCTAATGCACATATAAGAGATTCCGAGATACTCATAAGTTCTTCGGAAGAGTAGTTACCGGAGAATTTTTGGCTTTTATTGAAAGGATAAGGTTTCATTCCCGCTTCTTTAGCTGTTTTTGATATTTTAGCAGCTTGTATGCTTTTTATCATCCAAAAGATAATACCATGTATCTCTTCCGGGCTTTTGCCCTTGAATATTGCCGTATTGAATATCTTCCAGGCAACGGGTCCTTTTCTCTCACCTATGGCATCGGTTAAAGCAAAGATATTAAAAGCGTCTTCTTTCACCTCCCCTTGTTGGAAACCTTCGGAAAAATAAGAGCTGTCCAGTATCTTTTTATGCTGAGAGTGTGTTAAAAAGTCCTCCACCAAAAAGAAAACGTGTCCGGAGCTTTCCATATCCGGTAATTTCTTTAAAATATATTTCTTGGCATCCTCGTCCCTGAAAATACCCGTTAAAACGATGATGTGTTTTTCCTCAAACAGACCTCTACCATAAAGCAAACCGTCCATATGATCAACGCCAAAAGTTTCTTCATTAACAAAAAAAACCTCTGACTTAGAGCGCTTCTTTTTAAGATCACTCAAAAGTTTTTTCAGTTTCCTTCTTCGCTTTTCAAAAGCGTTACCGTATAAATATATTATCATATTAGGTCTTTTTCTCCATTTTACCCCAGCTTTTTCCGGTTTTAACGTCAACCTTAAAAGGAACACTTGAGCGACCTTCTTCTTCTAAGAAAGATTCCATTATTCTTTTTACTGAAGGTATGAATTCGAGCAAAAATTGATCACCAACCTCAAATATGAGCTCGTCATGAACCTGAATAATGGGAAAGGCTTTATCGCTTTTCTTTTCTTTTTCCAAAAGATCGTTTATCAAGACGGCCGCTCTTTTGATAATATCTGCCGCCGTACCCTGTATAGGGGCGTTTACGGCCGCCCTCTCAGCCGCGGCTCTGATGTAAGGTACGGGAGAGTTCAATCCGGCCACATATCGGCGCCGGCCATAAAGGGTGGTGGTGTAACCCTTTTCGTGAGCGCTCTCTTTTATCTTTTCAATATAAGAAGAAAGAGTGGAAAATCTCTCAAAGTACTTATCCAAGAACTGACGCGCCTCCGCTTGGGATGTCCCCAAATTTTGCTTCAGAGCATTCACCCCCATTCCGTAAAGTATGCCGAAGTTTATGACCTTGGCCTTGCGTCTCATTTCCCTATCTATTTCCTCTTCCGAAACACCGAAAACTTCAGCGGCTACCGCAGAGTGAATATCACCACCTGCATTAAAAACCGAGAGTAGTTTTTCGTCTCCCGAGAGAAGAGCAGCGACACGAAGTTCTATTTGAGAATAATCAAAAGCCACTAAGGTGTGACCATCCATCGCGACAAAAGCCTCACGAATTCTTCTTCCCTTTTCAGAACTTACGGGAATATTCTGTAAATTGGGATTATTTGAGGATATTCTTCCGGTTGTTGTTCCGGTCTGTACAAATTCGGCATATAGTTTGCCATTCTTATCCACCATAGAAAGAACAGGGTCAACATAGGTAGAAAGTATCTTTGCTATTTCCCTGTAATTTAGTATTTCTTCAACGATAGGGTGCTCGTCTTTTAACTTAACAAGCTCCGACTCTTTTGTTGATTTGGCACCGGTGGAGGTTTTTTTATGATTTTTAATGGAAAGACCCAGATCCTTAAAAAGGACTTCGCCCAACTGAACCGGGGAGTTTATATTGAACTCCTTACCGGCTTGTTTCCATATCTTTTTTTCTTCTTCTTTCAATTCTTTTTCGTATTCTTTTTTTATATTTCTTAATACTTCGGTATCAATGGTTATACCATGCCCTCGCATTTTATCTATTACCGGAATAAAAGGTTTTTCCACTTTTTCAAAAACCTCTTTCAAACCCTTATCTTTCAGTGATCTCATGGCGATATCATAAGCCTCGGATAGATCATGGCAATTAAAGAAATTGGTAATGTCTTCTTCTTTGGGCTGTGTGATCTCTGAGTTAAGAAGCCATGTTGCGACCGCCAACTCTCTTTTCTTATCTTTACTTATCTCTTTCTTTTTACTCCCCTTTTTCTTCTCAAGACCAACCGTTTTTCTAAAACGCTCTACAAGGCTCCTGAATTCTAACTCGGAAAACATAGATGTGACGCTATCAGAATCTATTTTATCTTTCCAGCTCTTTTGTGGTAAAGAAAAATCAATAGGAGCATCGGTTCTTATAGTGGCAAGCATTTTAGAGAATTTTGCTTCTTCGCTGTTGTTCCTGAGAAGTTCAACGATTCTCTCTTTTATACCTTCTTTTTTCATCAGATCGGGATCAGACTCAACTTTCTCAAGTATATTTTCAAGAGTACCAAAAGCTTTTATTAACTTTTCGGCCGTTTTTTCTCCTATACCTCGCACCCCCGGTATATTATCAGACGGGTCTCCTCTTAATCCCTTAAAATCGGGTAACAACTTGGGAGAAAAGCCGAATCTTTCATATACAGCTTTTTCATTATATAAAGCGGTTTCATTTATTCCTTTTCTTAGAGTTAGAACTCTAACTCTTTCATTTTCCACTAACTGTAAGGTATCCATATCCCCGGAAGCTATCACTACGGATAGATCTTTATTTTTTTCAGTTTCTTTGGCGATCGTTCCAATAACATCATCAGCTTCAAAACCGGGGGCTTCGTATATATCAATACCGAAAGCATTGAATACGTCCTTGGCTCTCTTTAGCTGAATTATAAGTGATTCATCCGCCTTGCCTCTTCCGGCCTTGTAATCTTCGTATGCTTCATGTCGGTAAGTCGGCTCGGGGACATCAAAACAAGCAACCATAAAATCGGGATCAATATCGTTAACGGTTTTTAATATCATATTAACGAGACCATAGAGCGCGCCGGTGGGCTCTCCCTTGGAAGAAGAAAAGCCGGGGAGAGCGTGATATGCTCTATGGATTATCGCGTGCGCATCAAGAAGAACGAGAGTTTTTTTATTATTTTTTTCTTTTTTGGCCATCTTTGTATGTTATTAAGCGCCTCTCTTTGGAAAGTGCACTGAAGTATACACTGAAAATATCGCGGGGTAGTTCTTCTTTTACATTCTCGGGCCACTCCAAACATACTATCCGATCTTTCTTTTCCAGTTCCTGTCGCCAGTTAAGCGCGCTTAGATCGTCTCCTTTTTCAAGTCTATAAGCATCAATATGGATGAGCAATGAAAATCTCTCATAATTAACAGAATAACGTCTTTCAATAATAAAAGTAGGACTAACCACTCTTTCTTTAATCCCCAGGGCCTCAGATATTCCTTTTACAAAAACGGTTTTCCCGCTTCCAAGATCTCCAAAAAGAGCGAGGACGGTAGCTTTATGGCGAGTTTGTCCGTTTATTATCTTCCCGAGTATCTCTTTTGCGGCCTCCCTGGTCTCTTCTTCGCTTTCGGTAACTATTTCCATCTCTTTATTGTAACAAAACCTTGCCCCATAGGGTATTCCCGAGAAAATTAATTCAGCTCTTATATAAATAAAGAAAAACTGTTAAAATTAAACTATGAACAATTTTGATAAAGAAGCGAGAGAAGATAAATTAGACAGTTTCAGAACTCGCGAACAAGAACACTTGGCTAAAAGGTTGGCGGATAAAAACGGACTCAGTTACGCCGATCTGTCAACGGTTTTCATAAAAAATAGAGCGGTATCCCTGATCCCGGAAGAAGAGGCGCGAGAGGGTCATCTCGTCGTTTTTGACAAAGTAAACAAAAATATCAAAATAGCTGTTCTCTCTCCGAAATATGAAAAAACACGTGAAATAATAAAAGACCTTAAAGATAGAGGATTTAAACCCGAGATATTCGTGGTCTCGGAAAAAAGTCTTGAATATGCCTGGAAAATTTATGAGGACATAAAGTACATAAAAGAAAAAGAGGCGGGATCTTTTGATATATCGGAAGAATCCATATCAAAATACAGAAAACAGTTAAAAAAAACCGAAGATATAAAAGAACAAGTTAAAGAAATGACCGGTGGAAAAAGTTTCGCTGACACATCTTCCATATTGGAATTGGTATTAGCCGGCGCCCTTTCCTTGGGAGCCTCTGATATTCACTTTGAACCAAAAGAAAACGACCTTAGGTTAAGGTACCGAATAGATGGTTCATTGATAGACATATCATTTATCCCCCCTAAAATTTACTCAAAAATACTTTCCCGGGTAAAACTTTTGTCCGGATTAAAACTTAATGTCGCAAATGAAGCTCAAGACGGAAGATTCAGTATTAAAATAAGCCAAAAAAGCATAGAAATGAGAACCTCTATCATTCCGGGTTCATATGGAGAATCCATTGTATTGCGAATACTTGATCCGGATAACATAAACGTTCCCCTTGAGGGAATGGGGATGAGAAATAGAATGTTCAATGTTTTCCTGGAAGAGATCCACAAACCCAACGGAATGATACTTACCACCGGTCCTACAGGATCAGGAAAGACCACAACTTTATATGCTTCTTTGAAAAAAATATATGATCCGGAGAAAAAGATACTGACCATTGAAAATCCGGTTGAATACCATCTTGAAGGCATTGTTCAAACTCAAACCAACAGCAAAAAAGGATATACCTTCTCGGAAGGGCTTCGTTCCGCATTAAGACAGGACCCGGATGTTATAATGGTGGGAGAGATAAGAGATGAAGAAACGGCAGAAATTGCGGTTAACGCCGCATTAACGGGGCACTTGGTTTTCTCCACCTTGCACACGAATAACGCAGCAGGAACATTTCCCCGACTTATAGATCTAGGTATTAATGATAAAACATTAAGTTCGGCCGTTAATTTATCTATGGCTCAAAGATTAGTAAGAAAACTATGCCCTGAATGTAAAAGGGAAAGAAAAATAGAAAGAAATGAAAAAGAGATATTTCATTCAATACTTGAACCCCTAGGATACAGGTTGATCCTGGAAATACTGGAAGACGCCAATGTTTTTGACCCGGTAGGATGTGAAAAGTGTCATGGAATGGGGTATAAAGGTAGAACCGGGGTTTTTGAAGCCATTAGAATGGATGAGAATATTGAAAAAGTTGTTATAAATAACCCCAGCGAGAGAGATATTAAAAAAGCGGCCAGAGGACAAGGTATACCCGATATGAGACAGGACTGTGTTCTTAAAGTACTTGAGGGAATAACTTCTTTTAAGGAAATATCCGGAATAGTGGCTCTTCAATGATCTTAAGTTTGCAGATATTATCTGTTTAAGTAATAATAAATGAAGTGTTCTTCTTTTTCCGAATCTTACATCTCCAAGCAAGAGATTTAGCTTTAGGTAACACCCTAAGGATAACCCCAGATCACTCCAGGATGTCCTCGGATGAAACCGTGCCATTAAAAGAATTGCTTGGAGATGTAATTTTCGGAATTATGATATTCTTTTTTGAATGATCATCAAAATTGACAAAACATATTAGCTTTTTTGTCAATATTTAAAGAATATCACATTAAAATAACCATGTCAAGAAAAAATAATAACCTGAGCACAGATAAAGGCCAGTCATTGGATTCAACACTAAGACCAGAGAAGTGGGATGATTATATAGGCCAAGAAGCAATAAAAGAGAACCTGTCCATTCTTATAAAAGCGGCCGCCGAGAGAGATCAGTCACCCGAACATCTTCTTTTTTACGGTCCGCCGGGTCTTGGAAAAACAACCTTAACGCATTTAATAGCAAAAGAGACAGGTAATCAAATAAAAATAACCTCCGGTCCTGCTATTGAAAAAGTGGGAGATCTTGCTTCCGTTATAACCAACCTTTCTCCGAGAGATATACTTTTCATAGACGAAGTACACAGATTAAACAAAAGTGTGGAGGAAGTACTCTATCCGGCAATGGAATCAGGTTTCTTGGATATAATAATAGGCAAGGGTCCTTCCGCTAGAACCATACAGTTGGAACTGCCTCCTTTTACTCTTATAGCGGCCACAACAAGAATATCATTGATCTCCTCCCCTCTCAGGAGCCGTTTCTCCGGTGGCGTTTTTAAACTGGAATTCTATACGGAAGAAGAAATAGGAGAGATACTGAAAAGATCTTCTAAAGTATTAAATATAGAAATAGAAAAAGAAAGTATAAAAGAAATAGCGGTAAGAAGCCGTTTTACACCAAGATCCGCGAACTACTTATTAAAAAGATGTAGAGATCTGGCGCAAATAAATAAAAAAAATATTATAGATAAAGACACCACCGAAAAGGTATTTTCTCTTTTGGGTGTTGACGGACTAGGCTTAACCAAAGCAGACAGGTTGATGCTTGAAACTGTTATTGATAACTTTAACGGCGGACCGGTTGGGTTGAACACTATCGCAGCTTCTTTATCGGAAGATCAAGGAACTCTTGAAGAATATAATGAGCCTTATCTTATACAGTTAGGCCTACTTGAGAGAACACCTAGAGGAAGAGTTGTCACCCCCAAGGCCTATGAACACCTTGGAAGTAAAAAAGAAGATAACAGTTTATTTTAAAAAAATATAAATATGTCAGGACACAACAAATGGTCTAAAGTTAAACACAAAAAGGCAGCTAGCGATGCTCAAAAAAGTAAACAGTTCTCTAAACTTTCCAAACTTATAACCACAGAGGTTAAAAAGGCAGGAGGAGACAGAGAAAGCGCCGGAGTGAAAAAAGCAATAGAGCAAGCTAAATCAGTAAATATGCCCAATGACGCCATAGAAAGAGCTATAAAAAAGGCACAACAGACCGGATCCGATGGTATGGAAACAGTCATATACGAAACTTACGGACCGGAAGGTGTGGCTATTATAATAGAAGGATTAACAGATAACAGAAACAGAACATCGGCAGAAATAAAAAGTACTCTTTCCAAACATCAAATGGAAATGGCCCAACCCGGTTCGGCTGCTTGGGCGTTTGAAAAGAAAGAAGACGGTTATGAAGTAATAAATTCTATAGATATATCTGAAAAAGGCAAAGAAAAAATGTCAGCAGTTATAAACGACCTGGAAGATAACGATGACGTTCTAGCAACATATAATAATGCTTCATAAAACGAAGATCATAGGAATAGATCCGGGCTACGAAAGACTCGGCATAGCTATCATAGAAAGAGGAGAAAAAGGAGAAGAA
>JBNJEF010000017.1:0-13603 GCA_051745565.1 Patescibacteria group bacterium | reverse complement strand
TTGTATTTAAGAGGTCCTATTTACTTATCTTTCTTTTTTTTTTGTTTTAAGTTTGGGCTTCAAGTAATATCCGGTATAAGAATCTTTATTTTGCGCCACCTGTTCGGGAGTTCCCTTGGCCACGATCTTACCTCCTTTATCTCCCCCATCCGGCCCTATATCTATAACATAATCCGCGCATTTTATAAGATCCAAATTATGCTCTATTACCACAACGGTATTTCCCTTATCTACAAGCCTTTGCAATACTTTTATAAGCTGAGCGACATCTTCGTAGTGCAACCCGATAGTCGGTTCATCTAAAATATAAACTGTCTTTTGGATATGCTGTCTGAAGAGCTCCGAGGAGATCTTAACCCTCTGCGCCTCTCCTCCGGACAATGTGGTAGCGGACTGTCCAAGTCTTAAGTACCCCAAACCAACATCATCCAAGGTCTTTAGCCTGTCATATATGGCAGGAATGTCTTCAAAAAACTCCAAAGCCTCCTCCACGGTCATCTCCAATACTTCGTATATATTTTTATTCTTATACTTCACCTCCAGTGTTTCCTTCATGAATCTTTTCCCTCTACAAACATCGCAAGGAACATAAACCGTGGGCAAGAAGTGCATTTCCACTTCTATTACACCTTTTCCTTTACAGGTCTCACAGCGTCCACCTTTTACGTTAAAAGAAAAGCGTCCCGGCTTCCATCCCCTTATTCTTGCCTCGGCCGTTTCGGCAAAAAGCTCCCTTATAAATGTAAAGGCGCCGGTATAAGTGGCGGGATTAGAGCGCGGTGTCCTACCTATTGGAGACTGGTCTATTGATATCTCTCTACTTAGATACTCCGTCCCGGAAAATTTATCACAGTTATATATATCAGGAGACCTGTAACGCTTATTCAGTCGAGCCTTTAGATTTCTATGCAATATCTCGTACACGAAAGAGGATTTACCCGATCCCGATACTCCCGTAACTACGCAAAAACGTCCAAGTGGTACTTCCACATTCATATTTTTAATATTGAAAACATTGCCACCTCTTATAACCAACTTCCCGGCCGGAGTATTTCTTCTAAAACCTGGAAGAGGTATCTGTTTTTCCCCTCTGATATACTCAAGAGTTAAAGAATTATGAGTGAGATCTTCAGAGAGAAGTTCGTCCAAATAACCGTCAACAACCACCTCCCCTCCATGAATACCGGGCCCAGGTCCTATATCAACTAAATAATCGGAAGAGAATATCGTCTCCTCATCATGTTCAACAACAATTATAGTGTTACCTAGATCCCGCAAACGATGCAAAGTTTTTACCAGTCTGTCATTATCACGAGGATGGAGACCTATGGTCGGCTCATCTAAGACATAAAGCGCTCCGACTAATCCGGCACCGAGCTGGGAAGCAAGCCTTATTCTCTGTGCCTCACCACCGGAGATCGTGCCGGCATTTCTGTCCAAAGTCAGATACTCAATACCAACATTATTCATGAACTCCAGACGAGACATTATCTCTCTTATGACAACCCGCGATATCTCTTTCTCCCTTTCGGAAAGTTCCAAATTGGTGAAAAATTCCATACAATCCTTAATAGACAATCCGGTTATTTCCGAGATATTTTTCCCTCCCACAAAAACATTTAACGCTTCGGGTCTTAGTCTGGCCCCGTTACATTCAGGACATTTTGTTTTACTGAAAAAATACTTGGAACCCGTACCCTTGCATCTGGGACATGCTCCATAAGGAGAATTGAAAGAGAAAAGCCGTGGCTCTATCTCAGGATAAGAATAGCCGTCATAAGGACAGGAGTACTCGGAAGAGAGAAGAAATTCTTCTTTTGTATTATTTTGCTTATCGGAAATGATAACCCGAACCAACCCCTCGGCTTCACTTAAAGCCACCTCCAGATCTTCACCGAACCTCTCTTCTGTAGCATTTTTATCTGCCGAGAATTCCGCGATCTCAATTTCGTCAACTAAAACATCAATATCATGACGCTTATTCCTAGAGAGTATCATTTTCTCTCTCAAGCTTTTCTTTTCACCATTAACTCTAACTTCTTCATATCCTTTTTTTAAAAGATCATACAACATTTGATAATACTCCCCCTTTCTTCCCCTTACTATGGGAGCATAAACTTCAACAGAGGAGATGTCGGAAGATTCACCGGCTGAAAGATAGTTGGTTACTTTTTTTAGTACGGTATCTTTTATTTCTTCATTGGATAATTTCTGTATCTCCCTGCCACACTCAAGGCAGTGCGGTTTACCGATTCTGGCAAATAGAATACGAAAATAGTCGTATATCTCCGTAACGGTCGCCACAGTTGAACGGGGATTATTGGAACGTGACTTTTGGTCAATTGATATTGCCGGGGAAAGACCTCTTATCTCGTCAACATCCGGTTTTTGCATCTGTTTTAAGAACTGTCTGGCATAAGCGGAAAGGGACTCAATGTATCTTCTCTGACCCTCGGCAAAAATGGTATCAAAAGCCAACGAAGACTTACCTGACCCCGAAAGTCCCGTAAAAACAGTCATAACATTTCTGGGAATGGAAACGGAAAGGTCCCGCAAGTTATGAGTACGAGCTTTTACTACTTCTATAGTTTCCCTCTTCTTCTCGCGAGGGGTGTTTTTATCCCTTATATCATCACCCATAGAGGCGCAAATTATACCACATAAAAAACACATGGCACAGTATTTTGCCACATAGAGCAATTAATAGACCTCAGCAGGATCAAGAGAGAACTTCCTTGGCCTTATCAGCTATCTGATCGGGAGAAACATTGGACTTTACATAAAAATCCAAAGCACCCATATCTTTGCTTTTCTCTATATTTTCTTCCTGGCTCAAGTTGGAGAACATAATAACAGGAACATCTTTTAACCTTTCATCAGACTTTATGAACTCCAAAACCTCAAAGCCATCCTTATCAGGTAGCAGAACATCCAATAGTACAAGATCCGGAGTACTCTCATTGAGCGCCTCTAGTGCTTTAGCTCCGGTATTGGTGTGAATAACTTCCGCTTCTTCCTTTTTTAATCTCCTGCTTATCACACTTCCTAAGAAGTTATCATCTTCAACCCATAAAATTTTTTTTCCTTCCAAATTATTGATCATAACAAAATACTTAACTTTTAATCTGTCGCTTTAAGCGTCTTTTTGACCTCACTAACTATCTGATCAAGAGAGAAGAGAGCCTTGACCAAGAATTTTTCCGCGCCCTTCTCTTTCCCTTTTTCAATATCGCTGTTTTGACCTAAATTGGACAACATTATTACCGGAACGTCTTTGGTTTTTTTGTTGTTCTTTATTGAGTCCAATATTTCATATCCATCCATTCTCGGCAAAACAATGTCCAAAAGAAATATATCCGGCTCAATATTATCTAAAGAAGACCATAGCTCGTCACCGTTTGTTACATGAGTTACATCGGCTTTTTCCATATCAAACTTCTCCTTTAAAAGCTCACTTAGGAATTCATCATCCTCCACGATAACGACCTTCTTACCTTTAATGGAAGGAAGCTCGCCACCTTCTTCCTCCGCTGACTCCCCTAATGAAGAGAAAACTTTATCCATAACCTCATTGGGACCGAACTGAGCTTTTATGAGATAATCATCGGCCCCGAGCTCAAGAACGCGCTCCAATTCAACCGGCTGACCGGAATTGGATATAACAATGACGGGAATATCTTTTATAGAATCATCTTCTTGTTTTGCTTCCAATATTTCGTAGCCGTTCATACTGGGTAAAAGTATATCAAGAAGAACGAGATCGGGAGAAAACTCCTTTATTTTATTGAAACCCTCTAATCCATCCCCGGCACGCTCAACTTCAAATCCTTTTGATTCAAGTTTGTTCTTTAGAACATCGGCAAAAAAGGAATCATCTTCAATTACCAGTATCTTTTTGGACATATAAATATATTACTACAATAAATTACTTTTTAAAACCTTTCAAGTTGTCAGCTACGGGTATGGAAACATAAAATGTTGTACCTTTTCCTTCTTCGCTTTCAAACCAAATAGTACCATCATGCCTCTCAACGATCTCCTTACTTACAAATAATCCCAAGCCACTTCCTTCAGTTCTCATCTTTACGGCATTCTCTCCGCGGTGGAATTTTGAGAAAATATCCTTCTTGCTACCCTCGGGGATACCTATTCCATCATCACTAATACTCAGAATAACCCTACCCTTTTCACTGTGAACGTCAATATTGATCACTCCTCCTTCCTCTGTGTATTTAACGGCATTCTCAAGTATATTCTGCACGGCATCCCTTATCTTTTCCGGATCAGCCTCAATATGCGGAATATCCGCATCACTGGAAATGTTAACATCCACCCCTTTTGATTTGGCTTGAGGTTTTATGTAGTAAATAAGATTATTAACCACATCTTTCAAATTCACTTTTCTCATCTGTAACTCGGTTCTGCCTGATTCTATTCTATCTGTATTTAATAGATTATTGACCAGAAGTATCATTCTCTCATTGCTCTCATAACCCTTTAAGAGCATCCTCTTTTGTTTGGGATTTACGGGGCCCGCCTGCTCTCTGGCAAGCATATCAAGGCTCCATTTTATTCCGGAAAGCGGAGTTCTCATCTGATGGGCGGCAACCGAGACAAATTCCGATTTCAATTCGTCTATCTCTCTCAAGTGTTCATTAAGCTGAGACAGGGCACGGTCGCGCCGTATAAGCATTCTGGCCGTTCTGTCTTGCTCACTAAGAAGAGCCTTTAATTGCTCTTTCCTTCTTCTTTCATTTATAACCTGGGTTTCCAGGATATAGAACTGAAAGAGAAAAGATATGACAAAAAGAGAACTCAAAAGAGCAAATCTTATAATATCGTGATCAAAATCAGGCACAAAAATAACAACCACAGTAGCTACATAAAGTACCAAAAAAGACGTGGTTACCTGAAAAAGTGCCGAATTTTTGTCCAGTTTTTTCATATTATTTCAATAAACAGATAGCTACGGAATTGTCTTGAAAAACGGAGTGCTCGCTTAAACTGTCTTCAGAGGCACATATACTTCCGTAGCTATAAAAACCTACAACCGGTACGTCACCCACTATGCTTCTTATATCTTTCACCTCGTCATCCATACTATTTCCATAGAGATACTTTCGCCCCGCACTACTTACCAAGATCGCCACAGAAGCTCTCTCCTCCTCTCCCAGCATAGTTTGAGCCTTTTTGGCCGCCCTTCTTACACTCTTCTGCGCCTCTTCTTTATCCCCTATCATCAGCTGAACATTACTTCCCTCAGGTATATGATCAGTACAGATCAAAGAACCATCGCTTCTTAAGAAGAGAGGAGCTCTGATGGTGATATGTTCATCTTCAATAATATCCCACCTAAAACCCAAGGGGTAGGAAACGGACATTTTAGCCAACGGCTCAGCGGTAAAACGCTGAAGATCCTTGTAGCCGAAATATTCTCCATACATTGTCACAGCCGGCTTTCCGTTAATATGATAAACGCTGACTCCTTTTGATTTTGTAACACTTCTTGGTATACCGGCGGGTAACATTCCATGATCCATCCCTATACCGTAATTAAAATCTCCTTTCATAGAACCGAATATGGCACTATTGGTCTCAACTTTATCCTTAAAATACTGAAAGGTTCTTTTAAATTCCAAACCATCTGCAGTTCCGCCCCCAAAAACGGGAGCTCCGGTAGAATTATATAAACTATTAACTAGCTTATGCTGTTCAAAACCGGAGAGAACATCCGTGAACATAAAAGAAAGATCGGGTTTGCCTCCCAGTTCGCGAGTAAGCTTCTCTCCGATCTTTCTGTCCTCTTTTTTGACCTCAGAGCCCAGTCCCTTCAGATATGAAGAAAAGAAGACATCCTTCCCGCTTATCAGAATAACAATTATTGACCTTTTCGTATTAGCCGATCCACACACAATACCTTCCGCCGAAGAAGCTCCCAGGATAGGGACTCCTTTTAATACCGACCGGATGCCGTCTATTGCTTTCTTGTGGTCATAATTACTGGAAATAAAGACCATCCCAAAAATAGGGTGGCTACCTTTTATTTTTCTAAAAGCATCCTGACAAGCATTAACACCAACGGCGTGAGCATCACTTCCGTCTGAAAAACCTATACCGATATTCAAAGACATAGTAACAGAAACTTCAATTCTTTATATCTTATTATTTTCCCTTAAAACATTTCTGATCTCTCCGGCCAAATTTTCCAAAAATACTGTTGATTTAACGATAAAGCGGGAAGCGCCCAATTTATAACCTCTATTAACATCCTCTTCTTGGCTCAAATTGGAAAAGAGTATGACCGGAATATCTTTTAAGGTAGATTCATTTTTTATCTTTTCCAAAATAGAAAATCCATCTATATCCGGAAGCATTATATCCAAAAGCAATATATCGGGCCTCTCTTTTCCTATCATCTCCAGTGCGTCGGTGCCGTTAGTAGCATGAACAATGTCCACATCATAACGGGAAAGCCACCTTTGCATAATATTATTAAGCTCCGGGTCGTCCTCCACCCACATTATCTTTTTACCGGCAATATCCTTTTCCGGATTATCATTTGTTTTTTCTTCTTCCATCTTTTGAATCAAAATACTATAATTACAGTATACAAACAGGAGCCCAAAAAACAAAACTTCTTATCCACCGCTTTTCAGTTTATCTTTTAAGAGATATATCTCGTCTCTCAGTATTGCCGCGGTTTCAAAGTCCAGATTCTTAACCGATTCTTCCATCTCCTTCTCTTTCGCTTTTAGACGTTTTCTTATATCAGTATCACCTTCGGCAACATCGATCTCCGCCAGTCGTTTTGCCGCTTCTTTCCTTTCTTTTTCCAAAGAGGCGGTAGTATCGTAGATCTTCTTCTCAATACCTTTAGGAGTTATTCCGTGTTTTTCATTGTATTCAATCTGCAAGGCACGTCTTCTCTCGGTCTCCTCCACGGCACGCTTAACTGCACCAGTAACCGCATCAGCATAAAGAATGACCCGACCGGACAGATTCCTGGCAGCTCTACCTATTATCTGAATAAGTGCTGTCTCCGACCTTAAAAAACCCTCTTTATCAGCATCAAGTATCCCGATCAGAGACACCTCCGGAAGATCAAGACCTTCTCTTAAAAGATTTACTCCGACCAGGCAGTTAAAATCTCCGCGTCTTAAAGAAGATAATATTTCTACTCTTTCTATTGTTTTTATATCACTATGGAGATACTCCGCCCTCAATCCGCGCTCCTTAAGGTAGTCACTTAGATCCTCCGCCATTCTTTTTGTAAGAGTGGTCGCCAATACCCTTCCACCTTTTTCTATCTCGGAAACAGCTTCTTCCAGAAAGTCATCCACCTGCCCTTTATACGTTTTCTTTTTACCTGAAGAGGGATCGTCTTTTTCTCCGGTAACAGGTCTTACTATTAGTTTAGGATCCACTAAGCCGGTAGGACGTATTATCTGCTCAACTATCTGTTCACTATTATTTCTCTCATAATCACCCGGAGTGGCGGAAGTATACATCCTCTCTCCTATGCGTTCTTCAAATTCATCAAATTTCAAGGGTCTGTTATCTAAAGCTGAAGGGAGTCTGAAGCCATGCTCTATTAAAGATTCTTTTCTTGAGCGATCTCCTGCATACATACCTCTTATTTGAGGTATGGTAACGTGTGACTCGTCTATAATAGTAAGAAAATCGGGATCGCCATTCTCTTTATGCGGAAAATATGAAAGCAAAGTATCAGGAGCATCACCGGGAGAGCGTCCGGTAAAGTGTCTTGAATAGTTCTCTATGCCGTTGCAGTATCCGACCTCTTTTATCATAGCCAGATCATAACGTGTTCTTCTGGAGAGTCTTTCCGCCTCTAAGTTCTTTCCCTCCTTCTTGAGTGAATCCACTCTTTCCTTTAACTCCTCCTCTATATCACCAACCGCCCTTTCAAGCTCTTCTTTCGGGGTAACAAAGTGATGTGCCGGAAATATGAAAACAGTACCAGGTTCATCAACAACTGCACGAGAAACCTCGTCCAGGGTCACAATAGAATCTATCTTACCTTCGCGAAAGGAAACTTTGTATATCACCCTCTCATTTACCGGCATCACCTCAACATTATTACCGATAGCGCGAAAATAACCAGGAGAAAGATCAGCATTAGTACGCTGAAAATGTATATCAACCAATCTTGAGAGCATTGTCCTTCTGGACATCTCGCCCCCAGCTTCCATCTTGAAATTTACCTTTTCATACTCCACCGGGCTTCCCAGGCCATAAATACAGGAAACTGATGCGACAACAATTACATCATTTCTGGTTAGAAGCGCTTGTGTCGTCTCATGCCTGAGTCGACTTATCTCCTCATTTATTTGCGCCTCTTTTTCTATGTAGGTATCGGTTACCGGGATATAAGCTTCGGGCTGATAATAATCATAATAAGAAACAAAATAAGTTACGGCGTTATTAGGAAAAAAAGCTTTGTATTCTTGTGAAAGCTGAGCAGCTAGTGTTTTATTATGAGCTATGACCAAAGTGGGTTTTTGATACTTTTCTATAACATTAGCCATAGAAAAAGTTTTTCCTGAACCGGTTATACCCAAAAGAGTTTGCTGTTGATAGCCCTTATCCAACCCCTCCGACAGAAGAGAAATGGCTTTCGGCTGGTCCCCGGCCGGATCAAATTCACTTTTTATATCAAATAAACCTTTCTCTTTCATAAGGAATGTCAAAAATATATCACAAAGAAGAGCAAGCGAACAAAATTTCAGCTACTCTCCGTAAAATCGTCCGATAAAAGTATCCCTGAGATCAAAAAACTCTCCCTGATCTATGGACTGTCTTATCTCATCAACCATAGAAACCAAAAAATGCACATTATGAAAAGTTCCCAGTGTCGCCCCCAACATTTCGCCGGACCTAAATAAATGAGAAAGATAAGCTCGGGAATAATTTTTACAAACATAACAGCCACACTCCGGATCAATAGCACCCATATCACGCCTATAGGAGCCATTTCTTATATGAATAACACCATCTCTAGTATAAAGGGTGCCATTACGACCCAGACGCGTAGGGGATACGCAATCAAATGTATCAACTCCGTTCTCTATGGCCCCGAATATATCTTTTGGTGTCCCTATGCCCAAAAGATGTCTGGGCTTATCCTCCGGAAGTTCCTCGTTAACCCAGCGAACCGCTGTTTCTATATCTTCTTTTTCAAAAGAGCCACCAATACCAAATCCGTCAAAGGACATGCCGGACAAAGTTTCGCCACTCCAGCGACGCAGATCTTCAAATCTCCCTCCTTGCACCACACCGAAAAGAGCCTGTTCTTTTGTCGCTCTTTTATTCTCTTTATGTCTCTCAACACACCTCTTAGCCCATCGATGGGTTCTCTCAGCCGCCTTTAACTGGTAATCGTAATCGGCATTGGGAGAAGTGCATTCATCAAAAGCAAAGAAAATATCAGCGCCAAGAGCATGTTGAATATCTACACTACGCTCCGGAGTGAAAGTGTGAAGGCTTCCATCCTTAAAAGAAGAAAAAGTTACACCGTTTTCATCTATCTTGGCCGAGGAAAAAGAATTTCCTTTGACCCTGCTCTTGTCCGAATGGTCTTTACCGCCTCCGATCTTAGACGCGCCTCCGTTGAGGCCGGCCCCCAAAGAAAAAACCTGAAATCCCCCCGAGTCCGTAATAACAGGCTTTGACCAGTTCATAAAGGAATGAAGTCCACCTGCCTCCGATACGATATCTTCTCCGGGTTCAAGAAAAAGATGATAAGTATTGGCAAGCACCGCTTGAGCACCGGTATCTTCAACCATTTCAGGAGTAAGACCTTTTACCGTAGCTTTCGTGCCCACCGGAATAAAAGCCGGCGTCTTTATCGTTCCATGAAGAGTATTGATCTTTCCTGTTCGTGACATTGAACCGGAATGTCGATTTACTATTTCAAAAAAATCCCTATTTTTGTGCATTACCAATGATTTACTCTATAAGATATATGTTATTATTCAATAATATTAACAGATATAACGCTGGATAGATATGTCCGAAGAAAATAATCAATTTTCAAACAAGCAAGTACCGCCCTTTACCTTGGAGATAATGCAAGAAGAGGCGCAAGAGAGAATAAGTATTATAAACAAAGAATTCAAAAGAGGATTTGATTTTCTGGCCAAATACCCTTCTTCAGTAACAGTATTCGGATCTTCAAAGTTCAAAGAAGACGAATACTACTACCAAAAAGCACGCGAGTTGACCAAAAAGATAGTAGAAGAAACCGGCTTTTCCATCATCACAGGCGGAGGGCCGGGAATAATGGAAGCGGCCAACCGTGGTGCATATGAAGCTGACGGAGACTCCATCGGTTTTTGCATAGACCTGCCGAGTGAACAAGACACAAATCCTTACGTAAAAGAATCTCTGGATTTTTACTACTTTTTCAGCCGAAAGGTGTGCCTTTCCTTTTCTGCCGAGGCCTTCGTTTATTTCCCCGGAGGATTCGGGACAATGGATGAGTTTTTTGAGATAATCACACTGGTTCAGACGAATAAACTTCCCCGAATACCCATCTTTCTTTTCGGTAAAGAGTACTGGGAACCTTTAGATTCATTCATTAAAGAAAGCTTAGCCGATCGCGGTACCATAAGTGAAGAAGATCGTGAACTCTATATTATAACCGATGATCTTGAGCAGATAGTGGAAACAATAAAAAATGATGCTCGGGTTATGGCGGGAGTAAGAAGGCGAAAAGGAGAAGAAAAATAAAAAAATCCCGAGTACCTAGTACTCGGGATCAAGGAACTAATCATCAGGTTCCCAGCTAAAGGAAACCCACTCTTTTTTGTATCTTCTTACCTCCCTTTTTTCAATATATTCCGGACCGAAATATTGATCCCCATCTTTTACAGCTACAACATTGTTATCGGGTGTAACTTTCACAACCGGCAAAGACGAATACCAGTTTACGTACGTTTTTGCCCCGATAACCAGGGCTACAAAAAGAACGATTGATAAAACAAATGCCACTTTATTCATCTCTGTCCTCCTTCTTTTGTTGGTCAAAAACTATTCTGTCACGTCCCGCTTTTTTGGCTCGGTAAAGTGCTTTATCGGCACGATCCAGAACATCCTCAGGCGAATCTCCTTTTGTGGAAACTGATATCCCCATGCTGACAGTTACATTTAAACCCTCAGAAAATTTCTGCCTTAGTCTGTAAGGCTGTCTTAGTTTTTCCTGAAGCCTTCTGGCAACTATCACCGCCTCATCCTCTCCCGTATCGGGAAGAATTACCAAAAATTCCTCCCCTCCATATCGGAAAGAAGAATCCTGTGGTCTTATATTTCCGGCTATCCTTCCGGATACGCCTTTTAAAACCTCGTCTCCGATCACATGACCGCATGAGTCATTTAGGTACTTGAAGTGGTCAATATCAAGGATCATAAGAGAGAATCTTTTTTTTGATCCTTGAAGTTTTTGGAAGGTTTCTTTTAAGGTTTCCCTGTTATACAGACCAGTTAAAGGATCCCTTTGGGATCTTTTAACCGTAACTGATAACAGATAAACAAGATACAAAATAGCCACCATCTGGGCGACTATTACCAGCCAATACCAATTTATCCCCATCTCAAAGCTCCTTTTTTAAAGTTCAGCTTTAAAAATAGTATAATAAGTATATATATATGTCAATACTATTGCCTCTTTCCGCGCTTTAGTATTTTAGCCGCCTCCTCATCTGTAGGTATCACCCTTTTTTCAGCCAATAAAGAATCTATTTTTTTGACCAACTCTAGCGGGTGCTCCTTCGTGTAATTTCCCAAAAAGGTCTTTTCAACCTTATTCTTTACTTCTTTGGGTAAAGCGTTAATTATCCCTTCTTCCATAAAGTCAGGAGCGAACAGAAACACCGCTTTTATTCTTTCCAATTCCTCGGTTTTCTTTAAATTATCCTCCAACTTTCCCAAAAAATCTTTGATAGCTTTTTCTCGTAGCTTCTGCTGTTTTTCTTCAAGAGCAATGCCGTGCTCAACCACGTTCGGTCTTTTGGTCCTTGAAACACCGGGCTTATCAGAATCTTCTTTTTTATCTGCTATTATTTCCATAATATTATACATCTCTCCATCTTCGGCTTTATAGAGAACCGCATCCTGAGCAGCGGTAACCAGAAGCAAAGTGGGTTTACCGGTAAATTGATGGTTTTTTGAAGGTATTTTCATAATAATGATCTGAAATTATATGATTATTATAACATGTGCACCAACTGCTCCAAAATTTAGAAAACCGCCTGATAACAGGCGGTTTTTAAAATAAAAAGTGCAACGTCACACGGGCTTGGAGATCTCCGGAGGAGATACTCTGGAAGGATGAACGGCATAGATATAACCGTCCTTTAAAAACATTTTCATTCCACATTTAGGACAGTCCACGCAAACTTTTTCATAATATTCAACGCCACTAAATCCGCACCCCAAACACATTATTTTTTTCTCCGAATTAACTAAACCTGATCCAACAGTGAAATCTTTTTCAGATTCCTTTCTTCCCTTTTTCAAGCAAGTCTCTTCCCATGAATAGGAAATTTCTTCTTTCTCGGAACTAAAGCTTAAAAACTTTAGGTTGATATACAAGAAAAAAAACAAAATAACCAACGCCAAAGCAGAAATTAATAAGCGCGAAAGCCCTAAACCGAAAAGATTATCCATGACATCTCTCCTTTTGTTTTATTTTTAAATTACTGAACTTTTTTTAGAATATAACAGGAAACTCCATATGTAAACAAAAACCGCACGTTTTTAGCGTGCGGTTTTGCGTAAATAATAGGTATCACCTATTCCTCCTCTTCCGTGGTAACACCGTCAAAGTGCTCCTCGTATTCATCTGCTTTGGTCTTTTGCACTACCCCATCTTTGTGCTCAGGTGGAGCATAAATAGTATAGATCTTCAGCGGTTTATCTCCGGTATTTATAACATTGTGCCAAACCCCGGCAGGTATAACCACAGCCCAGTCATCTTCTATCTCTTTTTCTTCTGTTTTATTCAAGACCACCTTGGCTTTTCCTTTTTCAATCCTTATGAACTGATCAAGTTCGTGGATCTCTTCACCAATTTCGTCACCAGGCTCAACACTCATAACCACTAGCTGACTATTTTTAGCCGTATAAAGTACGCGACGATAGTCACTGTTATCTTTTGTTTCATCTTCTATGTTCACAAAATATCCTTTCATAATATTGTTTTTTACTGCTAATTAATTAATTATACACTATTCAAGCACATTAAAAAACCCGATTAAATCGGGTTTTTTAATTTTCAAAATACCTTACTTGGGCTTATGGTTGGAGTACTCCTTCTTCTTCACCTTCAACCATTATAACAACGTTGTCAACCGGATCAAATTGCCTAAGCGTGTTCTCTATTTGCCCTCTTATGGCCAAAACAGTTGCGGAACCGGCAACATCTTCGTTCAGTTCAGAGCTAAAGTCAACCTGAGCCGTACCCTCCTGAATGGAAAAATCCAAGATCTCCACACCCTCATTTATAGCAGTGCTGTATCCTTGATCCTCTTCTTCCTCTGTGGGTCCGGCTAAAAGCTCCTCCAGAGCAAGTACTTCGATCCTCTCT
>JBNJEF010000056.1:0-3513 GCA_051745565.1 Patescibacteria group bacterium | reverse complement strand
CTTTATATCTTTCTTGTTAGTGTTATACTGCTAATATTATGGAAATAGTAACCGTCGCGCCGTTAGTACATTCACCCGGAAAAGAAGAACTCAGTTATTTTACCGACAAGGATATAGAGGTGGGTTCTGTTGTATCTGTAGAGATAAGAAGTAAGTCTGCTCCGGCATTAGTGCTGAAAAAAGAAACAGTTTCCGATGTTAAGTCCAGAATAAAAACAAGCAGTTTTGGGTTAAAGAAAATAAATTCCATTCTTAGCCAAAAACTATACTCAAACAGCACTCTTGAAGCAGCGCGGGAAACCGCCTATTTTTATAGTGTTCCCATTGGAGCTATTTTAAAATCCGTTACTCCGAAGGCCATATTGGAAAACCCTTCTTTAACGGAAGGGTGCGTTGATGAAATTTCTTACTCCGAAATGAAACCGGAATCTTCAGTACTGCAAGCATCTTTAAACGATCGCCTCGTTTTTTATAAACAGAATATAAGGGGATCTTTGGCCAAGGGTGATACTATATTGATATGTACACCCACCCAGCGAGATGTTGAATATATTTCTGAACATTTAAGGAAAGGCATCGAACATCTAACCTTCACCTTTCATGGGGGTATGACAGCTAAAAATATCCGAGAAGAATGGAATAGAGTATCTACCCTAAGCCCCAAACTAATAGTTTGTACAGGTCTTTTTCTCTCTCTTCCTTGCGGGGTCATTAATACTCTTATACTGGAGCGAGAAGCTTCGGAATCATACTATATGAACAAGAGACCTTATTTTGATATCTCTTTTCTCGCTAAAGCGCTGGCAAGAAAAAAAGGGGCCAAATTCATATCAGCTGACACTGTTCTATCGGCCAAGTCTTTCAATGAGTGTCAAGAAGATGAACGAACAGAGATCTCACCACTTCAGAAAAGATACACTGTTGGTTCCAAGGTCTCTGTAATAGATATGACCACATTGAAAGATAAAGAGAAGAATAACAAATTCTTCCCTCTCCTGAGCTCGCGTCTTTTAGAAAGATTGAAAGAGAGGCCGTCGGAACATTCTTTTATATACACCGCAAGACGCGGACTCTCCCCTATTACAACTTGTAGTGATTGCGGGGCGATATTTTCTTGTTCCAGGTGTTCTTCTCCTTTGGTTTTACATGGTAAAACCAAAGGAGAAAGGATCTTTATATGTCATCAATGCAACAAGTCGGAAAGAACAAAAGACAGTTGCCCCGAGTGCGGTTCTTGGAAACTTACTCAGCTGGGAGTGGGAAGTGAAAAGGTGGCGGAATTCTTAACTAAAGCCATACCTGAAAGAAGAGTTGTCAGAATGGACTCGGATAACGCAAAAGCTAAAAGAAAAGAGGAGTCCATATGGAGAGATTTTAGGGACACAAAAGGAAGTATACTTGTAGGTACGGAAATGGCTCTGAACAGAATTCGCGCCGGCGATATGGAAATAGGAACATCCGCTGTCGCTTCTGCGGATTCACTGCTTACATATCCGAATTACTTAGCCGGAGAAAAGATCTTTCGGAATCTCTTGGAAATAACCCTAATGACTAAGGGGGACACCCTTATACAAACAAGAGTTCCCCAGCACAGAATACTAACGGATCTAAAGAACAAAAAAGTATTGAACTTCTTAAGGCAAGAGATGGATATACGTAGAAAACTTTTCTACCCCCCTTTTTCCGTTTTAGTGGTCGTAACTTTTTCAGGTAACAAGAATACACTTGAAAGAAAAGAAAACAGTCTTGCTGAAAAGTTTGTTTCTTACGATCCCGTATTTTTTCACTCTATTTCGGAGAAAAAGAGAGGTCAAATAGTAAAAAAGATGCTAGTCAGAGTAAAAAGTGAAGATTGGCCCGATAAAACAATATTGGAATACTTGAAATATTTACCTCTAGAGTATAAAGTTGCAATAAACCCTCCCGTAATAGTCTAAGGATATAATGACAAACATAGTTCAAAAAGGAGATCCCGTATTAAGAAAAGTCGCGCGTGAAGTTAGAGAAGATGAATTCTCCTCTGTTTTTCTAGTTGATCTTTTGGATAATATGAGAACAGCCTTACACCAGGAGGAAGATGGTTATGCCATAGCCGCTCCGCAAATAGGTGAATCGGTAAGAGTTTTTTTGGTTTCCGGTGTTCTTTTTCAAAATATTAAAGGAGAGGATGAGCCTCAAAATGACAGAGTATATATAAATCCCGTTATTAGAAAAAGTTCAAAAGAAACAGGGCTTATGGAAGAAGGGTGTCTGAGTGTTCGTGGATGGTATGGAGAAGTGCAAAGACATAAAAAAGTTAAAATAGAGGCTTTTACAGAAGAAGGAAAAAAATTTCAAGAAGGCGCTACCGGAATTTTGTCTCAAGTTTTTCAACACGAAATAGACCATTTAAACGGAATACTATTCATTGATAAAGCCGTAAAATTAAAAGAGATCTCAACTCAAGAGAATAATAATTAATAAATATGGAAAACAGGGATATAATAGACATCGCTTTCTTTGGAACCTCGGCTTTTTCAACCGAAGTACTCGACGCCTTAACTTCAAAGGGGTACTGCCCTTCCTTGCTTATAACAACCCCTGACAGACCCGCGGGTCGTGGCATGAAACTCTCCGCCTCTCCTCTTAAAGAATGGGGAAAAGAGAAAGGTATGCCGGTTTTTCAACCAGAGAGTTTAAATAATGAAGAGACACTAAGAAGAATCAGAGATATGGCTCCTAATAACAAAAGGGGGTGGGATGTTTTTATCGTAGCCTCTTATGGAAAGATGCTCCCGGCAAATATAGTAAACGATCCTATATATAAAAGCCTTAATGTACACCCTTCTCTTCTTCCGCGTTTGAGAGGTCCCTCCCCAATTCAGTCTGCCATTCTTCATGAAGATACCACCGGAGTTACCATCATAAGAATGGATGAGAAAATGGATCACGGTCCAATACTTGCGCAAGAAGAACTGACCTATGAAAATTGGCCACCTGATGCACCCACTTTAGAACGCGATCTGGCTAAAAGAGGCGGGGAAATTTTAGCGGAAATTTTACCCAAATGGAAAGAAGGAGAAATAAAAGAAGAGCCGCAAAACGATAAAAAAGCAACATATACTCAGATGATCAAAAAAGAAGACGCTTATCTGGATATAGAAAATGAATCACCTCAGATGTTATTTCGCAAGATAAAAGCTTATAAAGAAAAACCAAAGGCTTACTTTTACCATAACTCCTCCAAAAAAGACGGGATACGAGTTATTATCACCGAAGCGGAACTTAGAGATGGAAAATTAAATATCAAGAAAGTGATCCCCGAGGGAAGAAAAGAGATGGAATACCAAAATTTCCTACAAAACCACACTTAAAAGATGCGCTTATAATGAAGCGAGATGATAACTTCTTCCGGAGATATAAAAAAAGAAACTAAACTTGAATGATGGTCTCTATGGAAGCGAGAGTTATCAAGCTGGTTACCAAAAATATCAGAGCGGCGCTATATATTATAATTTGAGCTATAAAAGGAGG
>JBNJEF010000016.1:0-14451 GCA_051745565.1 Patescibacteria group bacterium | reverse complement strand
CCTCCCATACGAGGAGTTCCCACCTCCTTCTCTTTATGCAATTCGTTAAAGACCTCCGCCTTTTTGCCGTCCAAACCCTTTTTACCAGCTTTCTTTTTCCACGCCTTATAACGGTACAAATAATAAGTCAAAAAAGGAGTCATTATTATTCCGACCCCGAATGCCAAAACGGAAGGTAGTATGATTTTTACAACATCGATCATCATAATGAACTAAGATAATTACGAGTTTCTTCTGTTAATATTCTTACATCTTCAAAGCGTCCATCAAAGGTAGATCCCAGCACCACTATTATAACAGGATAATTTAGGTCAGTATTTACCACCACCATAAGATTTCCGCCCGCAAGATCAGTGTATCCGGTTTTTGAGGCCACTATACCTCCCATATCGGAAACATTCGGATTACTATTTATAAAGGTATGATGAAAACCGCTTAAAGAGACAACTTCTTTAGATGAATGTCTTGTAGAATATAGTATACCGGGATACTCGGAAAGTACATGAAGAGTAAGTTTTACAATATCCCTCGCCGAGCCATAAGCCCCTGCTGTTTTCTTATTAATATCCAGCCCTGTTGAATTATTGAAAAAAGTGTTTGAGAGACCTAATTCTTCAGCCTTTTCATTCATTCTTGAAACGAACATTTCAACTCCCTCTTCCGAAGAATGACCGACTAATCGAGAACCGACGGTGCTCGCCATAGCATAAGAAGCATCATTTACGGAAGACATTATACTGACTCTGGCCAATTCTTTTAGCTTCCACTTTTCATTAAGAAAAAGGCCGCTATTACCATATTGCTTTAGAGAGTCATGGTCTATTATCACCGGAAGTTGTGGATCAGCTTCCTCCAAAGCCACCGCTGCTGTCATTAACTTCGCTAAAGAAGCCAAGGGGAGAGGTTTTTGAGGGGATTTCTCATATATCGCCTCCCCTTCCCTGGTATCCCAAACCAAAGCGGACTTTGCAATTATTTGAATTCCTTCAAAAAATTCTTCTTCATCTTCCACTTGAGCATTTTTGGAATGCCCCAAAACTTGAGCCTTCATATCATTCTCCTCGTACAAATTTTCCTCGTCTTCCGTCTGTTCATTGTCAGTAAATCTCTCTTCCTCCGATTGAACCTCAACCAAATTATTTTGAGTATAAAAAGTAAAAAAAACAACGGAAGATATCCCAAAAACACAAAAGCACAACACAAGGAAAACACTTATAGTTATCTTAAGTTTTAATATCTCCGTTCTTAGATCATCCATACTTTTAAATCTCTCTATTCAGAAGAATCTGCTCCCAATATTCCCAAAAACTTCTCTCTTAAGGATTGATAATAAATCATATCTTCCAGCTTTGTTAATCCCAGAAAAGACATCATATCAGGTGTGGGAACGTAAATAAAGGCCTGATTACTCTCAGACTTTTTTCTCTCCACCATTCCTTTCATGGTAAGTTTTTTGAGAACCGAAGAGGAGTTAACCCCTCTTATATAATCTATCTGACGACGACTGATCGGAGAAGCATAGAGCACTATGGTCAACACTTCCATTCCGGCGTTACCTATTCCGGAATTGAGTTCCTCTTTAGCTAAAGCACTGATCTTATCACTTGCTTCCGGAGCCGTTGCCAATGTCAAATAATCATTTGTGCGCATAAGCCTTATCCCTCTAGTTGATAATTGCTCCTCCAGTTCCGCCACCGCCTCTTCAGCTTGATCGGAGTCAATAGAGAGCATACTCATTAGCTCACTTATCGTTACGGGCTCACCCCTCATAAATAAAATCGCTTCTATGTATTCACTTGTTTTCATTTTTTAATTTTAAAAATAACCCTTATCTGTGTTTTCAATATATATATCGTTACTTCCCCCTTCTCCCTGATAAGCAATCGCCATTCCCTGTTTTACCAACTCTAAAAGTGCTATAAAACTAACAATAACCACATGCTTTTCTTTCTCATCTCTTATAAATCCGTCCGACCCCAGACCGGTAAAATCCCGAAAATTAATATTGGTTTCCGCACTTATTCTGCTTATTAGAGAATTTATGACCGTTTTTAACTTTATCTTTTCATCTACCTTAACCTGAGGTACAGTGCTCTCTGTCGGTACCCTCTTAACGATCTCGGAAGCCACGTTTAAAAGAGACTCTTTGCTAACAGACTCATCTGGCACAAAAGAAAAAGGAATACTTATATCCTCTCCGCACCCAAAGAACATTCTATTCACACCCCAATTACCACTTAGCCTTTCCGCTTCTTTCTTTACTTCTTTATAAGCCCTCAGACGTTCCTCCAGACGACCTATATCATCCTCCTCTTCTTCAGTAAGATCTAAAGAAGGGAGAAGGGACTTGGACTTTATTAATATCAAAGTAGAAGCGATCAATATAAAATGCGCACCTTCTTCCAGAGGAAAACGGTTTTGATCTTGGACATACTTTATAAAATCATCAGCCACTTGGGCCAAGGCAATGTCGTTAATAAAAAGTTTTCTTTTTTCTATAAGATCTAAAAGAACATCAAATGGACCCTGGAAAACATCGGTGTTAACATTATATACCCTGACGCCAGCAAAGGTTTCGCGATCCTCGTCCATTATACTCAATATACCCCGAAAAGGTCTTTTATTCAATTTTCACGATGTCCATTGATCTTCAATTAATGAGTAATATGAACAAATTTAGAGCCAAATTAAAATTCAACACAAAAATCTGTGGATAAGTTACTTTGAAGATAGCCAGTGAAATGTATAATTGTAATCAAGGACCTTTGAAAAGTAAAGCCCAAAAAGCCGGGTTATTTAAAAGTAAATACCGATCGAAAGAAAGTTAGTACCTACGGGGAAAGCACGGTACACCAAGGATCCGATATGTCTTAATAGAAAAAGCGCGCGAAAGATGAAGGTAAGTACCTACGGGGAAAGCCACTCGGAAACAAGGGTGCCACTTTCGAAAGGAAAAACAAAAAGCCCAAAAGGCAAAAAAATTAAATAACCCACTTTTCAAGGTCCTAAACAAAAGTCCCGCCCTGCGGGATTTTTGTTTTTTCTTTTCTTTTTTCCGAGAACGGGTCTTCGAGTAATGATTTAAGAAAACCCCAATAAAGCGGAGATGAAAATAACATAAAAGAAGATATAAAACATACCTTCCCATGAATTTATACTTTTTGAAATTCCCGATATAACAAAAAGAAATGTTGTTACCGCCAAAAAAGGCAAGCCTATCGAGTATGTCTGCTCATCTATCTCTGTTTTAAAAAAAAGCGCCGGTAATCCGACTACGATCATCATATTGAAAGCATTGGATCCAAAAATATTACCAAGTGCCAAATCAAAACGTTTTTTTATGGCCGCCTTAACCGACACCAATAATTCCGGTAAAGACGTACCGACCGCCACAGCGGTTATAGTGATCCATCCAATTCCAACACCAAGCATGCCAGATAGTGAAACAACTGAATCTATAAGATACTTGGACCCGAGCCCCAGAGCAATGATTCCCGTAACAAAGATCAAAATATCTCTTGCTGTTATCTTAGGCTTTTCTTGGGATAAAGATCCCTCATCCTCTTTTTCTACAACTTTCTGAATAAAATGACCTCTGCGTTTTACCTTTGAAGGCAATTTGGTAATCTCTCTTTCTTTGTCGACTATACCCCTATCTTTGATGGCATAAAGAAGATATATTATGTAAGTTAAGATCATTATTGACCCTTCAAATAGATTTATCACACCATCCCATGCTACGGCTAAAAAGATGGCTGTACCGATCGCTAAAAGCGGCAATTCGGTATTTATTAAATTTTTAGTGGTAGTTAGACGTCCGGCAACCGCGGCCGAAAAACCTACAACCAGAAGGATATTGGCAAGATTGGATCCAACGGCATTTGCCGGCGCAAATTCAGTTATGTCCTTAAAGGCGGCAAATAAAGAAGCTATTAATTCGGGGAAGGATGTTCCCAGACTGACAACAAGAACACCCACAACAAATGGTGAAAAGCCGATAGATAAACCTATTTTCTCAGAACTGTGAATTAACCAATCAGCACCTTTTACAAGCCCGACTAACGAAACCAAAAAAACAGCTGTCCATAAAACCAGAGATCCCATGTTATTATTTTAGAAAAATATTTTTTATTTATTGCTATTTTTCTTTTCTCGTTTATCCATTTCAAGACCAAGTTCTCTTAACTGCCCTTTCTCAACCTCGGAAGGAGTATTCATCATTAGATCCCTCCCTTCTCCGGTCTTGGGAAAGACAATAACTTCACGAATACTCGGCTCGTTCTCCAAAACGGTCAACAGTCTATCCATTCCCACCGCTATTCCTCCATGAGGAGGCACGCCGTAACGAAATGCTTTTAACATATGGGAGAACTCTTCCTTCTGTTTTTCAGAGAAACCTATCAAGTCAAAAATGGCCCGTTGAACTTCAGCCTTATGAATACGGACACTTCCTCCGGCCACCTCAAAACCGTTCAGTGATAGATCTACCTGCTGTGAAATAGCCTGCTCCGGAGCCGAGATCAAACTATCAACGTCCCATTCCTTAGGAGCGGTGAACATATGGTGCTCCGGCTGAAAATATCCTTCTTCGGTTTTCTCCTTTTCAAATAAAGGAAAGTCAACTACCCACGCGAAACCAAGCTCCGAGGGGTCATTCGGGTCTTTTCTTATATCCGGTCTATCAGATCCATACTTTTTCAATGCATCTTCGTGAGATATCCTTGGCCAAGGAGTTTCCGTTATATGTTTTTCGGGAAAAAGTTCTTCTACCATTTTACTGAACATTTCTTCAATGATCAGCATAATGTCCTCTTTTTCCACAAAAGAACACTCCATATCCAACTGAGTAAACTCAGGCTGACGATCACCTCTGGTATCTTCATCTCTCATACAACGGGCCAGTTGAAAGTATCTCTCCACTCCTCCTACCATTAATAACTGTTTGTACTGTTGAGGCGACTGCGGAAGAGCGTAAAATGAGCCCTTGTCAATTCTAGAGGGTACTATATAATCCCGAGCGCCCTCGGGAGTAGAGCGAGTTAATATAGGTGTTTCCACTTCAATGAAATCTTTCTCTGCAAGAGAGTTCCTAAGAAAATTATTAACAGCACTCCTTCTGCGAAGGTTCTTTTGCATACGATCACGACGAATATCCAAGTAACGGTATTCCATTCTTAATTCCTCTTTTACATCAAAACCTTCCGTGGAAAGATCAAAGGGTGGAGTATCCGCTTCAGATAAAACCTCAATGCCTTTTATCTCTAACTCAATATCTCCCATAACCTCTTCAGAGTTGACCATTTTATCCGGTCTCTTGTTAACCACGCCTTCAACGGAAACCACCCACTCAGGACGAAGTTGATCCGCAAAAGTGTGAACGTCTTCCGGTTTAGGCAGGGCCACGGCCTGTAACTTTGCACTACTATCACGAAGATCAAGAAATATTAACTTACCGTGATCTCGGCGAGCATCCACCCAACCACAAACATTTACGGTTTCTCCTATGTATTTATGTAATTCTTTTATTTTTGTTCTTTTTTTCATTTTACGATTTGATCTGATCTTAAGTATTCAACCAGTAAAGCAACCGGAGCGCCCACCGACCCCTTGGCCAGATTGTCATGCTCTCCGGCTATTATACGCGGTGCAATATCTATATGAGCCCAAGAAGTATCCTGCTCAACGAACTCTTTTAAGAAAGCCGCCGCCGCACAAGCTCCACCGCCGGGAGATTTTAAATTAGCATTGACCAGGTCTGTGAAAGTACCCTTCATCTCATCGCTATACTCTGCCCCCAAAGGCATAGGCCAAACTCTCTCCCCCACAGACCTTCCACTCTCTTCCAGTTTATCTTTTAATTCTTGATCAGTTGAGAAAAGTGCGGAATACTTATCCCCCAGGGCAACGACAGCCGCACCTGTTAAAGTAGCCGTATCAATGATCTTTCTCGGCTTAAATCTCTGGGCATAAGTAAGAGCATCCGCTAAAATAAGACGTCCCTCGGCATCCGTATTGGTTACTTCAACAGTCTTTCCAGACATAGTCGTCAGAAAATCACCGGGCCTGTAGCTACCCCCGGAAACCACGTTTTCAACAGCCGGCACTATGGCAACCAAATTAAGAGTAAGTCCGAGGCGTGACGCCGCAATGATCGTCTGTATAACAGCCGCACCTCCGGACATATCCATATGCATACCGGACATTGCCCCTCCGATCTTAAGATTCAGCCCTCCGGTATCAAAGGTCAAACCCTTACCGACTAAAGCGATCGGCTTCTCTTTTTTCTTACCGCCGTTATACTCCATCACAATAATCCCGGGGTCTTCCTTGGCGCCACTACTTACTCCCAATACACCCCCCATCTTCAATGAAGCTATTTTCTTCTTATCCAAGAAGGATACTTTGATATTGTGACTCTCTGCACTCTCTTTGGCAACTTGCGCCAATCTTCCGGGTGTCATATCCGCCCCGGGGGTATTACATAGAATGCGTGCATTGTTGACCTCCTCCCCTAAAACAAGACCGTTCTTAACCCCTTCCTTAAAAGCCTTGGTCGGGTCGCCGAAAACAGTCACTTTTTCTATTGGCTTCTCTCTGGAATCAGGGGCACTCTTTTTTTGATCAAAGGAAAAATCGGCCATAAGAGCATTGAGGGCAAAAAGCTCTCCGGCTTTCTGCTCCGTAATACTCGTACTACCAAAAATTTGTTTGATCTGCTCAAAAGAAAAACCGAGATTTAAAACATTATGATCCTTAGCGGATCTTATGGATTTACGGATTATATATATGCCACGTTGAAGATCAATGTCTTTTTCTTCCGGTACCTCTACTATCATTTCAAAACGGCCACTCTCGTATTCCTTTAAATGAGTTTTTACTTTTTCTCTAAAATCTACCGCAACTGTCTTTTTGGGAGCGGTATGAATATAACTTTTACTGTAACTTATTTGCATACACTCGCTAATAATTTAATCCGATAATATACCAACTGCTCTCCTGGCCTCCTCTAAGGTTCTACGAGCCTTGAATGAAGCTTCTTCAGCTCCCTTTTTAAGTATACTCTTTACCTTGTCGGGATCATTTTCATAATACTTTCTTCTCTCTCTTAGTGGTTTTATATAAGAATCCAAGGCCTCTATAAGTATATCTTTAGCTTCCTTATAACCAATTCCGCCTTTCTTATAACGCTCTCTCATATTTAATACCTCTCCTTCTTTTGCCACTAAAGAAAAAAGCTTGAAAATAAAACACTCATCGGGATCTTTGGGGTCATCTACTCCTTTTGAATCGGTGGGTATCTTTTTAACTATTTTTTCTATCTCATTCCTGTCGGCAAATAGAGAGATAGTATTATTATAGCTTTTACTCATCTTTCTTCCGTCAGTACCGGGTAGTGTTCCCACCGATTCTAAAGTAACCTCTTTAGGGACCGGAAAGATATCTTTATAAGTAGAATTGAATTTTTCAGCGATATCACGTGCATATTCTATATGCTGACGCTGGTCTTCACCAACCGGTACCACTTCAGCTTTATGTATCAATATATCAGCAGCCATTAAAACAGGGTAGTTAAAGGTGCCGGCATTGACTTCAAGGCCTTTAGCCTTGGCATCTTTATAAGCATGAGCACGTGTTAAGTAAGATACATTTATAATGCAATCAAAAAACCAACAGAGTTCTGTAACCTCCGGAATATCCGACTGTTTATAAAAGTACATTGAATCCGGATCTATACCGGCCCCTAAAGAGTCCAAGATAAGATCATAGGTATCTCGAGAGAATACTTTGGCTTCTTTTACGGCAGTCAGGGCATGAAAATCGGCAACAAAAAAAAGGGTATCATATTTATTACTTAGATCTATGACCTGCTTCATTGCACCGAAGAAATTTCCCAAATGAATTCTCCCTGTCGGCTTTAATCCCGAAACTAAAACTGGCTTTTTATTTTCCTCCATGATCTTATTTTATAATTCCATACTATCACAAATAAGAAAAAAACCGAATAATATCGGCCATTCTATTCTAAAAAAGGAGATCGGGATTTGAAGAAAATTTCACTATATCCCCTCCTTTTTCAATTGTTCTATAGCTTCCTTCGCTTTGCGCGACAGTTTCTTCGGCAAAGTTATTTTAACCCTAACCAACAGATCTCCTCTTTTAGACCCCGAATAAGGAACCCCTTTACCGCGAACTCTTAGAACTTCATTGAAACCTATACCGGCCGGGATCTTGAGGTCTATCTTTCCGTCAAGGGTATCAATGGTATAAGTGGCCCCCAGCAAGGCATCTGAGAGTTTTATGTTAAGATCCATTCTTATGTCATTTTTCTCTCTTTGGAACACCGGATGTTTTTTAACATGGACCTTAGCGTAAAGATCGCCGGGCGACCCTCCCGGAACGGCTTCCCCCATACCGGAAAGACGTATCATTTCCCCGTCTTCAACACCGGCGGGCACGGAAATATTGACTTCTTCTTCCTTACGGTAAACCCCTGTTCCTTGGCACTGATCGCATTTCTTTTGAGGGACCTCCCCTTTTCCGAAACACATACCGCAGATCTTTTCAGTTGTAATGGTGCCCAAAAGAGAACGCCTGGCTTCCCTAACTTTACCTCTTCCGTTACAGGTAGGGCAGGTACTCATTTCGCTACCCTTCTCCGCACCGGTACCTCCACACTGATCGCAATTTGAATTCTTTTGAAGTAAAATAGAGCGGCTGGCACCGAAAACCGCTTCCTCAAAAGAAAGCTCCAAGTCTATAGCTATATCCCTTCCGCGTGTACCGCGACTCCTTCTGGATCCGCCACCGAAAAATTCTCCAAAAATATCCCCGATATCAAAATCCTCAAATCCTTGAGCATTCTGAAAACCGTTTTTAAAATCAGAAAAATCAAAACCATCAAAACCGGAGGATTGCTGACCTCCTCCGCCAGAGCCGTTAAAAACCCTTCCGTAAGTATCATACTCGGAGCGCTTCTGATCATTTGAGAGAACCTGATATGCCTCATTTACCTCTTTAAATCTCTGCTCATCACCTGTCTTTTTATCAGGGTGATACTTGTGCGCCAATTTACGGAAGGCCTTTTTTATATCCTCTTTGCTGGCATTCTTTTCAACGCCAAGTATCTGATAGTAGTCTTTCATAATTTTCCAGTATATACCTCTTAATTTTGATATTCAAGCTCTAAACCTAAAGAGCACCTCCTCCGAAAAACAAACGAGGAGGTGCTTCTTATAGGTTCAACTTATTTATTCTCTTTATCATCTTCACTCTCATCTTTCTTCTCTTCATATTCCGCATCATGAACCTCCTGATCGTCAGTCTTTTCGCCTTCACCCTCTTGCGCACTATTAGCGCTTTCCGCTGAAGAAGCATCTCCTGCCTGCTGTGTACTTCCGGACGTCGATGCGCCGGCATGCTGATTTATCTTCTGCATTTCTTCAGTCAATGCCTGCGTGGCTGTTTGGATGTCTTCCATACTTTCTCCGTCTTTCTTTTGTTTAAGATCGTCTATTTTTTGCTGTACTCCTTTCTTTACATCCTCAGGGAGGCCGGCTTCATTGTCTTTAAGACTCTTCTCAGCTTGATAGATCATCTGCTCGGCAGTATTGCGAGCCTCGACAAGTTCTTTCTTTTTCTCATCTTCTTTTTTATGTTCTTCAGCCTCTGTTCTCATTCTCTCTATCTCTTCTTCACTTAAACCGGTATTGGCTTCAATACGAATTGATTGTTCTTTACCTGTCTTTTTATCCTTGGCAGTAACGTTTAAAATACCATCCTTGTTAACGTCAAAAGTTACTTCTATCTGAGGAATTCCCCGAGGAGCCTGTTCTATGCCATCCAGAATGAATCTACCCAAGCTTTTGTTATCAGTCGCCATAGGACGCTCACCTTGAAGTACATTTATCTCTACCGATGTTTGATTATCGGCAGCTGTAGAGAATGTTTGCGACTGAGAAGCCGGTATGGCAGTGTTCCTCTCAATTAGTTTGGTGGCGACACCTCCCATGGTCTCAATGCCAAGAGAAAGAGGAATAACGTCCAAAAGGAGAACATCCTTGACCTCGCCGGACATGACCCCGGCTTGAATGGCGGCTCCGAGAGCAACCACTTCATCCGGATTAATACTCTTATTCGCCTCCTTTCCGAAATACTCTTTTACCCTTTCTTGGATCTTTGGCATTCTTGTTTGACCTCCGACAAGAATGATCTCATCTATCTCATCCTTGGAAAAGGGTGATGCCTCAATAGCTCTCTCGGTTATTTCCATAGAGCGGTCTATATACTCTTGAGCCAAATTCTCCAATGTGGCTCTGGTTAGGTTAACAAGAAGGTGCTTAGGTCCTTCGCTGTCAGAGGTTATGAAAGGAATATTAACCTCAGTCTCGGTAGTGGTTGAAAGTTCGTGCTTTGCTTTCTCAGCCGCCTCATCCAATCTCTGTAAAGCCAGAGGATCATTGCGAACATCCATTCCGGATTCCTTTTTATACTCATCAGCTATCCAGTTTATTATCTTTTGGTCTATGTCTCTTCCGCCCATATGGCTATCACCGTCGGTGGATTTGACCTCTACTGTTGATTCATCCTCTTCATCTCCAACTTCCAAAACAGAGATATCAAAAGTACCTCCACCGAAATCATAAACAACCACTTTTTCGTTCTTCTTTTTGTTAAAGCCATAAGCCAAGGCGGCCGCAGTGGGTTCATTGATTATTCGCTTAACATCAAGACCGGCTATTTTACCCGCGGCTTGAGTGGCTTTACGCTGATCATCGTTAAAGTAAGCCGGTACAGTAATAACCGCTTCGTTTACATCTTCTTTAAGCTTGCTTTCCGCATCATTCTTCAATTTTTGAAGGATCATACTGGATACCTCTTCCGTTCTGTACCACTTTTCTCCCATTTTTAATTCAACACCACCTTTTTCAGACTTTCGCATCTCATAAGAGACATTTTTCATATCACGCTGAACCGCTTCATCCTCAAACTCGTGCCCGATAAGACGCTTCATACCATAAACAGTATTACTTGGGTTGGTAACCGCTTGACGTTTCGCCAAAAGACCAACCAAACGCTCATTCTTTTTTGACAATGCCACTACTGAAGGAGTTGTTCTGTTGCCTTCGGCATTCTCAATTATTTTAGGCTCGCCACCTTCCATGACAGCCATCGCCGAATTTGTTGTTCCCAGATCTATTCCGATTATTTTTGACATATTGTTTCTAAGATTACTTTTAATTTTTTGATAATTTAATTTTTAATTTACTCTTCGCCTTCGGTTTTATCACCTTTATTTTCCTCCAGCTCTTCTTCCGGATAATGCCCCACTTTGACCTTGGCGGTTCTAATTATCTCATCGCCGTAAGTATATCCCTCCTGTATAACTTCCGTGATCACGTTATCGCTCTCTCTTTCGTCTACATCAATGACCGCCACAGCCTCATGCACCGATGGGTCAAAGACCTCTCCTTCTGGAGAGAAAGAATAAATACCATGATCACTAAAAACTCTCTTGAGTTGAGAGTGGACATTCTCCATACCTCTCCTCCATCCTTCCGGCAGATCCTTCCATGTATCCTGATCCGCAAGAGCCATTGAGAAACTATCCATAACAGGCAATAACTGTTCCGCGAATCTCCTTTCCGATAATCGGCGGACATCTTCCGCCTCCTTTTCATATCTTTTGCGAAGATTAACCATATCACTCTTAGCCCTCAGCCAACCATCCAGGTATTCCGCTTTTTCATTCTCGCATTCTTTAAGCTTATTCTTTAATTTTTTTATACTCTCTTGAGGGCTTTTGGAAGAAATACCCTCTTCTTCAACGTTATCCTCAAAAGTTACCTCTTCTTCTGCAACATTCTCATCATCGTCTTGTTCCAATTTTTCTTCATTTTGTTTGTCTCTCTTTTCTTTTTTATTCATATACTAGATATTTACCTCAAAAACACAGTGGTGATTTTACCTCTTATTAATTAAAACAAAGAAACAAAGAAAAGGTGTCAAAAGATGATCCACCAAACCAAGTCGGATCTTCGTAAACGCCTTCTCTATCTCTTGGACCACTGCGGGGAGCGACGTGCCTTCTTGAGTCCGAACTTTTTCCTCTCCTTTCGTCTCGGATCCCGTTTCAAAAATCCTGCTCTTTTAAGCTTCTGTCTTAGATCAGGATCTATTTGAGTCAAAGCCCTTGCCATACCGTGACATGTTGCATCGGCCTGACTGCTGACACCTCCACCTTTTACTTGAACGGACACGAAATAGCTCTTTTCCGTGCCGCTCTCCTGAAAAACACTCTTTACAAGAGAAACCAATTCGGCACGAGGAAAATAATCTTCTATATCTCTCCCGTTTATTTGAAAAGTATTTTTGCTGTCATCAAAAAGACGCACTCGGGCCACGGAGGTTTTACGCCTACCGGCGGCTTCTGTGTATTCTTTTTTGTTATCTTTAGTGGTTGTCATATTTTTATTCAGATATGTTCAAACGCTTCATTAAACGTGGTCTTAATTTATTATTGGGCAACATGCCATAAACGGCTCTTCGCATTACCTCTTTGTGTCCGCGGCGCTCTATCATTTCACCGAGAGTTCTCTCCTTTTTTCCTCCCGGATAACCTGAGTAACTTACGTAAACCTTTTTTTCATGCTTCTTGGGCGCCGAAACACGAGCCGAGGAAACATTTACTACGTTAACCTCTGCACCCATAATACGATTCTTTTCAAAAAAAGGCGAATCCTTTCCTCTTAAAGCATCAGCCACTTCGGTTGCAACGCGTCCAAATGATCTACCTGAAGCGTCTATGGTCTTTTTTTCTTCTTTTGAAATTTCGTTATTCATATTTCCTGCTCATTCTAATACTACCAAAACAAATGTCAATTTATTCAACAAATTCAATATAAGCCATAGGACTTGCATCTCCTTTTCGAGGAGAAAGTTTCACCACACGAGTATATCCTCCCTGTCTACTCTCAAAACGTGGAACAAGTTCCGTAAAAAGCCTTAATGAAGCATCCTTTCCCACAAGTGCACTTACCCTTCTTCTGTCTGAAAGGGTTCCATTTTTGCCGTAAGTTATCAACCTCTCAACATAAGGCCTTAACTCTTTGGCCTTCATTTCCGTGGTCTTTATACGGTCATTTTTTATAAGCGCTCTTGCCAAGGACTTCATCAGAGCCTTACGTTGACTGGAGGGCCTATTGAATGTGCGTATTTTCTTGTGATGCTTCATAATATACTGTTCCTTAATTTATTTCTCTTTCAACGAAAAACCTTTTTCAGATAGGACATCCTTTATCTCTTGTAACCCCTTATCTCCCAGGCCTTCAAGAGAAAGAATTTCTTCTTCAGACTTGAGAACAATGCCTCCCACTGTTCTTATTCCGGCATTTGACAGAGCCTTGGAAGTCCGCGCCGAAAGCCCGATATCATCTATGGATGTCTTGGAAAAAGAATCATTTTTTGATTCATCTTCATCCTCGTTGACATCACCCGCCTCCGATATGGCACTAGCTTCATTGTCATACAGTTCGCTTTCACTTTCATCTTCTTGAAAACCAACTACCGCTTTTAACTGGTCTATCATTATATATATGGCCTGTTCCAAGGACTCACGAGGAGTTATGGTACCATCCGTCTCTATCATTATCCTGAGGCAGTTAAAATCAGTTCTATCTCCGACACGCATGTTTTCAACCTCATAAGTAACTCTCCTTATGGGTGTAAAGAGGGTATCTAAGGCGATCACTCCAATATCTACTTTGTCTTTCTTGATCTCATCTTTGGTAACGAACCCCAACCCTTCTTCAACCGTTAGCTCCATCTCTATTGAAGCTTTTTTGTCAGTTAAAGTTGCTAAATGTTGATCCGGATTAACTATTTCAACAGCACTGTTGGAAGTACTAAGATCTCCCGCCACCAACTCTCCTTCTCCACTCTTGGAGACAGTTATCTTTTGAGGACTTTCTGCGTGAAGTCTCATTCTCATTTTTCTTATGTTCAGAAGAATAGTTATAACATCCTCTTTCACACCTTCCAGAGTTGAGAACTCGTGATTAACTCCTTCTATTTTAACAGCAGAAACAGCACAACCTCTCAAGGAAGAAAGTATGATTCTTCTCAGGGAATTACCCAAAGTATGACCGTAACCCGGGTACAAACCCTCTATTTCGTAAATACCTTTATTTTCTTCCTCCTCGATAACTCGAGGTTGACTTGGTCTTACTATCGTTGAATTATCTTTTTCCATATGAAAATATTAATCTTTCTAATGACTAAATAAACTAACGGCTATAGAACTCAAGAACTGAATCAATATCAAATAAAAGGTCAACTTCCTCCTTTGAAGGCACCCCTTTCATGGTCACGGATTTTTTATTAGGATCAACACTCAACCATGAAACCGAAGAAGTCTGCAAACTCTCTTGGTCCTCATTTTTGAAAAGACCTTTT
>JBNJEF010000055.1:0-3533 GCA_051745565.1 Patescibacteria group bacterium | reverse complement strand
AGCGAAGCGACTATAAAAATTCAGTGTCCTGAGGAGCTTGCGACGTAGGATAGAATTTAACGAGCGAAGCGACTATAAAAATTCAGTGTCCTGAGGAGCTTGCGACGTAGGATAGAATTTAACGAGCGAAGCGACTATAAAAATTCAGTGTCCTGAGGAGCCTGCGACGTAGGAAGGCAATGAAAATCTTAGCGCTTCGCGCTTTAGATTTTCGTTATACTGAATAAGGGAAGGGTTAAGACCTCTCTATGCTAAAGTTCTTAATAGGCAAGGCGGTTTCGTCTATTACCTGCTAACTTTTCTCTTTTGCCCATTGCATGCCTACTAAGAGAAACAGACACAACAAAAACCCTTTATTTGGGTGGATTTCTGTAAAAATGGTATAATTTAATAGGTTGTACAGAAGTTTGTTATTTATCAGCTAATATATACATTTATGAAAAAAATTATTTTTGTAATCGCATTTGCTCTACTTTTTGTAACAAGCACAGCAGGGGCGGAAACAGATGATCTACCTAAAGCGGGGCTTGTTCCGGGGGATTTATTTTACGTATTAGATACATTATCAGAAGGTATCGGGAATGTGTTCACGTTTGGAGATGTTGCAAAATCCGAACGATATCTAAATCAAGCTTCAGAGCGTCTTGCTGAGGCGCGTGAGCTTGTTAATGACGATAAGGCGGAACGCGCGGAGAGGGCGACAGAGCGATACGAAGAACGTATTTCTAAAGCCCTTGAAAAGGCGGAGAGAGCCGTAGAAAAAGGTAAGGACACAGATGAGGTTCTTCAGAAGATCACTGACGCAACATCTAAGCATCAGGAGGTTCTATCCGAAGTTCTGGAGAAGGTTCCCGAAGAAGCACAGGAAGCGATTCAAAATGCAATGGATAAAAGCCAGCGTGGTCATGATAGGGCGCTTGAAGCTGCCGGTGGAGCCGATAGACCGGGAAATGCCACTTCAACAGATCGGAGTCCACAGGGTACAAGTACTGATGAGAGCAGGCCCGGGGCATCGGGAAATGCCACTTCAACAGGGGACCCGGGCTCACGAGCCACCGGTACTGATGAGACAGGAGAAGATCAGTCTGAGGACGGAAGACCCGAAGATGTAGGAAGGTCCCAATAGTTATACTTTTAGATGGATAATAACAAGAACCGCCTGATTTTGGGTGGTTTTTGTTTTAAAAAAATAATAATTCTTTTTGTTTAACGCTTTATATATAAAATTAAAATGAAAGCCGGTAAGATATTTATCTTACCGGCTTTTTGAAATAGCAAAAGATAGATCCATTTTTATATCTCAACAGCAGTTTGGTTTTTGTAATTGTTAATTGACTTTGTGTCAAACTCAATTTTTTCAAGGAAAAATTCTTCTAAAGAAAGCGCGAATCCACCTCTTTGAACTACCTCTTTCCTTGATTCGAAATTGGGCATGGATCTTAGAATACTTAAGTCTTTTGATATATCACGATTTCTCCAAAAAGGGCAAAAAGAGCAAATAAATTCTTCCTGTTCGTAATAACAAACAACATCCAGACAAAGGTCATAGAGAACACAGTTAAAAAAACGCTTTTCCTTGATCCACTGTTTTCCGAGATCGTCTTTTAATTTTTTTAATAGCTTCTCGCGACCTCTTTTTTTTAGGTGTTTGGGCATCAGAAAGACAGGTAAGGCGATTTTAATTGTTTCTTCTTCTTTGTAAACAATGAATCCTTTAATCTGGATAGAGAGACCGTACTTCATAGCCACCTCCTTTTTGAGAAATGAAAATTCAAAGAGCGATCGGCTTGATTCTATATGAATTTAAAGAGAAAGTCATCAGATTTGGTTGCTCTTAGTTTAGCTTTAAAAAGTGCTAATATGATGAAATGGAAATAAAAATAAAAGTTTCGTTTATTCCCGGGTTGGATGAGGTGGTTTTAAATGAATTGAAGAATAAGGGGTATAGGGATGTTCATAAGAGAAAAAGCGGGAGTATATATTTAGATTCGGTGGAAAGCATCGCTCCCCTTAAGAGTTTAAGGAGTGTTTCCAGAGTTCATCTGGTTATAGAGGGAGAGAAATTAAATCCTTACTATATTTCCAAACACAAATCTATTTTAGGAGAACTTATAGATAGAGTTGTTAAGGAAAGTGGGGAGAGATTCAGGACATTTAAGATCGTTTGCGCCGGTTCGGACTCAGAGGAGGTTCGCTTAATTTCTGAGTATGTAGAGAGGACTTTCGGGATGAATGAAGAAGAAGATGCCGATATGAAGATCCATATCATAAAACTGGGTGGTGTATGGGAGGTTGGAGTTTTAATAACGCCCAGGCCTCTCTCGGTGAGAGAGTACAAGGTCAGGAATATGGAAGGTGCCATGGACCCGACTGTTGCTTACGCTTTAAACTACTTGGTTGTGTCGGATAAAACAGATTCTTATCTTAATGTTTTCTCGGGTATTGCAACACTTCTTATTGAAGCGGGTCTCTGTTATCCAAATTTGCAGAAATTGATCGGTTTTGATAATAGTAAAGAAAGTGTTTCTCTGGCTATACAGAACATAAAGAAAGCGGGGCTTATAAGAAAGATAGAGTTAAAGGAAAGGGATGTATTCAGTAAGCCCGACTTTGGTAAGTTTGATGTTATTACTTCCGATCTTCCTTTTGGTATGTATATATCAAAGAACGAGGATCTGGAAGAGTTATATAGAGCTTTCGTCTTGTACTCTCGGGCCTCTTTAAATCCCGGCGGGAAGTTGGCGGTTTACACAAGTAAGGGAGATATATTCAAAAAGGTAGTATCAGAATCGGAGTTAAGGATAGTTAAAACGTTGGAACTTAAAATGGTAACGTCAGTTGATGCTTATATGAGCCCCAATATTTTTATCTGTAAGTAACCGCTCTTAAAAATAACGGTTTTGCTTTGTTATCTCGGATAAAATACATTTTTATGTTATATTCAAGCTATATTAATTTTGTATTATGAGTGAAAAAGATCTTGCCAAAGAATTAAAACAGAGAGGATTAATAGCACAAGAAGGTGGTGGCGACCTTGAGGAGATCCTTAAAAGTAAGAGGAGGATATATATGGGGGTTGATCCCACGGCTGATTCCATGCAGATGGGACATTTGGTGCCGATCATTTTGATAAAGCATTTATACAACCACGGGCACGAGCCGTATCTCTTGGTTGGCGGAGCAACGGGCCTTATAGGGGATCCTAAAGATACGGAGGAGCGCCCTTTTTCCGAGCCTGAAGTAATTGCTCAAAATACTCGTAATATTAAGAAGCAGTTATCTCGCGTTCTTGATAAAGATGAACTTGTTGTCTTTGATAATTCAGAGTGGTTGGGGAAGGTGCGTTTGATAGATTTTCTCCGTGATATTGGTAAGCATTTTTCCGTAAATCAGCTTGTAAAGAGGGATATTATAAAAAGGAGATTGGAGACGGAGGAGAACAGTATTTCCTTTACGGAGTTCTCTTACTCTCTTTTGCAGGCTTATGATTATATGTACTTAAATGAAAAGCACGGAATAGATCTTCAGGTCGG
>JBNJEF010000054.1:0-3673 GCA_051745565.1 Patescibacteria group bacterium | reverse complement strand
CTTCTCAAAAAATGAACCGATCGAACATCAGACTCCTCGCGACGGTTCTCACTACAAAGAAGATATAAGAGATATTTTCCCTTCCAGGTATACCGACGAGATCTTAAATTTCCAATCACTGCACAAAGAAACACTTACCGAGCTTAATGAGTCGGTGGAAAACAAAGCAAGATCAAACCTTACTAAAAATGCCGAATAAAAAAAATTCATCATTAGCCCAAAAACCCGATCCCTTTAAAAGACATCCGGGTTTTATACTTCTTATTATATTTGTCATCTGTTGGACAGTATTCATCACCTGCGTACCACCGGCAAAAATGGTTGATTCCATCGGAATAGAAACGGGTTATCTGATAATTTTTCTGACCGCGCTAGTGGGAATATCAGGTTTTGCTTCTATTCCTTTTTACACCATGCTTATAACCCTATCTTCCACCGGGGAATTCAATATTCTTCTTCTAATGTTGGTGGCGGCACCGGCTAGATCCTTTGGTGATGTTATTTTCTTTTTCGTCGGACACAAGGGACACCACGCCATGAATGAAATGACGGGTAGTAAAAAAATAAAGTCTTTCTCCAAATGGTTAAACAATAAACCGGCATACCTAACCCCGCTGGTTGCCTATTTATATACAGCGGCGGCACCCCTGCCAAAAGAGCTTCTTATGATCATTCTCGGACTGGGAAGGGTCCATTTTCGGTGGCTATTGATCGGATTAATTTTGGGTAATGCCACTTTTATAGCTATGGTTTACTTCCTGTCGGTTCAGTCCCCCCTTGCTTCTTGACCCTTACCTTAAAACCTCGGAAACTGGTACGAATTTTACTCTTTCTTTAAGTTCGGGTATTTCTTTTCTTAATACTGATATGGTCTCCGGGTTACTGTGGCCTATGGCGATCGCGCTACCCTTCTCTTCAGCCGAGCGAACGGTCTCAAAGAGTTTATCCCTTATATCTTCCGGATCCCTTGAGTTGTCTAAGAAAACATCCCTTACACCGGTCTTTATATCCATCTCTTGAGCAAGCAAATAGCCCTTTGATTCGCCGATCGTAAAACTGTCAACAAAAAAGAGATCCTCTCTTTTAACGGCCTTAAGCAAAACACTCATCGCCTCCCTATCTGAGGTAAAAAGAGATCCTTTGTGATTATTAACCCCGCTTACATAAGGTCTCAACTCCTCTAAACTCTTATCCAAGAACTTCACTATTTCATCATCTGTCATATGGGCTTTCATCATACGATCCTCAACATCACTCTCAGACATCGGCTCTAAGGGAAGATGGAGTATCATTTCTCGTTTGCCTGAGAAAAATTTTGCCACTTCAAGAGTATGTTCCCTGAAAGGTAAAACAGCCAGTGTCAGCTCTGAATCTATGTCCGCAATACTCATATCGGTTGTCAAATTATTACCCAGATCATCTATAACGATCGAAACAGAAGGAAGGTCTTGAGGATCTTCTTTTATCGGTCTTTCTTCATGTACTCTCTCTTCCTCATCGGACTCCTCGTCCTCCTTAGAGGAATTATCACTCCTGTCAGCCCCCTCTTCAGTCGGAGTATTTTCCTCATTCAGTTCTCCTTTATTATCTCTGTCTTGCACAAAAACTAAAACTAGGAAGATCAAGATCAAAAAAAGAATGAGGATGGTAATATTTTTTAACATAAAGATGATATTAACAGTTCCGGTTCATATACTCAAAGTTCCAAGATCATTGGTAGCTTTTAAAATTCATCAATAACCGACCTCTGAGAATAGTAAAGATTTTAAGAAAGAGAAAAAAGGTGTACCATAAGATCATATCATAATTCTTAGTTATTAAAATATGCCTCTTTTGGGAAAAAAGATCTTAGAGATCGGAAACACCGAATTTAAAGAGCCAAATGCCATCGACAAACTTCTAGATAAGCTCTTTCTTTGGTTAATACCATCTTACATAAAACCCAACCACCTGACCGCCTTTAGGTATTTGACCGTACCGATAATATTTTACTTTTTACTTAATAATTTATATTTATCAGTGCTGTTTTTATTCCTCTTGTCAGCCTTTACCGACGCCTTAGACGGTGCACTGGCAAGAACAAGGAATCAGATAACCTCTTGGGGAAAATTGCATGACCCCCTGGCCGATAAGCTCTTGATCGGGGTCGTCGGAGTTATTCTAATAACGGAATACATAGGAATAGAGATCATTTTTATGATCCTCATTCTTGAACTGCTTACTATCGTGGCAGCCGTCTCTCTCTACGACCCCAAGGACAACCCCGGTGCACGGCTTCCCGGAAAAGTCAAAATGTTCTGTCAATCATTTGGATTGATTTCCCTTTTAGTTTTTGCAATAACGGGAGCAATTCCGTTTTTAATAACAGCCACGCTTTTGCTTTATCTGGCAATATTATTCAGTGTGATCAACACACTCCTTTGCACTTTCTTTACAAAAGCGCTTTAAACAATTACAAAAGTAATATAGATTTAGGCAAATGACCCTCCGGACCCCTTGTCGTCATTGGAGTCTTTTCTGTACTTTTTTACTTCTTCTTCAAGTTCTTTTATTTTTTCTTTCAACTCTATCATCTTAAGCTCCCTACCGGTGGTCAATTTATGGAATTTTTCCAATTCATCAACCCTGTCTTGAAGCTCTTTAGTACGTTCTTCAACCTTATCCTCCAAACTCTTATTAAGTTCCTCCAATTCCCTCGTTCTATCCTGCACCTTCTTCTCCAGAGATTTTTTTACTTCCTGTAAGCCCGCTTCCGACTCCTTCAGTCTATCAGTCTGATCTTTCATTCTGTTATAGTTCCCTTTCAGATCTCCGGCCAGTTTATTTAAAGTTCTGGCCAAAGTTCCTATTTCGTCCTGATTGGAAACATCTATGCGATGGTCCAGGTTTCCTTTACCCATTATTTCCGCACCTTTTGATACATTTCTTAAAGGATCCAGGACCAGCAACTTTATTATCCAGAAAGAAGCGATTATATCACCCGTTAAAAGAAGGATCCCCAATATCCATATCAACCTCACCTGCGTAGCCAGGAATTCATCATACATCTCGTCGGAAAGATACAGCTTAACTTCACCGAGAACTCTTTCCGGTTGATCTAAGGGATCAAATATCACCGGTGCCGTGAAAACATTTCCACACTTTTCACAGGTGGAAGGGTCATCTCTTCTTTTGTCTTCCACTAAATCGGATACATAATTAGCTACCTTTCTTTCGTTATGGTATATCTCTATACCCAGTATCTGAGTATCCTGTTCTCCTATGTAGTTAACGGAAAGATCAAGGGCGGGATAATTGTGAGAGAGGAGATTCTCAATAGAAAAGTCCGCCAGAGCCACCGTCATTGAGTTACCGTAAACATCCAATTGCTCTTTAATAATATCGCCGGTCTGTTGTATCTGCAGAGCAAGAGCGATCGCCAAGAATAAAAGAACCTCCAATCCAACCGCCCCCAGTAGCTTAACCTTGAGCGATAGTTTCTTTTTAGGTAATTTCATATTACACACCTATCGTATTTCACACATTACTCTTCTGTATCTTCTTCTCTATTTTCTTCTCCGTCTTCCTCTCCGTCTTCTTCCCTGTCTTCAGGATCCTTACCCCACTCTTCAAGGTCATAAAAAACCTCCCCGTGCACTCTGTCTATAGCATTCTTAACGGGCAGATAATCTTC
>JBNJEF010000015.1:0-15129 GCA_051745565.1 Patescibacteria group bacterium | reverse complement strand
AGTTTCTTTAAACGTTCTGATCTAATGTCATCTACGGACATAAATATATATCTAAACTTAAAATCTTATTTTAACAGCTACTTCGCCAAAAGTCACCGCCATGGGCAATATTTTCCTTTTATTAATTAACTATTTTTAAGATCACGCTGTATACAAGTATGCCAGGCACTCCATCTTTTTCTTGATCATGCAGTATATTTTTCTACATTCAAAACGGAGAATATATCTTTTAAAAAATTAAAACGTGATGTTTACTTCAAAAGCTGTATCACAAGGGCGGCCATTTGATCCTTTTTCATCGGGTTGCTTTCAGCCACAAGAAGAGTCAGAGCGGTTAAAGCGGCCGGGTTTATATTCCCCGCCTTTTTGCTTTTGGCTTTCCTGAGAAACCAGATAAATGCAAAAATGACTGAACATCGGAGACCGTTTCCATGAAAGCTTTGTAGTTCTTTCCGATCTGCGTACGGTTTACAGTGAAGCCTTTGGTGATATGATCGCGGAGAGTTTTTGTAGCCCACTGACGAAATTTCGTCGCAGTTTTTGAGTTTACTCGGTAGCCAACCGAAATGATGGCATCTAAGTTATAATGGTTTGTATTATATATTTTACCGTCATCGGCAGTTATCCGGAATTTCCGGATAACTGAATTTTCAATCAGTTCTTTGGTTTTAAAAATATTTTTCAAATGCTCATTTATCGTACGGACATCCACACCAAATATTTGCCCCATTTGTTTTTGGGTGATCCACAAAGTTTCTCGCTCAAGGTCTCCCTTTATCTCGATCGCCCCGCTTGGCGTTTGATATACAACAACATTAGTTCCTTTTTCATTTTTTTTACTCATAATCTAATTCAACCACAACCCTGTGGATTTTTCGAGGAAGCGAAGAAGTTTTTAAGAATTAAAACTCGACTTCCATTTTTCTTTTACATCTTTGAACATCTCTGCTCCGAGATCGCCCCAACCCATTAGTTCATTCGCCTCTTCAAAAGAGACAAAAGTACGTTCCCATGTTTTACCTGTATCAGGATCCGGTTGCGAAGGATTTATTTTTGTAATACGAGCGATATATCTATGTTGATAGTACAGATCTCCTTCTTCTTTGTTGGGATTATTAGGAAAAGAAACTTCTTGAACTCCTAGTGGCCGAATATCGGTTATTTCAACCTGTGCTTCTTCCCATAACTCACGACGGAGTGTTTCTTCCGGTGTTTCGTCTTTTTCCGGTTTTCCACCGGGGATCTGCCAGTTCTTATCTTTAATTAGGAGCACCTTTCCGGTATCGTTATAACAAATACCATAGATTTGGCTTGCCGGTTGATACTGCCAAGGAGTGTCTGTTAGTTTCCAGGTATGAATAGTCTCGTGACCTTCCCAAGTGATTTCAGAAGATACTTGCGTCATATTATAATATTAGATCATAGATAGAGAGCTTTATATCTCTTCCAGGGCCTATGTGAAGTATTCAGTTCGACTATCGTCTTTTGTAAATAACCTTTCCCACAAAAAATACAAAAAGAAGTAGACAGATGATCACTGTGGCAATAATACTTTGATACTGTCCATCAAAGCCCTCTGCGGAAGTGTGCTTTAAGAGTATTCCCAAATATGCCCAGATCAACACCATACCGTAAGCAATATTTTTATCTTTAAGTGTCCTTAGAATTCCTATCAATGCACCGATCAGTAAAATGATAACTGTCCAAATATGATCGGCAATACCGAATCCGTCCCAGTTGATACTTACTAAAAAGACCGTGATATTGGCGATGGTTGCCACTGTTATCCAACCGAAATAGACACTAAAAGGCGCCCAGATCAATATTTTTTCCACTGATGTAAACTGCTCTTTTCGGAGAATATCGGCGATCTTTATAAGAGAGAAAAGTAAAAACGCCATAATTAGAACCGACAGACCGATATAGTCATAATGCCAAGCGAAAATCCAAGAGATATTGGCGATGGAAGTGATGATAAAGAAAGGGTTGATCTTTTTAAAAAGCTCCTCTGTCTTATTACTCTTATTCAAAAATAGGTAGACAACGAAGCCGGCAAGTAAAAGGTAAATAAGACCCCAAATGGAAAAGGTTAAACCGGCCGGTGCAAATAGATTAGGATAAGCATCCGATATCTCACCGGTTGAGCGGTCATTGATAGGCAAGCTGTTTGCCATAAAATTGACCACTACCATAGCGATATATAGTAGTGATGCAACGATCTTTATAGCCAAGTTTTTCATAGTTAAATTATACCATTTTAAAGGTCTTTTTCGTAGATACTGTGGTAATAAAAAATGACTAATCTCTTATTGTGGAGTGGATCTTTTTACCGAACACATAGAACGATGCATGAGTAACACCCTTGAACTCATCTTCCGGCATAAAGTTACCTTTAATATCAATTGAGTAACCTATTCCGACATATGACCCGGAGCCGCCGTCATCAGCCCCGTTAACAACTTGTGCAAATATAGGTTTTATTAAAAAAAAGATCCAAATAGAATTGGGATTAATACAAAACACGCTAGGCATAAATTTACGTTTATGCCTAGCGTGTCGTTTTTGGGATTTGCACTACCATGTTCCAGCTATTGTTTTATTAACATTACACCGCTATTAATACCAAGCTCATGTGCTGTTTCAAGAGCGACTGTAGAATTTACAGCCCACATCCCCTGAAGATCACCGCTTGTATCAATAAAATGATAATAGTTACCTGAACCAATATCGGCTACGGGATCAGTTGCAATTGTATCTGCATCCTTAACCAACATCACACCACTATGGATACCAAGCTCATGTGCTGTTTCAAGAGCGACTGAAGCATTATCTGCTTCTACACTTTGTAGGTTTCCACCGGTGTCAATGAAATGGTAGGTATTTGCCATAGAAACCGCAGGAAGAAGTAACAAGGCCATGACCACAAATCCATTTAGAATATTTTTTATTTTCATTGTTTTATTTTTTTAATATTAATTTATAGATAGATCGACCAAAAACCTTTCTCTCTATCCATACTAATAAAGCCGTTACCATTAGGAAATTATGACAGTCCTATGATAAATTTAATATATGAGCGAAACAGAAAACAAAAAAGAGATAATGGCAAGGGCGTATAGGGATAATGAACAGATGCTCTTAAGGCGATCTTTTTATAAAATAAGTGACCGAGATCTAGCTGACGATCTGGTACAGACCACCTTTTTAAAGACATGGAAATACTTATTGAAGGATAAACAGATCGATTCAGTAAGGGGATTCCTTTTTCATGTACTAGATCGCCTTATTATTGATGAATATAGAAAAAAGAAACAGATATCATTAGACTCAATGATGGAATCCGGGTTCCAGGTTGAATTTGATAACTCGGAAAGACTCTTTGATCAGTTAGACGGAAAAGCAGCTATTTTATTGATCCCTCTACTTGAAGATAAATATGAGAAAGTCATCTCTATGCGCTTTGAAGAAGAGATGACCATAAAAGAAATTGCCAAGGCAACACAGCAACCGGATAATACCGTAGTCGTGCAAATCCATAGAGGTATAGACAAACTGGCAATTTTAGTCAAAATAGATAAAAAGAATAGAGCTGAAAAATAAAGTTATCAAACACTATTTATATGCCACTTTAAAGACAGTTTTCGTAAATACTGTGGTAATAAAAAATGACTAATCTCTTATTGTGGAGTGGATCTTTTTACCGAACACATAGAATGATGCATGGGTAACACCTTTAAACTCGTCCTCCGGCATAAAGTTACCTTTAATATCAATCGAGTAACCTATTCCGACATATGACCCGGAACCACCATCATCAGCTCCGTTAACAACTTGTGCAAATATAGGTTTTTCAAAAGTGTAAAGGGTTCTGCGATAGTCGGCGATGCACATAGTTACTAAGACAGTAAATACTATTGCAAGTATGACAGTAACGCTTTTAACTATTCTTTTATCTTTCATATATCAGTACTTCCACTCTTTTCCCTTATCAAAACAAATCCGTTGGCATAAGAATAAGTAGTTTCTTTTCTAATATTTATCTCTTCATCCATTACTTCACTTTCTTCCGGCCCATTCCAATCCGGATTTTCCAAGGTTACGGAAGTAAGTACCACACGCAGATCATATCTTTCACCGCTCAGTTCAAACGTCATCTCTTCACTGGGTAGTGTTAAATGCAGATCGCCGAATCTACCCTCTTCCACTCTGTCTCTCTTTTCCAACAGGGTCTCTATAATGCTTTCAGAAATATCGAATTCTTCCCTAATCTCTTCGTCATAATGTATTTCAAGTATCTCTTCATCGATATCCAAATACACTCTGTAACCTAAGTCCTCTACATCTTCTTTTTCATCTATTGATCTTAGATCTTTGTTTAGAACAATTTCTGTCAGGTAATCAAATCCCTTAACTTCAAGAGAGTCTGTCCGACCTCCGGCTTCATTTCTAAAGCTAATATCTCGAGCCATATCATTATTCAGATTCCGAGAGTTATAGGCTCTGACTTTCAGTTTCTCAGAAAGATCATTTATTACCTTCCAGGTATTGATCCCTCCATACTCACGTTCTTCGATATCTTTTATATACTCATCACTCAAGTTCTTACGGTCTTTGGCCTCCCTTAGTTCCTCTTCTTTTCTTTTCTCAAAATCTTCCCTATCCTGTTTCTTGATCTTTGCTATCTCATCGGCAAAGATCATATTCAAACTCTCACAGCCATGTGCTTCACATAGATATTTGATACTTCCGTATATCTCCCCACTAAGTTCATTAGAGATAGAACTATAACTTTCAAGCGGAACTATCTCTCCATCATCTTTTAGAATACCGGCCTCATTTAGATTGGCGCGCAGATCTTCTTGTTGGCGGTGTTCCGGCATTACATAGACTGACCATGGACCGATGGAAACTACCACCACCAAAATGAACAGACTGCTAAATATAATACTTAGATCCTTTTTTCGACTTAAAACATAGTAAAGCGAAAGCCCGAACAGCCACAACCCGAAGACAACAACAAACTGCCTATTAATAGTAAGATCATACTGATCAATACGAAGACCGATAGCATAAAAAAGCATCAGAGTCTGAGGCAGTACCGAGACAGGAAAGATCTTTCGAAAGATCCCTGCGTGCTTAAATTTATCCTCAAAGGCGGAAGAAGCAAAATAGACAATGTAACCAAAAAAGGAAAACAGGATAACAAGCCACGCCACTTCACCCTGTGGCCAATCTTTGAAATTAATAAGTACCTTTAAAGTGTAGGTATACAGAATAATGAAATAGACATAGATCGCAGGCAAAGCCGCGTAGTTCACCAAGAAGCTATAAAACTTATTACCGGTAATATCATCCAGTTCACCGATGTTCAGTTTCTCCATTGATGGAGTTATGGCCAAGAAATAGGTCGGCATCAAGAGTAATAACGAAAAACTGGCCCAATATCCAAAGAACTTACTTTGATCTATTCCCTCCAGATCAAACAGGGCAAATATAGCTACCAAAGCGGCAAAGCCCAATAACATAGTAGCCAAACCGGTGATCGCCGACATGGCAAAACGCAAAACCAACTCATAAGAGAAAACATAAAACCCATCTTGATCTTCGACCTCAACGAAGTACTTTTTGATAAAACGAGCCAAAAACAGAGAGCAAGCTAGAGCTAAAATAGTTAAAGCGATATAGACAGCCGTCTCTATTTTCATATTTACAAGCAGATTTTCTTCCAAAAAGTAAAAGAACAGGGCACCAAAAACCAAAGTGGCGATCTGAACTTTCCATTTTTTAACAACGGAATACCTTCTGCTTTCAGAGAAGAAATATAAAGCCACTGAAAAGAAAAATGATAAAACAAGAGTAATAAGAAGCTTGACCAGACTGTTTTCAATGGTCTGACTAAGACCGTCAACCCTTATCAAAGTGATCATGACTATAAAGGCGGAAACCGACAGAAGAACCGGAACAGGCATACGTTTAAAAACAGCAGTAATAATAGTAGCCAAATTTTGCAGTTTTATTTTCTTGATAAATTTGTGCATATTTTAAATCAAAATTTTAAAAATTTATTTGAATTACTCTAACTATGTCATAATCTCAGAAAAAGTACATTGAAAACGGTCAGCTTCTAAATTATCACTATATTTTTACAATCGTTTAATTTACAGAGAAGAGATCTGTAAAGGGTTGACTTATATTACACTTTATTATATAAATCTCATCAGAGGTACACCAAAAACAAAAGGAGCGGTCATGAACGAGTCCACCATCGCCATTTTGGCGGTACACGTAGCGGTAATATACATCATCTCCGTTGGCTTAGGGCTAATAGTGGCCCAAGACCGCGGAGCCAGATACGTTAACCGTATCTGGATAAGGATATTAAGCCGAGTAACGGCTTTCTTTTTAAACACCATAGCCGACCTACTGAGGTGGTCGGCCAGGTCAATAAGGAGGTGACCAAAAACAGCCCACCATGTGGGCTGTTTATATTTTAAAAGTTACGTATCTGTAAAAAGGGGTTTTAATAGCTTAAATCATTTTATAAAATTAAACCCTAATAATAATTAGGGTTGATATTAATAGATATAATATAGCTCACAGGCGTCTTCTATACTTTTATCCATATCACCTAGCGCATCATGCAATCCGCCTATTTTATCAATTAAACCCTGTTCCATGGCATCATCTCCCAGGATCATCTTGCCATCGGAGACCGTTCTTACATCCTCAATATCCAACCCCCTGTTCTCGGCCACCATCTTAACCATTATCTCGTGCGTATCCTTAACTATCCCGAAAAGATACTCTCTTTCCTCTTCATCAAGGGGTCTATCAGGATCTCCGGCATCCTTGAATCTTCCCGATGAGATATTCAGGTATCTAACTCCTTCTTTCCTTCTCTGCTCGGAATAATCCAGATAGGACATTGTAACCCCTATGCTCCCAACGCTTGAAAAGCGGCTTGCATATATGGTATCGGCTCCGGTTGCGGCCATATACCCGCCTGACAATCCCTCTTCCCTTATAACTGCAACAGTCTCTTTCTCCGAGCGCTTCAAGGCATTGGCTATCTCCTCAGATGGGACCATGTAACCCCCGTAAGAGTCGATCAAAAGTATTATGGTATCAAATTGGGAATCCCTCTCAAAAGCATCTATTTGGCTTAAAACAATGTCCGAAGAGGTTGACCATTCATCGTTCATATATGTATCTATTCCGCCGTATAGAGTAACTATACCTATACTCTCATTTGAACCACAGTAATTAAAAGGCGAACAAGCCCAATCTTCACATCCTTGATCATCAGCCCAATTATATGAATCATCTTCAAAATCATCATAGTAAGTTAACATCATTCCCATACTTAGCCAGTAGAAAACCGCAGTGAAAAACAAAAAGATCATAAGAAGAGCAAAGGACATCCTTTTTAACCTGGATCGCCAATCGGTTGATACTTTAGTTTCGCCCTCTTTTTCCATAGTTTAATTCAAGCATAATTCAGTTGCTTTTTCCAGGAAATACAGTCGCTTGTAGATCAAGTATATTAGTCCATTGCAAAAAAGAATAAGTACAACTAAGTGATTAACTTTTAATTTAAGCGATCACGCAAACTAAAGTGTCCTTCGAAATATTTTCCAGTATCTCCAAAAGATCCTCTTTTAATAGAGCTATACAACCCTCAGTTGGAGAAAAATCCGGCCTTGCTATATGCATAAATATGGCACTTCCCTTACCGGATACGGGATCGAGATCATTGTATCCCAAGGGCACTATGAGATCGTAGACATCGTCCTCTCTCCAAAGAGCTTCGTAGCTTTCATTTGCAGGGAGCTTTATGAGTTTGTTGTAATTAGAGCTGGAAGGGTCGTCGCTCCATCCATCATCCTTTTGTATCTCCTTTATCGGCAATGAGCTTTTTGGTCTTTTGACTTTATCTTTTCTGTACAGGATCTCTCTCATCTTGAAACATCCGATCGGTGTTTTACCATCGCCTTCTTCCTTGTTTTTTGTAACACCATTTTTACCAATGGCGATCTTGTACTTTCTGTCCTTAAACAGAAGCTTCCCGGAAGAATGAACTTCAATGTTTTGCATTCTCATATTATATCTTTTTGATCTTGAATATCTATTTAGATAGAGATACTTAAATTACAGAATAAAAGAAAAAGGGTTCTCTTATATCATTAATCTGAAACCTTATTCTAAACAGAAATATCAATTAGCACAGAACAGATGCAAAAAAGTCTCCAGCTCCTCCATTTCCGAAAGATCTATATACTCTGAATGCTGATGAGCGTTATGGTATCCCGACCCTATCGGTGTACTCATTATCCCGTTCTCGTTGAACACATTGGCATCACTCCCGCCGAAAGTGGAGAAATAATTGGGTTTTAGCTCCATTTTTTTATAAGCTCTCTCAAGATCTTGAAAGAAAATGTGGTCTCTTTCCAGTTTATATCCGCCGTACATAAATTTAATATCGGTTTGACATCCGGCGCCGTATCCGTCGGCAAGATCGTTGAAAATACCGGCTATTCTCTCGGATTCCGTCAGAACCAGATCTTCCTTATAACTTCTCAGTTCAGCCTGAAGGTAAGCCACTCCGGGTACGGTATTCCTGGCAGTTCCGGCCCTTAAAACCCCAATGTTCCAGATCACATCAGGATTTGAATACCCGTAAGAGACATGAGATACAGCTTCACCGGCAACCTCCAGAGCGTTTATACCCTTCTCCGGTTCTCTGGGATGAACCTGTTTGCCTTTAAATTCCGCATCCATTAATATATAGTTCGGAGCTTGGGTCACCACTTGTGTTACAGGCCCATCCTCATCAAGAACCAAACCAACCTTGGAATCCAGAAGAGAGAGGTCTAGGGACTTGGCGCCTCTCAGGCCCGCCTCCTCCCCGCGGGTGAAAACCACTTCCAAGGGTCTGTAGCTGTTTTTACCTTTCTTAACATTTTTCAAAAACTCCAAGATGGTAGCCAAGCCGGATTTGGGATCGGCTCCCAAAATACTATTCCCGTCAGAACGGATAATGTCGCCTTCTTTAATTATCTTAACCTCCGGATTAGGTTCCGGAATGTCCATATGGGTATTTATCATTATCGGATCACCACCTCCTTGAAGCTTGGCAATGAGGTTTCCAAAATCATCTCTTTCATACTCCAAACCCAAACTGCTGAAGAAAGATTCCAAATATTTCACGATCTCCTTTTCTTTCGGATAAACCTCGCTGATCTCCACTAACTCCAAGAAAGTTTTTTCTAATCTGTCTTTCATGTATATTATTTATTCTAATCCATCTCATCTTAAAGTAAAATAAAGTGCTCATATGGAGATTCTAATTCTGATAGAATTCAAAAATACTGTCTGACAAAATAAGAAATAATACGTATTCTAATACCAGAAAAACCAAAGGAGATTCTTTATGAAAAAATTCTTTTCCTTAGTCCGAATGAATGACGGTCCCCCGGTTGAGGACCCTGACTGTGGACCTTATGACGTTCTTAAACATTTCTAAATAACCTACTTACAATTTTATATGAATTTAAGTAATCTTTTTATATTTCTTAAATTCTATGACTTACCTAAATTTCCTCTACAAATGTGTTTATATCTTATTGGATTTTTGCTTAAATACTTTATATAATTTATATATTATAAATTATATAAAGTATATACAAATCATGAACCAAAATTCTACAGCATTTGCGATTCTTTTGGTGGTTGGTCTTGTACTCATCGTCAATGTAACCGGTATAAGAACTCACCAAAGAATGCTTTCATTGATATATAGTAATTTGAGTCAAACAGCATCAGCGGTCAAGGAACTGCCATCTTCACTTAAAAATGATGTTTCTTTAAATGATGAGCGTCCACTAATGCCAGACTCTTATGCACCCGGCGAGATCTTAGTTAAATTCAAACCAGGTGTTCCAGATCACGTACAAGACCGTGTCCTTAGCCAAGCTGGTGTAAACATCAAGAGAACAATTCCGAAGATCGAGGTACACGTTATCTCTGTACCTGAAAAAGCAGAACGACAAGTAAAAGAGGCGCTCGGAAAAAATCCACGTATAGAATTTACCGAACTAAATCATGCCCTTGAGGCAACCTACGCCACCAATGACCCCCTTCTTCCGGATATGTGGCATCATCAAAAAATAGGTAGCGAAAACGCCTGGTCCATGGCTTCAAGCACCGGTATAACCATCGCCATACTAGATTCAGGTTCTGACACAAATCACCCGGACTTGGCCTCAAACCTTGTTGGTGGATACAACGTTGTTTCCAATAGTAACGACTTCGAAGATATTCATGGTCATGGCACGAGTGTTGCCGGTAGTGCATCAGCAGTCGGAAACAATAGTAACCAAGTAGTAGGTGTTGCATATGACGCCAATATCATGACAGTACGTATAAGTGAAAGCTCTGACAGTTATGCAACATGGGCAGATGCTAGTGATGCTCTTGTATATGCGGCTGATAACGGGGCACGCGTAGCTAATTTAAGTTACCTCGCTTGCGGTTCTTATTCTATAAATAATGCCGGAGACTATCTAAAAAGCAAAGGCGGTCTCGCCTTTGTGTCTGCTGGAAACTCAGGTGACGATCCGGGGTTTAGCCTAACTGACTCACTCATCTGTGTATCCGCAACGGGTAGTTCCGATACACGCCCCAGTTGGTCATCCTACGGTGATTATGTGGACATTTCAGCACCTGGAGTTAGTATTCTTACAACAAGTATTGGTGGAGGAACCAAACAGTTTTCTGGAACATCTGCATCTTCTCCTGTTGCTGCCGGTCTTGCTGCTCTTGTATGGGGTGCCAATCCTGACCTAACCAATATTCAAGTAGAGGATATTATAAAAGAAACAGCGGTAGATCTTGGAGAAGCAGGGTGGGATAAATACTACGGCTGGGGACGTATTGATGCAGCAAGTGCTGTAGCAAAAGCAATGGAAACATCAGACACTCCTGTAGATGATGAAGAAGAAGTGGTAATCGACAAACCTTCCGTGACCATAACACACCCAAGCGATGGCGCAACAGTAAGCGGCGCAGTAACCATCAGTACCAACGCCACTTCCGATGAAACTCTCTCGGTAGAAAAGGTGGAAATGTATATAAACGAGTCCCTTATAGGAACCGACTCTAGCGATCCATTCTCATTCTATTGGGACACATCTCTTGAAGAAAATGGCGAATACGTTTTACAAGCACGTGTATTCGACACAAACGGTAACTCTGAGTGGTCGAATAACATTACAGTTACCGTGGAGAACGTAGCAGACAGCACCTCTCCGACGATACAAATAACCGAACCTGAAGATGGCGCCAATATTCCTCAAACAGGTGGGTTTGCCATAACCGCATCAGCTCAGGACAACACTAAAATATCTCAAATAGATATCCTTTTTGATGGCATCATTAGTGAAACTTGTACAGGCCAAGATTCATGCTCGTTTACCCTCAACGCCAACAAATTGGTTGCCGGCAAGTCGTACAAGATAAATGCCATTGCCAGTGATGAGAATGGAAACACCGCAGAAGATGAGATCACTATTACAATTGTCGGTAAAAGTAGTGATGATAGTGAAGACGACACTTCAGACGATGAGAAAACAGGAAAATGGTGTGAACCATGGCCAAGTTGTAGAAAATAATTCTTTCATTTTCTCAACTAGACAGATAATATGCACCCTTTTTAGGGTGCATATTATTTATAATAATTACTTGTTTTAAAATACAAATACTTATTATCCGGGTTCTTTACCACAAGTATTTATTAATGGTTAATATTAAATACTGTTTAAACTTTTTAAAATTCGAAAAACAAAAACAGGTTTTTTATTTTAATTTTTTAGACTCTAATTTCTAGCACAACATCCGTTGCCAGTAAGATATCAGATGTATATACAAAAACAATATAAAAGGATCACGGATCACGAACATAACGTAGTAGCAATTCATCTGGCAGAGGTTAACAAAAAAGGACGAGTCGCCCAAGAGTTAAACAGACATACAGTAACTATCTATCGTGAGATATGGAAGATGATCAGTTATCAAAACGGTAACTACCTCGCCAACTAAGCGGCCAAGAAAGCACGCCATGCTCTCGTCTCATTTGAACAAAATAAATACAACCTGGAACTAACAGTCAACTGTAAAAGCATATAGAGAAGAAACAATATCTGTTTTGGTCTCCGGAACAGATTGGCATGAGCTAACCAATATGAGTATCCCAAACTCAAACCGGTTAAAAAAGATTCCAAATACTTTACGATCTCCTTTTCTTTCGGATAAACCTCGCTTATCTCCACTAACTCCAAGAAAGTTTTTTCCAGCTTATCTTTCATGTATTACTATTCATTCTAATCTATCTGGGATTAAAGTAAATAAAGTACTCATATGGATATTGTACTTCTGATAGAATTCAAGGAACACTGTTTGACAAATTAAGAATTAATACGTATTCTCAAGGTAGAAAAATCAAAGGAGGTTCTTTATGAAAAAATTCTTTTCCTTAGTCCGAATGAATGACGGTCCTCCGGTTGAGGACCCCGACTGTGGCCCCTACGACGACCCAAACATCCCACCTGAAGAAAAAATATAGGAGTTTCTTATGGCGGTAAAAGAGGAGCAACTGTACGCACTGGACGACCCGCACCTTAAGAAAGCGCGCATGAGGGCTTCTTACGAAAAAAAAGAAGAGAAGGAGGAGGAAAAGGAAGAATAAAAAAACACGCCCTTGTGTATCTTAAAAATATACAAGGGCGCTTTTTATAGTGAAAACTAATCAACCCTTAGATACTCCACCAAGAATTCAGTAGTTTTTCTCATCCAGCTTATCCTGAGTTTCTCCTTGGTCGTATGGGCACCCTCTCCCCCGTAGCTGATATCTAGAACCTTAAAGCCTTTACCGGCTAAGGCGTTAGCGTCGCTGGCGCCTCCTGAGGTTACAAGCTCCGGCTTTACTCCCATCTTTTTAGCCGTATCCACTACCCCTTTAAGAAAAGGATCTTTTTCATTCAGCTTATAACCACTGCAAGCTTCTTTCATTTCATACTTAACTCGGGCTCCGGCGCTTTTAGCCGAATCATTAAAAGCTCTCTTTATCATCTCTATTCTTTTTTTCATTTTTTCTTTGTTGTGGCTTCTAGCTTCGGCTTTTATTGAAACTGTTTCCGGAACACTATTTCTTGCCGTGCCCCCCTGTATCATCCCGACATTGGTTGTAGTCTCTTTATCTATCCTTCCCCACTTTACTTTAGATATTGCTCTTGAGGCCACAAATATGGCGTTAACACCCTTCTCAGGCGCAGCACCGGCGTGAGCCAATTTACCTTTTACCTCTATATCAATTGAAATTATATATGGAGCCGCTTGACATATGGTCAGAGGCTTCCCTTGCCCGTCAAAAATGAGTACTTCCCTCGCCTCAAGGTCGGAAGGGTCTACATTAAAAGCTCCTTTCAGACCAACCTCTTCTTCTTTAGTAAAAAGAACCTCTATAGGCCTGTGGTTTAAATTATTTTCTTTTAAAAATCTGATCGCTTCTATTATCTCTGTTATGCCGGCTTTATCATCCGCGGCTAAAATGGTCTCGCCCTTGCTTTTTATTACATCACCTTTAATTTCCAGATCTATTCCTCTTCCGGGTTCAACTGTGTCCATGTGAGCAGAAAGTACTACTGGGTCGCCCTCGCCTTCTTTTTTGCCTATAAGATTTCCATAATTATCTTCCTTAACCTCCATTCCGATCTCTTTTAAATAAGTCTTTAGTCTTTCTTTAACCTCATTTTCCTCTCCGGAAACCGAATCCATCTTTACAAGATCGTTAAAAGTATCAAGAAGTTTTTTGTTTTCCATTTTTTTCATATTATTAAATACTAACATATTAAGCTATATTTTCATTTTGCAAATAGAGATCATACAAAAAGAAAAGGACAGATCTTAATTTTTATCTTAAGACCTGTCCACAAAGACCTATTCAGCATGACACTTAAACCGCCTCCGTAGTTATAACTTATTCTCTGATTTCTACAAAAGAATCACCTTCGGGTTCCAGCGGAAGGACCTTCTCTAAAGCTATTAGTGCTATTTCAGAAGTAATATCTATCTCTTTCTTACGAAACTCAAAGACGGGTATACTTTTTATAAGATTAAAACTCGGCACTCTGGATCTATACCAAATATCTTCAAACACATCCGGATCATTGACCACGCCACAGCGGTCACCCATGTCCTCAATGGCAACCGGAAAGCAGTTCCAGGTCTCAGCAACACCAAGTTCCCCAAGATCGTAGTCATCAGGACCTTTATACTCGCGATCTGTGAATATTTTCACACCTCTTACAGAAGGCGTGCTGTCGTGCACTTCTACCACTAAAATGTAGAGATTCTCGGGAAGATCAACCAAGCCTCTCTTTAAACTCCACACCTCGCCTTTTTTGGGATAGAAAAAACCGGAATTCATAACGGTACCTCCTTATTTTTATTATTTAAAAGAACCCCCTCCCGAGACTTTCAAGTGATCACCAAAGTACAAAATGAATTTTGATCTTAGTATACATTTCTCCTTTAAAAACACAATGATCTTCTTTGAAAAACCATCTTTAGAAACATTAAAATAAGGGGAGCTTGGGCTTCCCTTATTTTTGCTATAAAAATTCACCAAAAATTTTCGGCCCCCTCGATCATTTCAGGGGTTATCTCACAAAAAGGTACCAACCAATCACGAAGCCTAACAACTTCGCAATTCTGACATCTGAAATTAACTTTTAAGAAAATAATAAATTCCTTGGGATCTGCGTTCTTTTCCTCTTCAAGACCAAGCCTTTGTGCAACTTCCAGTTTAACACTTTCCATTAACTCAAGTTGGCGTTCTCTCTTATTTTCTGAGAAAACTTGAACAGAAGTCTTTCTGGCAGGTTCCAAGCCATCCTCGTAACGGAGCTTCTCAAGAAATTCTATAACGGGTTCAGATTTTGCTAACGCCTGGAAAAGATGACTCAACTCCATTATCAAACTAATGAGGATCTTTTGGTTGTTCATTTTCCCACCTCCTCTTTTTTTGGTATTTAAAAGTACAGTATCTTTATTTAAAATTAACCATAAATTAAT
>JBNJEF010000053.1:0-3728 GCA_051745565.1 Patescibacteria group bacterium | reverse complement strand
GGACATGCTCCGGCCTTGCGCATCGGACACAAGCAAAGAAATTTGCTTGTTCCGAAATAACAACAGATCACTTCGTGCTCAGCTGTTATTTCGGCCGATACTCACCCCTCTTTAGCTTCTAAAGCTCGCGCCTAACCGTTAGACGATAGGGCCGTTTAGCTTTATACAGCAAAACGGTGAAAAAAATAATAGCATTTTTTGAACAAAAAGCAATATATGTTAATCTGTTTAGTGTTTATACATAAGGAGGAGTGCGCGGAATTGGTAACGCACCGCTCTCGAAAAGCGGCGCCCTCACGGGCTTGTGGGTTCGAGTCCCACCTCCTCCGCAGCGAACAAAGTGAGCAAGGAGGGTGTTGCGCATCTTTTACGAAGTAAAAGGAGCAGGGACTCGAAAGGGTTCTCCTGCTGTTTTCGAGTTTACGAGGAAAACAGCGGAAACCCGCACTGAAGCTGTAAGCTTCGAGTCCCACTGCGCTAAAGCTACGGCGGGATACATCCCACCTCCTCCGCAGTGAACGAAGTAAATAAAACCCTTTATTAATAATCGTATTCCCAAACAAAGAACAAAAAGATATACTGTGGCAACAAAGAATGAGATCAAAAATGAAAATACTTGCCATAGAAACATCATGTGATGAGACCGCCGTATCAATATTAAAAGCTGAAGGAGATATCCTTGATCCTCGTTTTTGCTTTTTAGCCGATATCACCCTTTCGCAGACAGATATACACAGTCAATACGGAGGTGTATTCCCTTCCCTGGCCAAAAGAGAGCACTCTGAAAATATTATTCCCTTATTAAAAAAAACCATAAAAGAAGCCGGTATTGACCATAAAAAAAAGGAAATAACAAAAGATCTAAAGGAGCTGTTCTCAGATATTTTTACGCACGAAGAAAAGCTGGACAAAAAAATGTCCGATTTCATTGAAGAATATGGCACACCGGATATAGATGCCATAGCAATCACGCAAGGACCGGGACTAGAACCTGCTCTATGGGTAGGGATAAATGTAGCCAAAGCACTTTCCATATCCTGGAATAAGCCGTTAATACCCGTAAATCACCTGGAAGGTCACATAGCCTCCGTACTATTCAATAAAGAGCACAATAAGGAAAATAAGCCTCCTGAGACCCCTTCTTTAGCTCTTATCATATCTGGAGGACATACTGAGTGTATAAAGGTTAAAAAATGGGGTGATTATCAGTATCTCGGAGGTACAGTTGACGACGCTGTCGGCGAAGCTTTTGACAAAGTTGCACGAATGCTAGATTTACCCTACCCCGGAGGACCTCCCCTATCAGATCTGGCCCAAAAAAGCCGAGAAAAAGGAGAAAAAAATCCCTTTACCTTTCCCAGGCCAATGAAAGACTCTAATGACCTTAATTTTTCATTTTCAGGCTTAAAAACAGCAGTTTTATATAGCGTAAAAGGAAAAGAGCTGACAGAAAGAGAAAAAGAGTTCGTGGCCGAGGCCTTTGAAGATGCCGTGGTGGATACCTTGAAGATCAAGGTTAAAAAAGCTTTAAAAGAAGGTGCTTTTAAATCCCTTGTACTTTGCGGGGGTGTGTCCGCCAATCAATACATTCGCTCTCAATTTCAAGATCTGGCCCATGAATTATCAATTTCTCTATTGATCCCCGACCAAGGCCTATCCACCGACAATGCTTCAATGATCGCCATAACAGGATTCTTGATCACAAAAACACGCCCACGTGAGATAATTGAAGAGAAGAAAGAAATTCTAGAGTTAAAAGCTTGTGGAAATATCGGACTTGGTAATTAAAAACCTCTCATCCATCAAAACTCGGTCACTCTTTCATTTATTAAGAGATAAGATCATTGGTCTAGTTTTTCTCCAGATCAAGTTCTTGATTAATCGGTCTTTCACCGTTTTTCATCCGGAAAAAAGCAACGATCAGAGATACTACAAAAATAATAGCAAGAGGTAAAATGAGATTTTCCACTGAAGCTACTATGGATGCAAGTACCGCTATTAAGGTAAGCAGAGAGAATAGAACGGCTCTCTTGGAGCGGACGCTCTTTTTCTCTACCGCATTTTCTAATCCATCCGCAGGTATGAACAGTAAAGTCAAAAGATATATCAAGGAGATAGTCAGCAATAGCATAACCAGATTTCTTATCGCTTCTCCAAAAGTTGAAGGGAAATCAAACATAGCTGATCCGACACCCGCTAGGAAGCTTTTCTCTTTTTCATCCTCTTCCTCTTCCTCTTCTTCTCCTTCCTCAAGGCCTACTTCTATCTCTTCCATTTCATGCTCAACTTCATCATCATCTTCATCATCACCTTCTTCATCTGATCCTTCGGTACCAGTATCCTCTTCTTTAATAAAGTCTTCTACATCTCCATCAAATCCTTCTTGAATGGTATTAACCTCATCTTCAGTAAATGGCGGAGTTAGGCCTTCCCGGTCAAGAGACTCCATAAAGTCTTTATACCGGCCCATTTCACTTCTTTCTCCGGAAGTGAAATCAATATCTTTTTCACAAACTATTTCATTTATAAGTTTTTTGGTAGTGATATAAACATATCCGGTCCCCGAAGTATGACCCCAAGGTTGAAGTACTTTTCCAAAGTAACGTTCTTGAAACTCTACCACCGAATCATAAGTCGCCTGATCAAAAGTACCGGTAACCGGAGTGTCAATACCCTCAAATTCATTGAGGAAAACTTGCAACTTTAATACCTCTATCGGGTCATTATCAAGATCAATACGAAGATAATCTTCAAGATAACTACACTTAGGCGCATCCTCACTTACATTTTGCGGAGTAAAAGAAAGCTCCTCCCCGATCGCCATTCGGCCACTACGCTTTGAAACCGGTCGGAAGTAATACGTTTCCCCGGGCTCCAGGTCTTCCACGGCAACATAATGTAGATCAAGATCATTTTCCATCTCCACTGTATTGTTCTGATAACCCAAAGAATCATCGTTTCTTTCAATATCACTATCGGAAATGGATTCCGTACCATAAACAACCTGACTGCTGGCCGAAAGATTGGTCTCCCATCCCACAATAACCGAAGGTTCGCCGTTAACTTCCCTTATTTCCTCATTGGTTATATAAAGAGAAGGATAAGCTTGAACATAAGCCCCGCTTCCGGATCTTTCTTCCTCCTCTTCATTTACAATAACAGTCACAGAATCAGAGACAGTATCGTTATCTCCGTAATCGCAATTTATAGTGAACTTTACTGTTTTCTGAAGGTCTGAAACTACCGCTGTACCGCTTAATTCGCCATTATTATCAAAGTTAACACTTTCACAAGAATCTACATTTTCGGAATTCCATTCAAGAGTTGTTGAGTCTCCCTCATTCACTGTTCTCGGATCAGCGGAAATTGATACATAAGGGTCATCTGTATCCCTGACATAAACCGTAACCGAGTCACTCTCCTTATCTCCGGTTTCACTCTCACAGGTAACAGTGAAAGTGGTGTCAGAAGTTATGTTATCCACCGTAGTGGTTCCGGATGTGGCATTGTTGGTTTCAAAATCATTACTGTAACAGCTCTCGGCATCCTCAGAATCCCAGGTAAGAAGGGTTTCTCCTCCTTCTTCAACGGTAGTGGGATCGGCATCAAGAGTGACGGTGGGGATTATGGGAGTAGGAGTTGTTTCAACATCAACCGTAACCGAGTCACTCTCCTTATCTCCGGTTTCACTCTCACAGGTAACAGTGAAAGTGGTGTCAGAAGTTATG
>JBNJEF010000052.1:0-3923 GCA_051745565.1 Patescibacteria group bacterium | reverse complement strand
AACCGAGGACCTTGAGGCCGTAGACGGTATCGGTCCCGTAATGGCCGAAGCCATAAAGAACTGGTTCAGAGACGAGGTTAATGTAAAAGCTCTTAATAAGCTTTTAAGGGAAATAGATATCAAAGAACCCTATGAAGAGAGATCTTTGGAAGGGAAACTTCCGGGAAAAACACTGGTTTTAACCGGAACACTCTCGGAAATGAACCGAGATGAAGCATCCGACAGGATCCGCAAAGAAGGAGGAAAAGTATCAGGTTCGGTTTCCGCGTCAACCGACTATCTTGTGATCGGCAGGGATCCGGGCAAGAACAAGAAGAAACAGGCGGAAAAACTCGGTGTCACCATTATAGGAGAAGAAGAGTTCTTGCAAATGATAAACTAAAAATCGGCTAGAATAAAAACTTTTGCCATGATAGTATTTATTTTATGAAAAAGGAAGATATTGAACATCTATCACAACTGGCCAGAATAGAACTATCCTCCAAGGAAAAAGAGGTTCTAGAAAAGGACTTTGAAAGTATACTGGGCCATATAAACCAAATAAAAAGCGTATCGGAATTCATTGACGCCACCACCGATACGGCAACCGGAGATGTTCGCAATGTGTTCCGTGAAGATGATGCAAAAAAAGAACTCTCAGCCGATAAAGTGGTCAACCTTTTCCCCAAAACGGAAGAAGGATATTTGGTAGTTAAAAAGGTACTTGAACAATGAAAGATGATCTCACCATAAAAGAAGCAAAAGAAATGCTCTCTAAAAAAAATATCGGGGTTTCCGAACTTGCTGAGTTTTATTTAAATAATATAAAAGAAAAAGATAAAGAGATATCAGCTTTTTTAGAGGTATTTGGAGACACTAAAGAACAGAGCAAAAAGGCCCAAGAGAAGATCAACGCTGATCAAGCAGATGATCTTACCGGAATACCTTTAGCTATAAAAGATAACATTTTAATAGAAGGTAGGAGTGTTTCTGCCGGCTCCAAGATCCTTGAAGGATACACTGCCCCCTACGACTCCACCGTGGCTAAAAAATTAAAAAAGGATGAGGTTGTTTTTATGGGCAGAACAAATATGGATGAGTTCGCCATGGGTGGCTCCACAGAGAAATCCGCCTTTATGAAAACAAAAAACCCACGAGACACCTCAAGGGTGCCCGGAGGGTCATCCGGAGGGTCCGCAGCGGCAGTGGCGGCGGGAATGGTGCCGGCGGCCTTAGGTTCTGACACAGGCGGTTCGGTCAGACAGCCCGCTTCATTTTGCGGTTGCGTAAGCTTAAAACCAACATACGGAGCCGTTTCTCGCTTCGGATTAATAGCCATGGGCTCCTCTCTTGACCAGATCGGACCCATAACGAAAACCGTCAGTGATGCCGAGGTGCTATTTAACTGCATTTCAGGAAAAGACGATCATGACAGTACTACTTATGAAAGCCGGCTTATTGAAAAAGAAAACAGAGAAGAAGACAGGATCATAGGTGTCCCTTGGCATCTTTTAGAGAAAGAGGGAGTGGATAAAGAAGTAATAGAGGCCTTCAAAGAAAATCTTCTGAAGCTGGAAAAATTGGGTTACAAAACAAAAGAAATTAAACTCCCCTACTTTGAATACACTCTGAGTGCCTACTATATACTTATGCCTGCGGAGGTCTCTTCTAATATGGCCCGCTTTGACGGGATGAGATACGGAGCCAAATCCGAAGGAGACAGTATAGGATCGGAATATATGAAAACCAGAGCTCTTTTCGGAGAGGAAGTAAAAAGAAGGATCATAACGGGAACTTTCGTTCTATCCTCGGGATACTACGATACCTACTATAACAAAGGATACACTGTGAAAAGATCAACCGTTTCCGATCTTGAACGCGTCTTTTATGACGAAAAGGAGCCAATTGAAGCTATAGCCATACCGACAACTCCTACTCCCTCTTTTAAGATAGGAGAGAAAAACGAGGACCCTATACAGATGTACATGGCGGATGTATTTACCGTTCCCGCCAACATAGCGGGAATTCCCGCCATATCCATACCCGGAAAAGAAGTGGAAAAAGAAGGAGTATCACTACCGCAAGGATTTCAGCTTATGGCTCCATGGAAAAGAGAAGACACTCTGTTTTCCATAGGCAAGAGATTTGAAGAAGAAATACCGGAATAGACCCTTAACAGATACCGGGATAAATTCCCGGTATCTCTGCAATTCGTTTAAATATGCCTGAAGAAAACAAAGAACCCCTGAAAAAACCGGAAGATATTTTTTCCGAAATAGCATATTACCTTATTCCTCTTTTTCTCTTAGCTTTCATCACTTCAAATGTATTCGTTAACACCGCTTGGTGGGAAGCTGTTTTCTATGATTTCATAGAGAGTCTTATCTACTTGGTGTACTTTTTTCTTTTTCTCCTTTTTGCCTCTTTATTCACCTTTCTCTATTACAGCTATAAATTGAACACTTTACTAGAAGAAGAATATATGCACGGCTACAAAGAGAAAACAGTAAAATCAACAGAAGCTTACAAAAACGAACGATGGCAAAGAATAATTGACCATATTGAGTCCGAACACCCTAACGACTGGAGAATAGCTATTCTGGAGGCTGACGCCATTCTGGACGAGATCCTTACTAAAATGGGCTACGAAGGAGACAGTATAGCCGATAAACTAAAACAGATAGAAAGAAGCGACTTCCATACGCTTGAAAAGGCCTGGGAAGCGCATAAGATAAGAAATAAAGTGGTACATGAAGCGGATTTCGCTTTGAGTAAACGCGAGGCCAAAAGAATAGTTGGCCTTTACCGATCTGTTTTTGAGGAGTTCCGTTTTATTTGATGTTGCCAATTATGCGTTTTTTATGTATACTACAAGGTAGCGGAGTGGAGGAATGGTACCTCGGGAGGCTCATAACCTCCAGGTGTCGGTTCGAATCCGGCCTCCGCAACAAGTAAGAAAAACTCACGCAGTGCGTGGGTTTTTCAATTTAAAGAGGCCGGATTCGGAAGGGGGTCGGGGAAACGGCGGTTTCCTCGCAAAAAAGTATCAAAAAAAATGACGATCCCTTCTTGAACTCAGGAGAATAAACCTTGAGATAAATTCATTTTTTGGTACAATTCACTTTGATCGCCGGCGTAGCTCAGGTGGTTAGAGCGGAGGACTCATAAGCCTCAGGTCGCAGGTTCGAGCCCTGCCGCCGGCACAGAAGGAAGAACATTTAAAGTTGCAAATATCATTCTTTTTATTTAGAATGGTCAATTAGTGCGGGCGTGGTCAAGCCAGGTTAAGACGCCTCCCTGTCACGGAGGAGATCGCCGGTTCAAATCCGGTCGCCCGCGCAAGTAAGGAAAATGCCTTGTTTCATACCAGGCATTTTTTCTTTTCTAAGTATCTACACAGAGGATTTGAACCATTTCATCCCCGTGGAAGAAAATGTTAAAAATTTTGTTTTTTTAAAACTAGGAGATGATTATAAATGAACCACACATTAAACGGTATAGTTAATAAAACACTAAACGGTCACCCTATTTACTTAAAGTCTATTCCAATCACTGAGCAAGCATGCGTCGGAAGGTGCCGTACAAGTACTGCCACGCCTATACCAGATGCCTATCGTTAACGTTGCAAAGATCCGTGAATGGACAGGTTTTACTCGTGCCGGTGCACAGTAATGTGATAAACCGTTTTATTGATCTAAAAATTCTGCATGATCGCGATTCAAAAAAAACTTACGATAAGTCATATATTTACAAAGAATACGTGAATATATTTGTAAATATATGTGTTGATCCGGTTAAAAAACAGAAAAACTGTACTTTTTATGGCCCGTATAGATAAAAAAATAGGCACTAGAGTACCAAAATTAAGGTATACTCTAAAAAATGCCTTTAAAATATACACGATTAAGCAATCGCAAGCTCAAGCAAATCTCTCGCTACTTTTC
>JBNJEF010000014.1:0-16169 GCA_051745565.1 Patescibacteria group bacterium | reverse complement strand
CAATAACGCCAAGAGCATACCAAACGATCTGAGTTCCTCTATAAAGAGGTTTCGTGGTTGGAGAATTATATGATGAATCCATAATACTGTTGATTATTTCTAATAAACTTCCTAATAAACCTCTTACTAATTAACTTTCTAACTAATAAACAAAATGAGGTTGCGTGAATTCTTAGAGTGTTATGAATTCAAGTGCGCTAGAGCTAGAGAGTGTGAATTCTTAGAGTATATGAATTCTAGAGATAGGCTTACACTATTACTATTGTACACTATTTTTTGTCATAAAGGAAATTTTTGTTGTTTTACAATAATAAAACCCGACACCTAAGTGTCGGGTTCTCTCTAATTTATCTACTTAACTGGCTCATGGGCCTGAGAGTCTCTTAACAGTCTTTTTCGGGCCTTTTTGGCCCTTGTTAAATGAAATTTGTACTTCTTGTAAGCATCCTCCGAACTTGCTCCCTTGATCTTATCCTTCAGGTGCTTAATATTTTCCCTAATTAAATCAACCCTGAGTTCCACTTCTACCGGTTTTCCTTTTACCTTCATGAGACCTCCTTGTAGTTTTTTTGATCTTTTAATAAAAAGAACCTCTATCTCTTATATATACATATTATTTTACTTTTGTAAACAATTTTGGGCCTGAGTTTAAGAAATAATTGCAACTGATCTTGTAAAATAGATAAGTACGACAAAAACACAAAAAGTTACAGAAAGATTTTCAGCAGCTGTAGCTCTATAGGAAAATATGAAAAGTATTGTTTTATATTTTAATAAGAGTACGCTTAATAATATAAGGTTATAGTTTAAGATGATTCAAAAATTATCAAAAACAAAAAAGAAAGTATTTCTTGTTGCTGGTTTTATTTTATCTATCCCCATAGGCGCCTTTTTAGGTGCTTTTATTGGTCTTGTGGCGGTAACTTTTATACCCACTTGTTGCACCGAGACAGGTTGCCATAACTGTTTTGAGTTTAATGGTATGGCTGGTTACGAAGCCACAGCCTATATTGGTTTTTGGTTGGGACTGTTTATTATTCCACTCTTATATATACTGCTGATCAATCGGTTTATTAAGAAAGAATCCGATCATGAGTCTAATGATTCATAGATCTGACAAAAATTTATTAACTCAAAGAGATCAACCACATCCCTTTCTGATTTTTTTTGATAAAATCTATTTATGGAAAACTTAAATGAGAAAATACTCGTCTATAACCGGAGTAGAAGATAACCACTACAAAGATAAAATACAGGAGATAAGAGAAAGAGAGATGCCGACAGTCGCTCTTTTTTTGGAGAGATTTTACCTAAACAGAGAGAGGGCATTTATGAGGAGTTGAAAAACTCACCTATCAAAAGTATACCTTTGGTTCACATCAGACACGATATGAACAAAGAAGAACTGGAGTTTCTCCATAACTCTTTTGGCAGTATATATTTCACCATCCATGAAGATCATTTTGATATTCTGGATAAATGGGGTGAATTTAAAAATAACCTGTTTTTGGAAATGAATACCGATAACACCGTTGCCGATAATGTTAAGGTGGAAGAGATAGGGGGATTTTGTATCGATCTGGCTCACTACCAAAAAGAAAAGGATAGAAAAACGGTTGACTATGACTATGTATATGAGAGAAGAAATAATCCGGAACTTTTTAAATGTAATCATTTAGACGGGTACTCTTTCGAAGAAATGATGGACCTACATTATGTTAAAAGTATAAAAGATCTTGAATACATAAAAGTGTTACCAGAATTTATTTTCGGCGATGTCATCGGAATAGAAATAGACAACACAATTAAAGAGCAGTTACATTTTAAGGAACAGATCATAAAAATGCTAAGTTGACGATATTATCCCTCAAAAGTAAACAGTTCGAAGGGTCTCCAATAAAAAGGCTTGCCGTATATAGACAAGCCTTTTTACTATTATGTGTTAATTAATTCACGGCGAAAACGCAATTAGGTTTTTCATTGTACATTGTATTATACTGGCACTTACATCTTCCCAGTGTTTCCACCAATCAACAAAAAAGTTCAGAAAGAGGTCTTCACTTTTTTTGAAAAGGTTGTCATCCATTGAAACCGGTTCAGTTTGAGAACAAAGATACTTTAAATTACCACCATAGAACTTACGAGAGGATCGCATGGGATGAGAATCTGTCAGAGCGAAACCATTGAACATCGAGCGAACATACGGACCCCACGTCATCTCATAGAACGATCGAAAGATCTCAGACTGTCGAGAAAGAAAAGCGAGCATCCTGTCTTCTTCATCGTTCCGTTCAACAAACTGTTGAGTGAAATCGAGTGTCCTCCTTTCGAGGGCGCATTTTATTTTCCCGGGTTCAGGGATCAACTCATAAAGGCCCGGTAACAGTTGGCAGATACTTTCCACCTCATCAAATACTTTCTGATGATAATCACGCGCTACGGATGATGAAACGAAAATACCCAGGTGCCCGCAGGTCGGATGAACGACATAAACGATCGGAGCACCGAATTTCTCATCTTCTTCGTACGTTCTCCGTATCCAGTTAACAGCCTGAGCGGGAGCGGTGATCGTGTCCCCTTCTGAGAAAAAGACAATAACCGGACCGGTTATATTACGAAGTTCCACGTACTCTCCATCAACGTAAAGTTCTCCTCTTTCAATCCTGTTACCAATAAACAGGTTATCTATGATCCAGACGATCTCTTCCTTTGTCATATGGCAGAAAAAGTTCCACCAACGTTCGTTTTCAATGAAACTCTCCGCCTGAGGTCTTGGGTCTTTGAACAGCGTAAACAACTTTTTCCCGACAACTTGACTTCCGTCGTGTATCTCGAAGTTTAGAGACAGATTAGCTCCATCAAACACTCCGCGATTCACATCGGCGAGGAAAGCCGCCCAAACACTTCCACCGGAAAGGAAACCCTTGTGTTTCAGTGATCCGGAACCGGCCCAGTATGAAAGAGGCGATCCGACTAAAATAAGTGGACACTTAAAATGTCTCAGATACCGAGCACTGATAATTGCCAACAGCCATCCCGCCTGGCAGTTACCGACAAGTACGGGATCTTCCGTATAAGGATTTTCAGACTTAACATGCTCAATAAAGTGAGCGATACCACGAAAGACCTTTTCCATTGTCTGACCTGCCGCCGGCTCACTGTGAAAGTAGATAAAGTAAACCGGGTTGCCGTTTTTAAGAGCTAAACCAACCTCTGAAACTTCTTTAGAACCACAGATGCCCGGTCCTCGTCCGGCTTTAGGGTCAACAAAAACAAAAGGACGCTTGCCGGAAACATTCTCTCCTTTCACCTTAAGCAGATCATAGTTGATCGGCTCCGATAGATCCATGCCACTGATCAGTGTCTTGTAAGGGAAAATGAAAACACCCGAACAGCCATCCTCCTCCAGACTTTTCTGTTGAATACCACGCTTCTGCATAACGTCAGTAAAATCGGAACACCGCTGAGTGAGACCCGTAAAATACGAACAAAGATCAAAATTTAACATGGCGAATCCCTCCTTTTCTTTGGGGTATATATCTTTGTATGCAACTAACACATTATCAGAGAGCGTAGTACGATCTAATATCAATTCAAATTGATTTGCCTTGCAATGTCAATCATTTTGATGAACAAAAGTAATATTCAAAAACTATAGAAAAAAGGAAAGAGCTCCTCCTAAGAAACATAAAAAGGAGAAAAACAGGGCGAACTTAAAGAAATTAACCTTTTGAGAAAGTGAGAACACGATCTTTAAAGTAAGAACACCAACTACGAAACTTATCAATAGTGCCGGCCAGGAATCTATGGCAATTACGGGGTCCTTGATATACAGATAAAAGGAACCACCCAGGATAAGCGGTGCTGAGATCATATAAGAGAGTTTGAGTATCTCTTTTGGATCCTTTTCACCGAGGGACACACCGAAGATCGTCGAAGCGGACCTTGAAAGTCCGGGAATTACGGCGAACCCTTGCATGATCCCTGCGATCAGAGCCAAGGTATCTCTTTTTACTTTCAGTTTTCTCTTTTTTTTGTGAAAATAGGCAGTGAACAGTAGACCAAAACCCGTTAAGAAAAGAAGAAAAGATCCCAAGGCCATATCAACGATCACACTGTACAAGAGAAAAGCCACAGGCACCGAAGCTAAAGTGGCGATAACCAAAAAGCGAAGAAGCTCTTTATCTTTTAACATCACTACCCTCTTCCAGTCATCAAAAAAGTATATGAATATCGCAAAAATGGTCCCCAAATGAAGAAAGAGAGCAACATCAATAGCATGTAGGTCTTCGATCAAGTACTGACTCAAAAGCGCCAAAACACCCTCACTGGATATAGGTATCCATTCAAATATTCCCTGGGTAACTCCTAAAATTATGTTCTCTTTCATGAATATTACTATCATCCAACAATAACATATAATAACTTATTGGAACTCTTGTGGCTAACAGTTATTATTGGTTATTTTAGATAATTAAAACACGTATCCTTTTATCAATAAACGTAAAGGTTCATTAAGAATAGACCCCGGTTTAACAAAAGGTAAAAGCCAAACTTCTTTGAAAGTATATGAAAAATCAAACCTTAAAGCTAATTTATACTATGCCCAAATCCCTATTTACATTTTAAATACTAATTTTTATCATATAGTTATATAAGATTAATCGTAATTTAATTAATAATATGACTGAAGAAAAAGATAAGGACAAAATAAACGCTTTAGCTATTCTTAGCTATATCGGTATCCTTTTTCTTGTTCCTCTCTTGGTTGCTAAAGACGACGATTTTGCTCAGTTCCACGCTAAGCAAGGGATGGTCCTCTTTATATTAATAGTGGTCGGTATGGTCTTCATTATTATTCCTTTTATAGGATCTCTTGTAATGCTAATTGGTTTGATTTTTGCCATCATAGGAATAATGAACGTGATCAACAACGAAAAAAAGGAGCTACCTATTATTGGTAAATATGCCGATAAATTCAAAATTTAATGATCAATCTTTATTAACTCAAATTAAATAATATTCATTATGAAAAAAGTAATAGTCATTATCGCCGTTATTATAATTTTAGCAGTTGCCGCTTGGCTCTTCTTTTATTCCAATGAAGAAGCACCGGACCAGGAACAGGAACCGAATGAAGAGGAGGAAGTGGCTCAAAATGAAAACGAAGAAGAAGATAACGATGCAGAAGGAGATGAAGAAGACAATCCTTATGATACCGCCGAAACTGTAGAGCCAATGGCGGAAAGAAACGTCGTGATGGACGAAGATATCAGGGAAGTACTCGGAGAGGTTTTTGAAAAGGAGCCTAAACTAGTAGAATCGGGAGACATACTGATCCTTTCTTATGTAGTAGACAGAACCATTACCAGTGATGACGTTACGGAAATAAAAGATCTACTTCAGGAAAAAGACTACGAGCTGGAAGGAACAGATGCCAGAGAAAATGAATACGATCTGAATTTTTCTGCAGAGATACTTGATCAAGAATACAATGGAAACATCTACGTCCTAGTACATACAGCCGAAGAGGGAGAAAATGCACAAAAGATAGAGGTCAGGATACTTTAATAAAGACCTCTGGTATAGAAAAACTCCCGACTTCGGTCGGGAGTTTTTGCAATGAGAACTAAAATATCAACAGTAGACAGTTAACAACCCCTTTTTACTAATGTTAAGCTGAGAATATTAGAAGTTAAGTTAAATTATTCATGAAGTATTTATTTATTACTCTACTAGCTCTTATCGTTATTGGCGGAGGAGCCTTTCTCCTCTGGAATGCTGATACGGATTCTCAAGATGAATCTCAAAACGAAGACGACAAAGAGGTTGCATCCGAAGAAGAAACAGAAGACAGCGACGAAGTTGGTCTGGATAAAGAAGGAGTCTTTTCGCTTTTAAGCGATGCAAGGAGTATCGGATCACTAAAGTATGATGTAACCATAGAATCAGACGGAGAGACCACTTCCGGAACTTTCTGGCAAAAAGGAGAAAATATTAAAATGGAAGGTGAGATGGAAGGACAGGAAATGGTCAGTATAGTTGATAACGAAGAAAAAGTTGCGTATGTATATATACCGGCACAAGGGATCGCTACAAAAGTAGACCTCGGAGAAGTTGAAGAAGCCAGGCAGGCCTCAATGAAAAGCCAAACGGAAGAGATCTCCGATCATGATATAGAAGTACTGGGGGAAGAAGTGATAGACGGTAAGGAGTGCGTAGTTATTCAATACTCCGATGAGAATACAAAGACAAAAACATGGATATGGAAAGAACACGGCTTACCTGTAAAAATTGAAGCTGAAGGAGAAGATACTTTAACTATAATTAAAGCGGAAAGTATTGAAATAGACGGCGTATCAGATGATGTATTTGAGCTTCCCGATGACGTTGAGATCACTGAAATGCCTACATTTTAATCCCAAATAGCTAGTAAATCGTTCAACAAAACCTCCCTCGGGAGGTTTTGTTTTTATGGGCAACTCAGGGTTTATGGTAAAATATAAAAATGAATGAGAATTTTGAGAAATTAAGCTCCGATAGAGAGATTGAGAAAGAGTGGACATCGGATGAATACGAGCAAGCTATTGAAGAGATAATAGAGAAATTCCCGGATGAGTTACAAGATAATATGTATGAAGAATTAGATAATGTTGATAAAGAGAACACTTCTCAGATAAAAGAACTCTACTCAAAGGTCAATGAGAAGCTGGAAAAAAGAAGAGGTTTTTTTAAAAAAAGATTTCCCGGCTATCAAGCAAGAGAAGAAAAACTCTTCACCGAGAATCTTTTAAGCGGCTTGCCGGAGAATTTAAAAGAAAGAACACTTGAAGAATTCAAAACTCTGACGGAAGAAATGGGAACTGAGAAATACGAGCTACTGGGTCAAGGATTATCTGCCGACGTAAAGATAAAAAGAATAGAGATACCTGAGGGGGTAGAAAAGAATATATGCTATAAGACAATAGAAAGAATTGAAAATTATCGTAACGATAATGATATTGGCCTGGAAATGGAACTACAAGAGACCTGCTCAAGAATTGAAAATAACGATACCGCCTGTCGGGTTCCGAGACCATACTATTACAATATGGATGAATATTCTCATATTTGCGCAATGGAACAGATAGAAGGTGCTTCTATAAAAGAAGTTCTTAACAAAGAAAAACTTCTACCTGAAAATTTTGACCTAGAAAGATTTTTTGATAACACTATCGCTTATTTAGAAAAGATGCATAACGCGGGGCTGTATCATAGAGATTTACATGCTGGAAATATTATGGTAGATTATGAAAGCTCTGATCCCGTCATTATTGATTTCGGAAAATCAATAGACACCAATAAACAGTACACAAATGATCCTTACACAGAAGGTGGAAAATACCTTAATGACATTGAGTCGTTAAAAGAGATACGTTATCGTTTAACGACTTTTATTAAAGAAAATAAAGGAGATTAATATGGTGTACAATATAAGCCAAACTCTGCAAGAGAGATTCAAGCAGACTGTAAAAAAGATGGAATCAGAAAAGATCAAACGGGAGTATATCTCGGGAGAGAGCTTTTTCGTTACCACGGAACCTGACAAGGAACCCAAAGGCACTCTCTTTTTAGGAGCCTTGAAAGGAGAAGACGGTAAAAAGTATGTACTTTGTCAAAAGATATAACGAAGAGCCCTTATCAAAAGGGCTCTTTATTTTATACGATACCTTAATATTAGGGTTTTTTACCTACAGGAAAAAGATATAGAGGTGTCTCCTTTTCAAGCCCCAAAACCTCACTTACTTCATTATCATCAAAAGCACCTATGGCGACCGTACCCAGATCTAGAGCTGTTGTTTGCAAATATATATTCTGCCCCGCATGACCCGCTTCCATGTGTACATATCTTTCGGCTCTTTCTTTATACTTTCTTCGAGTAATATCATAATCGGCCGAAATTATAATAACGAAAGAACTATCTTTAACAGCGGACTGTCCCATGGCGCTCTCGTGCAACCGATCACCGAATCCTCCCTCTTTCATTAAGTTCAAAGAATGATCCTCAACGGAATACCGGTATATACCCTCTTTTAGACCTATAACATTTTCTACGGCAACGTAAACAGATAAAGGATAAAGAGCACCGGCTGATGGAGTCGCTCTAAGACCAAGATCGCTATCAGTCAAACCTTGAGCAGCCCATAAGATCTGAGATAGATCCCTGATTTCAAGTGCTTCTTCGTCGTAATTTCTTACGGATCTCCTTTTTGAGATAACCTCTTCAAGTGAATTTTCTTCTTTTACAAGATCTTCTGGGAGTTCTATTTTTTTATCATTTTCCATCGTAATATTGTTATCGTTATAAGCTTGGATAAAAGCGATTAAAGTTAAAGCAAAAAGCAAAGCCAAAGCTGATGTATAAAGATAAATCTGTTTCATAACTTATATCACAAGTATTGCATTTAAAATAACCTTTTTTCAAGCCCCATAAAGTTTTCGGGGTTATTTCTTTCTGATACAATGATCAGATGAACATAGAGTTGCTTCGGTTATTAATAAAAAATTTAAGTCAATGAAAAACAGATCAGAACGCTCCAACTTGAAACATACTAAAAAGAAGATACCGGGCGGCGGGCAAGTTTTGGTTTTGGACACGGGTGCCGTGATAAACCCCGAATCTGAAGCCATGCTCCAGGCCCTGCATTCCAGAAGTGTCGGGGGTGTGCGAGAGCACTTAGAGGTCTTGGGGGAAAAAGGTTCGGATAAATTCATGTCAACATTTTATGTGGGCTATGGTCACAAATCCATCGGTGACTGTGGAAGTGTAACTTTATTCATAGAAGGAGCTTCAATGCTCGCCGTTAAAGCCATACAGGATTGGCCACTTTATTCAGGTCAAGAATCATCAACACGATACATAGACTTCGCAAGGCAAAAATTCATTGACCCTGTTGGAAACGGAGCATCCAAAGAGATACTGGAGAATTGGCGATCCTTCTATCTGAAAGGAGTAAAGGAAATGGTGCCAGTTTTAAGATCGCGCTTCCCTATTCAAGAAAACGAAAAAGAGTCGGTTTATGAAAAAGCTATAAATGCACGCGCTTTTGATATCATGAGAGGTTTTTTACCCTCCGGATCATCTACCAATATGGCCTGGCACAGTAACTTAAGACAGATAGCAGATAAATTAAACGAACTGCGCCACCATCCGTTGGAAGAAGTACGAAATACCGCTTTTGCTATAGAGAAAGCGGTCAATAAAGCATTTCCCAACTCCTTTAGCACGGATAAATACCCCGAAAGCGAAGAGTACATGGAAAAATGTATGAAAACATACTACTACAAAGATACAAAATGTCCGGATTTTGAAGTAAGTGCCGATAACATTAGGAAAGAGAGACTTGAAGAATACAGAAAAGAAATAGGGTCACGGCCCCCGAAGACGGAATTACCAAGAAGGATATCCGAAAGCGGTACCATGGAATTCCGCTTCAAAATAGACTTTGGTTCATTCAGGGACATTCAACGTCACCGAGCAGTTACTCAAAGAATGCCCTTAGTCACGGATTCTTACGGCTTTGGATCGTGGTATTTAGAAGAACTAAGTCCCGAGCTTAGAAAAGAAGCAAAGGGATTAATAAAAGAACAGAAAAAGAAGACTGGCCTATTGAAAGTTCCGCCTGAAATTCGCCAATATTATATACCCATGGGTTACAACGTAACCTGCCGTTTAAACGGTGATGTTCACGCCCTTAGCTACCTTGCGGAGCTTCGTTCAACCAGATTCGTGCATCCAACACTCCGCAAAATTGCTATTAAAATGGCAAAAGAATTAGAACGGAGACACGACATTAAACTTCATTTGGACGAGGACCCTAACAGATTTGACATTAAGCGAGGAGAACACGATATTACAAAAAGATAGATCAGCACTACTAACCTTCATGTTTTTCCGTTTGGAAGCGAAACATTGAAATATCCTCTTCCTCTATATCAATCCCCGCTTTGTTGCAAGCGGTTTCCAGTTGTTCTCTCGGAGTATCTATTCCTTGTAAACCCGGAAGAAGTACGGCACTTCTTCCTGAACTGCCGACCACTATTATACCGTATTTCTCAGGATCTAATTCTTCAAGTCCGTTAACTATCATAGGAGAAGTTAAGATATAGACTTCATAAAAAAGATACGGTAATTCTGACTCTTCCACTTGACCAAATCTAGGGTCTTGGGTGGCGGCTGCAATAGCATTAGAGACTATATCACCGGCAATATTATTCTTTAGTGGAAAAGTCGTTCCCAAGCAACCTCTTAGTTGATCGTCTTTCTTTAGGGTAACAAAAACCCCGGCCCTTCTGTTATAAAAATCTGCGGGCAAATCTTTGGGAAGAGCGATAACTTCTCCCTTTTTTACATAACTTTCAATCGCTTCTTTGGCTAATTTTACATAAGGATTCATAATTTAACATCAGCTACTAAATACCCGACTCCGAATGGGGCTTCATAGGAATTTATTTCAAATTCAAAGTCCAGATCTTCAGTTTCTTTTCTTGCTTCAAGTATACCTAAAAGAAAGCAAAAAGATCTCAAGCCGCACTCCCCTGCTTCCGGATACTTTACACTAAGGTCTAAAATATTATCTATATCTTTTTTCTCAAGCGAATCTATAAGCTCTCTATCAAACTTCTCCCCGTCCGGATGATACTTATAAGGACCTTCGTTTTTGAGTTTATGTGAAAGGTCCCCACTTGCTATTATAGCCACTTTCTCTTTTTGGAAGCAAACATTAAACTTATACACATCTCTTCCTTTTTTAAAGTACTCCTTAGGTTCTTCAAAGTCGGTTATTATAGTTTCTATCTCTCCTTTAAAATCTTTTGCCAAAAAATATAGAGGCACATTAAAACCCCAATCAGAATGAGGAGAAGAGATAATTATTCTTTCCGGATCTTTTTCTTTAAAACTCTCACCCAGAGTACCCAGAGCCGATATAGTATTTCCTACTGTTTCTCTATCTTTTTCCGATCCAACTTCGGGCAAAAGGATAGGAGGATGAGGTGCTATTGCTGCAAAAACTATTTCCATATTCAAATTATTACTAAATAAATATCATCAACTGAGTATCAAATTAAGATTCTCTCCACACTCGAGACACTTACCTTCCAGATGATTTTCATTAACCTCAAAACCTGCCCTTTTAATGCAAAGAGCTCCACACTGAGGACAGTAAGTATTGCTTAGAGACGAATTAAAGATATCACCAATATATACGTATCTCAGGCCCACTTCCTTACCTATCTCATACGCCCTCATAAGACTTTCTTCTGGTGTATCCGGCAAATGCTTTAATTTCCAAGAGACCTCACCACAAAAACGACTGATATGCCAAGGGGTTTCAGATCCAAGTTCTTTACGTATAAAGCCTGCTATATCCTTGAACACTTGGTCCGAATCTGAGAGAGTGGGAATAACCAGAGTGGTTATTTCAACCCATACTCCTTTTTTCTTCATTAGCTTCGCTGTCTCTAGAACAGGTTCAAGTCTTCCGCCACAGTTCTCTCTATAAAAAGCGTCGTCAGAACTTTTTATATCTATATTAATAGCGTCTAATAGGGAAGATGATGCTTCAGCAGATTCCGGAGACATATATCCCTGAGAGACAAAACAGTTCTTCAGTCCCTCTTTTTTGGCAATCTCCATAGTATCCAGAGCGTACTCTAAAAAACCGGTAGGCTCAGTGTAAGTGTAAGATATGGAAGGAAGATTCTCTTCTTTGGCGATCTCTATTATCTTTTCAGGTGAAATATTTTCACCTCCTATTTTCCCTTCAATTTTAGGACCTTGCGACATCTGCCAGTTCTGGCAATTCTTGCATGAGAAAGGACATCCGACTGTTCCAAGTGAGAGAGAACGGCTCCCTGGAAGAAAGTGGTAAAAAGGTTTCTTTTCTATGGGGTCTATATTTAAAGCTGCCGGCTTTCCGTAAACTAAAGAATAAAGCACTCCTTCTCTATTCTCTCTTATGCCACACTTTCCCCTCTCATTTTCAGACACCAGGCAGTAATGTGGGCAGTTGCGACACTGCACCTTTCCGTCTTTTAGCTTTTTATAAAATCGGGCTTCTTTCATAATTTCATTTTATGAAAGAGTGCATCGCTTTTCAAGATTAATGATCTTCAAAACTCTTCCAGATCTGGCTCGCCCGCGGTTTTACATCCCCTACGTACTTATTCCTTATTCTTGAATAAGGTTTTTCGCACTCTGAAGATAATTTCTCAAAAGCCATCTGAGCAATGGGCATTTTGTAATAAAGTAATATGGGAAGGTTGGCGGTATTATGAAGTTCAAGGGTCATTTTCAAACAGTTACCGGGGTCCAAAAATCCGGCAGTAACATGTATCAACATCCCCATTCTTCCAATGGAACTTTTGCCCTCCAATCGTCCTACGTACCCGGAAGACACACCTGTCTTTTCATCTATAACTCCCAGAGCGAACTCTCCGGGATGCATTACAAAGGGCTCATCTTCACTAATGGCAACCTCCTCCATCAGATCATCCATCGGTTTTTTGGGGTCTAATACATAATTTGATTTGCTTTCAAATACCAAAAAATGTTTACCTAAATGAAGATCAACCGAGGCTGGTTGTAGATCGTTCTCATCAAAAGGGTCTATAATAATGTCTTCGCTTTTTATTGCTTTTTTTATATCCTTATCCGATAGTATCATAATAATAATTCAATTTTGTAATACCTTTAACATTATATCAGGTAAAGACAAAAACAAAATGCAAAATTTGCAAGAGACATAGTTATAAGAGAAAATGATAATATAGATATCTAAATGTTAAATATGGAAACCGCAAAAGGAGCTTTTTTAAGAACACTAAAAAGCTTCGGCCAATTTCTGCCGATAGTTTTGGGTTCCATAATGCTTGTAAGCATTATGATGACCCTAATACCAAAAGAGCTTTACACAAGGGTATTCACCGGCAACGAACTTGTGGATTCTTTTCTCGGGTCCGCAATCGGGAGTATTGCTATGGGTAATCCCATTGTAAGCTACATCATCGGCGGAGAGTTATTGGAACAAGGTGTTTCTTTGGTTGCCGTTACCGCCTTTATAGTCGCATGGATAAGTGTCGGTGTTGCTCAACTACCCGCTGAATCACTTGTTCTTGGAAAAAGATTCGCTCTGATGAGAAATCTTTTATGTTTCCTTACGGCTTTGGTTGTGGCTATTCTAACTGTCTTCACCTCTTCACTTCTATGATTAAGATCTCTATAAAAAAACTCACCCCCAAATGGATATTCCTCTTAACCGTTACTGTATTATATCTTTTGATATTTCTTTACGACTCGGAATCCGCCAACGATGTTATGCTTCAGTTTTTGAGTATTATCCGTGAAATAGTTCCCGTATTTATTGTGGTCTTCTTTATTATGTTCTTACTTGGACTATTCCTAAACAACAAAAAGATCAAAGAACTTTTAGGAGATAGCTCCGGTATCAAGGGCTGGATTATCTCAATTACCGGAGGAATACTCTCCAGCGGACCTATATATATGTGGTACCCACTAATTGCTGACTTGAAAAAAGAAGGAATGAAAAACTCACTTATTACCGTATTTCTCTACAACAGGGCCATTAAAATACCTTTTTTGCCAGTAATGGTGCAGTATTTTGGTCTTTCCTTCACCATAATGCTTACCTTGTATATGATCTTATTCTCTATTATAAACGGATTATTAATTAATAAATTACTTTAATATGAAAATAGCTATTTCCGCAGATAATAAAGATAAAAAATCTAAAATAAGCTCTCTGGGCGGACGCGCTCCTTACTATCTAATATTTAACGAAAAAGGAGAACTCCTTGAGGCGCTATCAAATCCCTTTACTAAAGATCGTGGCGGAGCCGGAGTTTCTACCGCAAAAATGCTGGCAGAAAAAGAGGTGAACATCGTTATCTCCGGCACCTTCGGTGGAAAAATGGCTAACGTATTGGAAGATGAAGGTATAAAGCACTATGAAAAAGAAGGTTCTGTTGAAGATGTGCTAAGAGAATTTCTGGTTGAAGATTAAAGATTTCTCACCTGTCGGTAAACTCTCTCAAAAATACTCCTGTCCTTTTTGCTATGGAGTACAAAACGAACCCTATTTACATTTTTCAGGTTTTTAAATTCTTTCAAAACCGCTCTCAAGGAAACTTCCGCGGCCTCCTCTATCGGGTAACCGAAAGCCCCGGTTGAAATGGCGGGAAAGGCAACTGAGCTGATATTATAATTATCAGCTATTATTAAGGCTCTCTTATAGACACTCTCAAGAAGATCGGGAGCAGGTTCATCTATACCATAGCGAGGACCCAAACAGTGAAGAACATATTTATTAGGTAGATCATAAGCTTCTGTGATGACGCAATCACCGGGTTTTATCGGGGCCTTTTCTTTCGCCTCTTCATAAAGCTTTGGTCCGGAAGCTTTATGTATAGCTCCGGCCACACCCCCGCCCGGAGCAAGTCGAGAATTAGCGGCATTTACCACTGCCTCAATATCAGGCTGATCCGTTATATTCCCCTCTATTATTTCTAAATTACTTTTACTTCCTTCATCACTTATCATAAAAGGCCCCCTTTATTCTTTACCGCGGTCACTTGAAATGCTTTGAGAACTATCCAAATCACTTAAAAAGAAAACGACATTCTCTATGTGCTCTCCTATTTCAATACCGAGCTTATTACAGCCTAGTGTTATAAGTTCTCGATCTACAGTAGCAGCAAAATCCTTCTGTCCGAATTTCTTTTTTATAGAGCTAACCTTCATCTGTCCGAACGGTATCGGGTTCATCTTTTGATAAGCATAAAAAATACCCGTTATCTCGTCACAGGCCAATAGAGTGGAAGCAAGTTTTGTTTCAGGCAGTGTACTAAATCCGTTATACCCATAAGCATGCGCTTCTATTGCATGAATTAACTCTTGAGGATAGTTCCACCCCCTAAACCACTCTAGTGACTTTGCCGGATGGTCATTGGGGAAGCTCTCAAAATCAATATCATGTAAAAGACCGGTAATATACCACAGGTTATCATCCTTCCCGAACTTATTGGCATAGCCTTCCATTAATGATGCCACCATTTTGGCATGAAAACGTTGGTAATCGCCCTTTACGTTATTTTTCAGTAAAACCTTTGCCTCATCTTTTGTAGGTAATGCCATACAGCGATTTTAACATAAAATAATTAACCTTTTCCAAAACCTTAAAAAGATTTGAATTATGGCGATTTTTTAACCCCACTCTCCGAAAAATCGGATTTATATTTCAAAAACAGATCCCTGAATTCTTTAACAATTTTTTCCCTTTCTTCCATAACAATATCACTTAACCGAGGAAGATCTTGAGAAATAATATCTTTTACCTCTTCTAAACTCCCGGTGGTTATAAGTTTCAAAAAATATTCTTTTTCGGAAGAAGACATTTCTCTAAGCAATCTGGCTAGAACCTTTTTATTTATAGTCTCTTCAAGTCTTTTGAGTATCTCGAACTGTTTTTCAAGGGGTAGATGATCAATTCCCAGATATGTTGCGGTCTTTTTGTCTAATTTCATAATATATAATTAATTTAAACCAAAATCAGGACTCTGTCTGACTTTGTTCTCGTACTCTTTATCTGGACCTTGAGTTCCCTGTTCAGTTCTTTGATCATCTTCTTGAGTCTCACTTTCAGTGCCCATTTCATTTTCAGAACTCAACTCCCCCAAAAGCTTTAATTTTTCTCTCTCTTGATCTGAATAATCTTCAGGGTTTATATCAATGATCCGTCCGGCAACCATGACCTTGGTTGGAATATTACCTACGGCTACGTAATCTACATCTAGATCACCTTTTTGTTTCACCTCTCTTTGGAGCTCTTCAATATTCAACTCCCCCGTCTTCATGGCCAGCTCTAAGGCTCTAAGCTGCATACCTGAATTAAAAGCGAAGTAACCTCCTTTATCGCCAGACAGAGACGGTGCCCCTAACTTCTCTTCTCCGTAAAGATATGTATTATATATTTTCAAGGTCTCAAAGTCGTCAAAATCCAGATATCCTTCTCGCACCTGCTCCGAAAGAGCGCTGGTATCTTCACTAACATATTTTAAGCCCTCTTGAACACGAGAACTGTCCTTGTAAGTTGATTCCGATCGTTCTTTTT
>JBNJEF010000013.1:0-16223 GCA_051745565.1 Patescibacteria group bacterium | reverse complement strand
TTTTTCTGAATCCTTTTTAACTTGGGAAGTATGATAATGCTTTAGGCAGAGCATCGCCCGCGATGCCTGCCGAACTTAAATTTGAATAGGCAAAAATACTTGACAAATATAAATATATGTTCTAAATTATAGAGCAAGAAAAATTAAAGCAGATCTTTTAAATAAATAAAAAATTGGATCCTTGAGGAGGGAGTCATAAAATGAACAGAAAATTCTGTTCATTTTATGTGTGCGAGTATAAAACAGCCGTAATTTACCTTCCTTGACTGGAAGAAAATTACGGCTGTTTTTTGTTGAAGTTATCTGTTAAAAGTGTCGAAATTTCTTTCCCTTTCTCACGCTGAGAGCGTGACTGATGAGCCCTAATGGCAGTTTGTGGCAGGGCGAAAAAGGATGTTCTTTGATAAAGGTCGCTCGTTTGGGCGATAAAATTAAATATCTTCAAAAGGAGGGCAGTCTAATGGACGGGAAAATACTGGTGGTTTTTTTGCTTTTGATAACGGCAGTGGCTTCATTCTACTATTTCAAAGTAATTTATGAAAAACCGGCCAGTGCGAGATTTGATGTTAGCGTGTTTGATGCCGGTCAGAACAAAACCGGTGTACTTGCCTTTATTCAAATTAAAGCTCTTTTACCAAACATTAAGTTGGAGGAGATCAAAAAAAGGGCCGACAAGGAGGCTCAAAAACTTGGTGGTAAGGCTAAAATCACAGAAGTGTTTTCCACTTCTTATCAAAAAAGTTCCGGTTGGTATTTTTTTGGAACTGGAAATGTTAATGAAGAAATGGAGGTGTTTCACTCTGCTATGTTTATGATTTTACAAAAATGATATTTAATAACCGGAGGCCCTGTTTGTATTTATCGAATAGGGTCTCCTCCTTTCTCACGCTGAGAGTGTGACTGATGAGCCCTAATGACAGTTTCTGGCAGGGCGAAAAAGGTGTTCTTTGAGGCATATAAAAGCCTAAAAGAAAAGGATGCAATCATATAAGTGATTTTTTATCCTAGCTATGAATGCTAATATAAATACTAAGCCCGTATAAGAGTGGGATTAAAGGGGAAAAGAGGTCCGAGCTCCGATCTTTACGCTTTAAGCGTGAAAATCTCTCTCCTTAAGATAACGGAGATCGGATCTTTTGAGCGGTAATTTTTTTACCGCAACTCTTTAGCCCACTCTTGTGCGGGTTTTTTATTTTTTTTTGGACAATAGTGATTGAAGGGTTTACTTTAAATCTCAATCTGATCTTCGTGGTAACTTGGCAATATAATGATTTAGAAGGTCTCATTTTTTCTTTTGACAGTAGGAGTACTCGCCGATAGACTGTTTATATACTTAATGAACTTATTTTCGTGTACAGACCAATAAAAGACTACGCCTTAATAGGTAATATGGTATCCTCGGCTTTAGTATCCAAGGACGCTTCAGTGGACTGGGCGCCACTGCCCTATATACACTCGCCGTCAGTTTTTGCTTCCGTTTTGGATGACGAGAAAGGCGGATACTGGAAAGTATCCCCCCTTGGAGAGTGTCATAAAACAGAGCAGTTCTATCTTGGCAATACGGCGATAGTTGTTACAAGATTTCATACCGGTACCGGTGTTTTTGAGGTTACTGATTTTATGCCGATCAAGAAAGAGGGTTCGCTCAAGGAGGATGTGGGAAATGCCATATATAGGAGAGTTGCCTGTATCTCCGGATCATGCGATGTTGAAAGTATCTGCCTGCCTCGTCTTGATTATGCCAGAGGAGAAACCGATCTTAAAAAGATAGATTCCGGTTCTGTTGTGGCGAAAAACGGTAAAAGTAGGGTTCATCTTATTGCCACTGATGGAGAGATGGGGCTCAAGGAGGGGGTAATGGAGAATCGTTTTTATTTAAAGGAGGGAGAAGTTTTTTATATTTCTCTCTTCTCTTTAGGAAAAGACCAAGACTTTCTCCATATTTCATTGGATGAATGTGAGAATGAACTTGAAACAGCGAGATCTTTTTGGGAAGAGTGGTCATCACGCGGAAGGTGTGATCTTTTTGGTTTTGATAAAGCAAGAGAGGCTGTTGAGAGGTCTGCTATTGTTTTAAAGCTCTTAACTTTTGAATCTACCGGTACCATAGCGGCGGCTCCGACTACTTCTTTTGCCTGTGATATAGGAGGAGTTCGAAACTGGGATTACCGATTCAGTTGGGTGCGTGACTCTTCTTTTGCTCTTTCTTCGTTCTCTTTGCTTGGTTACAAGAGAGAGGCAATAGATTACATCAATTGGATACTCAGTGTCTGTGTTGGTCCTGACGGCGTTGATCCCAAAGAGCTTAAGGTTCTTTATAATATGGCAGGTGAGGCGGGCGAAGGAGAGGAGCTGTTGGATCATTTGGATGGCTATTGCGGGTCTAGTCCCGTTAGGGTGGGCAATTCTGCAGGTGAGCAGTATCAGAAAGATATTTACGGAAGTCTTTTAGATCTTATATGGAAAGCTGACTTTTTGTGGGAAAGCGAGGATGTATCTCAGAGTGATCTGTGGATGCTTGTTTCTTCCTTTGCCGATTTTATTGCTTCTGTTTGGCACGAGCCGGATCAGAGTATATGGGAGTTTAGAATGGAGCCGAAGCACTATGTTCACTCAAAGGTGATGTCTTGGGTTACTTTGGATCGTGCGCTTAAAATAGCCGAAAGGTACGGCTATAGAGGTAATATAAAATACTGGAAGGAAGAAAGAGAGGCCATAAGAGAAGAGGTTTTAAAGAGAGGTTGGAGTGAAGAAAAGAGTTCTTTTGTGCAGTTTTTCGGTTCCCAGGAAGTTGATGCCTCGCTTTTGGTGATGTCGTCCGTCGGTTTTATTGATGGTAAAGATCAGAAAATGCTGTCAACAATTGAAGCTATAGAGGATGAATTGGGGGAGGATGATGGTTTACTTTTAAGGTACAAGAATGAAGACGGCCTTCCCGGAAGAGACGGGGCTTTTCTTATAACTTCCTTCTGGTTGGTTGAGGCGCTTTTACTGTCAGGACAGAAAGAGAGAGCGGAGAAGATATATAAAGACCTTATATCAAGGAGCAATCATGTCGGTCTTTTGCCGGAGCAAATAGATCCTTACAGCGGAGATTTTTTGGGTAATTTTCCTCAAGGATACAGCCATATCGGAGTTATAAATAGCGGTGTTCTTTTGGCGGGGAGGGGTGTTAAGTGATCGATTTTGGTCATGTTGTATTTTATTGCTATTGAAATAAAAGGGGAACCGGCTGAGTTTTACAAAAAGATCGGGGATGAAGTTCATCAAAAATTCGGAGTCGCGCCTCTCTATTTAAAGTTACCTTTCCATATTACCATTAAACCTCCTTTTAAATACGAAGGTGAAATATCCAAGATAAAAGGAGCTGTTCAAGATCCCATCTCCGAGTATGATTCTTTTTTATTGAAACTGTCATCTTTGGGAAGTTTTAGAAAGAGGGTTATTTTTGTGCAACCGGATGCCAGTGAAGATCTGTGTGCTATAAATGATGATATTCTTTCCGCCGTTAGCGCAATATCGGATACTGATACCAACAGTAAGATCATTCCCGAAAAGGATAAAAAATTTCATGCTTCTTTGATCCGTTTTATTCCGCAGTTCAAGTTCTCCGAAATATATTCCTATGTTCAAAAGAGATTTCCGGAAGGTGGGTGGGTGATGGAGGTTACCGAAGTGTCTCTACTGGTTCATAGAAGAGGCACTTGGGAGGTTGTATCAACAGTACCCTTGGGTATTTAAGTAAGGAGCATATCGGTGCTTAAGGTAAGCATAAGTGTTACTCTTATTATATGAAAAGTGAACCGTTAGCTTCAAAGATCAGACCGCGGGAAATAAAAGAATTTATCGGCCAAGAGCACTTACTTGGAGAAGGAAGACCGCTTAGGTTGGCCATAGAGAAAAAACATAAATTCTCTTTTTTTCTCTGGGGTCCGCCGGGTTGTGGAAAGACGACCTTGGCCAGGATATATTCCAGGGCCATAGAGGGGAGTCTTTTTGAGCTGTCCGCTGTTTCTTCCGGCAAGTCGGATATTAAAAAAATAATAGAAAAGGAAACAGGGGGTGACAAGGTTCTTTTCTTAGATGAGATACATAGGTTCAATAAAGCTCAGCAGGACTATCTATTGCCGTTTGTTGAAAGCGGGGAGTTGATCCTGATAGGAGCGACTACGGAGAACCCCAGTTTTGAGGTTATAGGACCTCTTCTTTCTCGTTGTAAGCTTTTTACCCTTGAAAAATTAAATAGAGAGGATTTGGAAAGAATAATTGACCGAACCGGAATAGAGGTTGATAAAAAAGCGCGAAGGATAATAATAGAGCTCTCGGGAGGTGATGCCAGGCAGTTGATCTCCATGGTGGAGGATGCAAAGGGTCTATACGGAGATGTTTCGGTTGATTCTGTAAAGGATTTGGTAAAAAAAGAAGGTATTCGTTACGACAAAGGAGGAGAGGAGCACTATAATACTGTCAGTGCTTTTATCAAGTCTATGCGCGCCGGACAGGTTGATGCAGCGCTTTATTATTTGGCTAAAATGATAGAAGGTGGAGAGGATCCCAAGTTCATCGCTAGAAGGATGGTCATATTTGCAAGTGAAGATATAGGTCAAGCTCTGCCTACGGCATTAGTTGTTGCCAATGAGGTTTTCAGAGCGGTAGAAAAGGTGGGTCTTCCGGAAGCGGAAATAAATCTGGCACATGGTACTGTTTATTTATCTCAAGCCCCAAAAGACAGGCGGTCTTATGATGCCTACAGGTCTGCTCAGGATGATGTTAAAAAGTACAAAGATCTGCCTGTTCCTTTGGTGGTACGAAATGCGTCAACCAACCTTATGAAGGATCTCGGTTACGGGTCAGGGTACGATAATTACATGAAAGAATCTTTTTTGCCGGAAAAACTGAAAGGGAAGACCTATTATCCTTTAATAGGTAAAAATAATATAGATGACGACTCTAAAAGTAATGGAAAAAAGGACGATAAAAAGTAATGAAAAAACTTAATTATCGTGATATTATTTTATTAATGAGATCTTTTAAATTATCTGTTGACCATCCTCTTTTAATATATCCTAGAGAAGTTTCGGGGCCTTTTCTTTTTTCTACTGCCTTTTTCTTTCTGTTTGCTTTGGTGGGATATGTTGTCGCCACTGCTTATCCTTCTTCCGTGGTAAGTTCCATAGATGCTCTTATGGATATGGCTGAAGAGTTATCAGGTATGAGTGTTGCTGGGTTGATGACCTTTATTTTCATTAATAACAGTTTCGTCGCCCTGGTGGCTTCTTTGGGTGGTATACTTTTTGCTTTTCTGCCGTTTTTTATCATAGTAGTAAACGGATTTACTTTAGGTATTGTTTATTACCTGACGGTCAGTGCGACATCGTCGGGGTTCTTCTTGATAGGGGTTTTACCGCACGGTGTTATTGAGATACCGGCTATTCTTTTTTCTACGGCTATGGGTATTTGGCTCGGATTGGCCTTTTTTAATTTTTTATTTAAAGGCGGGGAAGACAGGGGTTCTATGGGTAAAAAGATAAAAAGAATTTCTTATACTTATTTAACGATCATTATCCCTCTTCTTTTCTTGGCGGCTCTGGTTGAGATGTTCATAACCCCTGTTTTTTTGGAGGTCTTTTTTGATCTTGATAATATAACGGGCTTAAGTAGATGAATGTAATGCATTTATCACTTAGATAGAGATTTAAGAAAGATAATTTGAAAATGATCTTATAATATATTGGGTATGGATAACTTATTATTAGCACTTCTTCTTGCCCCTGTTATTTTAGGAACAGCCCTGAGTTTCTGGATATTTTCCGGTCGTTTGCGTTTGAGCCGTTCTAGTAAGGAAAATAAAGGGTATTTTGGATTGCCGTGCATTTTAGTTACGGATCACTCCTTGTTTCGTTTTTTGGGTATACCTGTTGATGTATGGGGTATTTTATATTATGTAATTTTTATGGCATCCGTTGCAGGTCTTTGGATGTGGAGCGAAGTTTTTTGGGCTCCTATTTTCTTACTTGTCTCTGGTGGTGCTTTGTTCTCTCTTTATTTTATCCTGTTGCAAATTCTGGCTATAAAGAAAATATGTAATCCGGTTCTTGCGGCAACATCTTTTCCTTTGATCATTGCCAGTGTTTTTTTTCTAATTTTACCCTTTGATATTATTGAACCAATACGAGCTTTAAGCGAAGAATTTTATTTTTTAACAAAGATATTTTCGGTTTCGGGTCTTGTATTGGCAAGTCTTTCTTTTTTCAGTTTTCTTTTGTTTATGGAAGATATGCGTATATCTTCAAAGGAGGCTCTTAAATTATCTTTTATTTCCGAGGGTATAATAACTTCCGCTTTGGCACTTCTTGCACTGGGGGTGGCAATGGTATTCATAGCTGAAGATGTAAATACCGTTCAGGTCATTTCGTTTTCTTTGAGTATCACTTTAGTGGGGGTTATCTGTGAATTTGTTAAAACTGTCAGGATCAGGCCCGCTTTGGTATTTATATCTTTAAAGAGAAATGAAGATAAAAAAGAAGAAAAAGAATTGCTAAAGCGTCTTTCATTCGGTGTTGAGGGAATAGTTATTACATCTTGGATATTTATAGCTTATTTATTTCTTGTAATTTCGTTTAAAGAAATATTCGTTATTCAGATCATGGGTCTCTATGTGCTTTTGGTTATGGTGGCATTTATTTTAAGTCAATTGGTTTCTTCTAATATTTTATATGGTAATGATAGATAAAGTTAAAAAAATACTAAGGGAGGTATTTGAGGAAGTTCAGAAAAACAATATCCCCGATGCGGCCGCGGCGCTTTCTTTCCGTGCTCTTATAGCCATTGTGCCGTCTATGGCCATATCAATTATGGTTTCCGGTTTGGTTTTGGGAAGGGAAAAGGTTCTAGGTTGGTCTTTATCATTTTTTGAGGACATTTTGGGAACAGAGGTCTTAATACTGGAGAAGGCGGTAGAAACCACTTTTAACACTATGAGCGGATTTATCTTTTCCGCAGTAGTGCTTATTATTTCAGTCTGGGCTTCGGTGAGTCTTGTAGATCATGTAAGGAGGGTGTTTTTTAAAATATTCAATTTGGAATTAAGAGGAACGGGCGCCGTAAGAATGACACTTAAATCTCGTATCTTCTCTTCTCTTTATGCTTTGATGGCTTTTGTATTGATAATTATTACAATACTGGCGCAACCTTTGATAAGCCTCACTTTCGGCTTTTTGGGTTATCTTGCTGATGAAGCTAATCTATCTTTCTTTCAGCACTTTTTCCGTTTCGTTATTTCTTTTGGAGTTATTGTTTTGATCTTTGCTCTTATATACTGGTTTATGTCTTCGGGAACTCTTCGTTTTCGTTCTTTGCTTATAGGAGGAGTTGTCTCCTCTGTTCTATTTCTCGTATTCAACACTCTTCTTTCTCTTTACTTCTCTTACAGTGTGACCTTAACTCTTTTCGGGGCTTCAAGTTTTCTTGTGGCCCTTCTGGTTTGGTTGAACTACTTTGCTTTTGTTCTTTTTTTGGGGGGTATTATCGCTTCCGTTAGTGAAAAGAGACATAACAATCGCAAAAGTAAAAAGACAGTTGTGTATATTTAAGTTGTTAGATGTTATTTTTTTAGTTATCCTAAATGTAATGTACATTTTGACATGTCCTAAAATTTATAGAGGCAGGTTTTGCTTCTGTTTTGAAGCTGATGAAATGGAAAATTAATATTTTAGAAAAGTAGTGAGAACTTTTTATTTAAATCAATAATGATAGAGACGCTTTCTCAACTTTTGGTTATCGATATTTCTGCTGCCACCGTTTTCCTGGTAAACGCGATTTTCGGTATGGCGGTTTTAAGCAAGAGTCTGTCGCGAGAACTCAAGGCCTCTACGCTAATTTTTTCTCTTTCTCTTTCCTTTTTCATTGTTTTCTATGTTCTGGGGATAAACATAGAAAACCCCGTTTTTGCTCAGGAACTCTTTTCCTACTCTTCCGTTATAATTTTCTCCGGGGTCGCTTTTGTTCATCTATTGATAGTGGCTTTTCGTATATTTAAGGATCTTAAAAAGGTTGCCGTCCTGACCTTCTTTTATTCTACAGCTTCAGCTTTATTTGCGATTAACATCATTTTTCCTTCTCTGTTCATTAATAGTACCGAGGATTTCATGTTCTTTCCCAATTATTTACTGGCCGGAGATTACTATTTCATTAACAATTTCTACTGGTTAGCTTTTGTTATAACCGTCCCGTCTTTGTTATTGGTCGCTTTCATGCGGGCCAGAAAGGAGGTGGACATGATCACTGAGAACAAGATCCTTTATACTTTAATAGCTTTTGTGGTATTTGTCGGACTCGGATCTTTATTTCAGCTTAACTTGTATGGCGTTTATGTAGACCCGAGTATATTTCTGTTATTTGCTTTATCTACTATCCCTTTAACTTACGGCACCTCTTCCAGGAAGGTGTCAGATGTTTCTGCTGTTTTGAAACGTTTTGGTTTGTTCGTTTTCTTTTCCGTGTCCGTTGCTCTTTCCTTTGCCGGTATCTTTAATATTAATAAGTGGCTTGATTCTTTTTCGCCTGGCTTCCCTCAGTGGCTGATTCCTCTAATGGCCGCTTTTTGTGCCACTGCGGTGATAATGTATTACTGGTATACATATATGGATACTCAAGTACTTAAATATGAGTTCATATCCGTTATTACCCATAAGTTTCGTACACCACTGACGAGAATAAAATGGTCCGTGCAGATGTTGGAGAATGCCACCAGTGATGAAGAAAAAAATATCGCAGCCGAAGAGATAGCAGATTCGGCTCAGAATCTGGTGGATCTTACCGATATGTTGGTGGATGCCTCAAAGATGGAGGGATCCGCTTATCAGTACCAATTCAAGGTAAAGAATCTTAATTATATTGTTGAAAAGGTTTACAGGTCCGTGAAGGAAAGGATGGATAAAAAGGAAATAAAATATGAGTATCGGTATGATGATGGTCTTTCTAAAGTATATGCGGATGAACAGAGGTTGGAGTTTGCCTTGCAAATACTTTTTGAGAATGCCATAAGTTATACCCCCAGAGGTGGCTCTGTTTCCGTTAAGATCTGTAAGAAAAAGAGCAAAGTTATCTTTTCCATTAGTGACACCGGTATAGGTATAACCGCAAAAGAGCAAAATTACCTCTTTTCCAAGTTTTATAGAAGCAAAAGGGCTAAATTAGCCGACCCCAATGGAATGGGAATAGGTGTTTTTATGGCAAAAAAGATAATGGAGCGTCATAATGCTATGATATGGGCAACTTCACCGGGCCCTAACGCCGGATCCACTTTCTGGGTGTCTTTCCCGAACGCTGCCCATTACTAATATAGTAAATCAAGAAAAGATTACTTAAAGGGATCAATTATATCCGTATCGGATTCTCTTGTCTTGATATCGTAAATAACGTCTTTCCTTTCTACTATGATGTTCCATTTGTTTATTAGAGCGTGGCGGTATAAGTTCTTGTTAGGGTTAAAGCATATAGGGTGGTCCACCATTTCTAAAAAGGAAATATCCCCCTCCGTGTCTCCGACTCCCACGGAGCTCTCAAGATCCAGACTCTCTTTTTCCTTGGCTCTTTTGACTATGTTGGCTTTATTGGCTATCAAGTGGAGCTCCTCTACTTCTCCTGTGAAGCGGTCTTCCGGTCCCAGTTCATATATGCGTCCATATACTTTGTTAAAACCGAAATTGGAACAGAACCTGTCAAGTATGCCTTTGGGTGATTGGGAGATCGCTAGCAGGTAGTAATCTTTTTCTTTTAAGCTCCTTATGAGTGATCGTGTGTATGTGTAAGTTCTCCAGCGTTGCTCTTCCACTATTGCTTCACCAACCTCCATGAACTCGGCATAAGGCACCCCTTTTATATTTTGTGTGAACGCCTCTATTACAGCGTTTATATAATCTTCGTAGGACCCGTTTCTTTCAATCCAATCTTTTTTTTGTTTTTGAAATTTATGACGAACTTCGGGTGGGAAAATACTTTTTTCTATAAGACCTTCAACTAGCTCTATTAGTAAGCTGGATCTAAAAAGAGTCCCATCAATATCAAATATGGCCGTTTTCTGTTTGTTTTTCATGTTTTGTTTAGTATATCATATAGAGTAATGAAGGATATTTATAGTGAGTATTCAATGGAGAAGTTTGAGAAATGTGTATCGGAAGGTATAGACGCTCTTCCTTTGCCAATAATCAAAAAGCTCTCCAATGTGGCGTTGGTGGTTGAAGAAGAACCGACGGCAAGGCAAAGGGAATATCTTGATCTAAAGGGAAAAGACCCTCTTCTGGGTCTTTACGAGGGAATACCCCAAACGGAAAGAGGTAGTATGTATGAAGAACTTCCTGATAAGATCACTATTTTTAAAAGAGCTATTTTAAGTCAAGCAAAAAATGAAAGAGAAATAAGAGATCTGGTTAGAACTACGGTATGGCACGAGGTGGCTCATCATTTCGGTATGGAAGAAGATGAAGTGCGATCTCGGGAAGAGATGGGCGAAAGAGGGCATCATGGGGTATAAATATTCACACATTTAGGTTTTGATTTATTTTTGAGAATGTTATTATAAGAAGAAGTTTCAGAGTTCTTGGGTATACTAAATTTTCACTTATTTAAATATGGAGAAAAAAACACATTCGCTTGAACAGACTCCGGCCGCCCAGGGTAATAAAACGGTTGTCTCTACTTTGAAACCATTACAGACTCTTGTTAGTGATATTTTTGAACTTAAACAAAAGGGCAATCTTGACGATAACACTATAGAGAAACTTTCCCCTAAGATAAAAGAAAAAGTTCAAAATCATGAAGAGGGAGCCATTCCGGTACAGTCAAAGACTGTTGTTTTTAATCCTGAAGAACAAGAAGAAGGGGAAGCTGAGGAGAAGAGTGTTTATCCTGATACTGCACCTTTAAAGACCTCTACTGATTCCAAGGATGAGGGTCGTGATCAAGATGAAGAAGACGAGGGTTCTACTGAGGAGCAACCTGACACCGAAGAGGATGTTGACGATCTTGAAGAGGGTGCTCAAGAAGAGGAAGAGACGGAAGAAGAGCCAACAGAAGAGCCAACAGAAGAGCCGACTGAAGGGCCGGAGGCTTCTGAAGGCGAGGAACACGAAGAGGGTGAGGTGTCGGAGTCTGCTGAGCCGGAAGAAGGGAACGACGAAGACGAAAAAGAATCGGAAGAACATCCTCCTGTTGAGGGAGTTTCCTATGAAGAAACACGGGAAGAAGAAGTGTACGCCCAAGAAGAGGAGCTTTCTCTCGAAGAGCGTTTTGAGGATAAGGAAAAGGAGATAAGTAGGGATATCCAAAAGAAGGAAAAAGAACTTAATGAATTAAAGAATAAGAGTGATCAAGAGCATCATAATATTCAGGAGGTAGAAAATGAAAAGAAAGGCCTTGAAAATAAAAGAACACCTATTATTGAGCGTGAATCGGATTTGGAAGGAAAACTCTCAGATATCGCTCAAAGAGAAGAGAATTTTGAAGGAAATGAGGAGGATAAGCGAGCCTTGGAGGAAGAGCGGCGGGGTCTTGAAGATGAAAGACAAAAAACAGAAAAAGAAAGATGGGAGGTTGATAAAAAGATCCATGAGGTTAGTGAAAAGATAGATTCCATAAACGAAAAAAAAGAAAGTGTAGAGAAGGAAATAGAAAACAAGGAAGCGGAGAAAGAGAGACTTGAAGAGATGAGGAAGGCTCTCAAGGCTGAATTTGACAAGGTTAAAATAGAAGAATCCATAAACGAAATAAAGGCAAAACAAGAGGAGATAGAAAAGGAGTGGGACGAAAAGAATGAGCAAAAACAAAAAGTGGAAGAAAGTCTGGAGTCTGTACGAAGAGAAGAGGACCAGATAAATGAGGAGATAGAGGAAATATGGAATAAGGAAAAGATAACGGATGACGCTATGGCTTTACATGAAATGGAGGAGAGTAGGTGGGATGCCGAAAAAAGAAGAAGAGAAGCTGAGAAAAATAAATGGAGTAATCAAGACAAACTAAAAGAGCTACAAAACGGTATGCTTAGACTGGAGAACCAATATAGATCCGTACTTAAGGAAATGGATAAAAGGAATAAGGAGTTGAAGAAATTAAACGATTTTGTTGAAGAAACTAAGGATAAATACGATATATATGAAAGCGAACTAATGCTTTAATATATGAGCATGGACACGAACAGTATTTCCATTTTTATTCAAGAAACTCTTCTAAATAGTCCGTTTTTAGAAAAAAGTTTTTTTGGGAACAGTGTAACCGACTATCTTTTTGCGATAGCCGTTTTAGGTGTTGTTCTTGTTGTTTTTAAGTTATTCAGAGAAATAATTTTATATAAATTGGGGAAACTGGCGAAAAATACCGACACGGATATAGATGATATGCTCATAGAAATAGTCAAGTCCCTTAAACCCCCGTTTTATGTTCTTTTGTCGGTATATATTTCTTTTCTTTTCATTGATATACCGTCTTTTGCTTTTAAGGGGTTGACCTATCTTCTTTTAATATGGGTTGGATATCAAGTTATCATAGCCTCGTCGTTAGTAATAGACAGGCTTATAAAAAAGAAGACAGCTACCGAGGAAGAGCATACGCAATCCGCTTTTCGTTTATTGGGTAACTTGGCCAAGGGGGCTGTATGGATAATTGTGGCGATGTTCTTATTATCCAATATGGGTGTCAATGTCACTTCTCTCATAGGAGCTTTGGGGATCGGTGGTCTTGCCATTGCCTTGGCTATTCAAAATATTCTAAATGACCTTTTTAGCTCCTTTTCCATTTATTTTGATAAACCTTTTGAGGTTGGCGATTTTATTATGGTGGGAAGCGATATGGGGGTTGTTGAATATATAGGGGTTAAGACAACTCGAATAAGGGATCTCGGTGGCGAAGAACTCGTCATATCCAACCAAGAACTGACCGCGGCGAGAGTTCATAATTATCAAAAATTATCTGACCGTCGGATCGTTTTTTATTTTGGAGTTACTTATGATACCCCCAAGAAAAAACTTGAGACAGTACCTAAGATAGTTGAGGATATTATTGCAAAAGAGGAACTTGCTCGCTTTGACAGGGCGCACTTTTATCGTTTTGATGACTCCGCTTTGACTTTTGAGATCGTCTATTTCATTCTTTCTGCCGAGTACAATGACTATATGGATACTCAGCAAAGTATTAACTTGGGAATAAAGGAGAAGATGGAAAAAGAGGGTATACAGTTCGCTTATCCAACTCGTGCCATATATATGTACTCCGATAAAAGTAAATAGGCGTTTTACTTATTAGCGTTTTAGTAGTGATGAGGTGCTTTTTAGTGTTATGGTTATACTTTATTGAATATGAAAAAAGTTACATCTACTATAGCTGCCGACCTTCTTATAAAAGGATCAGTGGGGGTTATACCCACCGATACTATTTACGGATTGGTTTCAAAGGCTGATGACCCTAATGGGGTGGAGAGAGTGTATAGCTTAAAAAGAAGAGACCTCGCAAAGCCGTGTATCGTCCTTATAAAGAAGGTTGAAGATATCAATGACCTCGGAGTATTTCCCGACGAGCAGGAAATGGATATTATCAATGATCTTTGGCCGGGTCCCGTGAGTATTATCTTAAAAGCGGATAAATCGCCTGAATATCTAACTCGTAAAACGGGAAGTCTGGCTTTCCGTCTTCCTTCAGATGACCTACTTAAAGAGATCCTGGAGGTCTCGGGGCCTTTAATAGCTCCCAGTGCGAATATTGAGGGCATGTCTCCCTCGGTTTCAATATCGGATGCATATTTATACTTTGGTAACAAGGTTGATTTTTATGTTGACGGCGGGAAGAAAAGCGCTCCACCTTCTCGTGTGATAAAATTAGAGAAAGGTGAGAAAGTAGAGATCAGAAAGTAAAATGGCGGAATATTTAAATGAATCAGCGTTTACCAAGTCCACTCGCGCAGTTATTACGGCAAGACCTGATGAAAATGTGAGTGAAATAGAAGAGCGTATACGTAAAGAAGTAGATTCGTTTGAAATGCTTCAGTATGTATATGTTTTAGATGAAAAAGAAAAGCTCAAAGGGATAGTTTCCATACGTGATCTTTTTTCTTATGATGGCGATGTTAAGGCCTATGACATAATGTCAGACTCTTTGGTGTGGGTTTCACCGGAGAGCGATCAAGAGGCTGTGGCGGTAAAAGCGGTGGAAAGAAAGATAAGAGCTATGCCGGTTTTGGGTAAAGATGGAACTTTTATTGGAGTGGTTACTTCTGACACTATTCTTGATATTCTCTCCGAAGAGCACAGCGAGGACCTTTTACATATTGGGGGTATTCAAAAAGAATACTCGGCCAGTGCTATACTAAAGGATAGACTTCAGGTGCTTCTATTTGCCAGGTTGCCCTGGCTTCTGGTTGGTTTAATAGGGGGGATTTTTGCCGCTTTGGCCGTAAAAAGTTTTGAGGGCATATTGGAAGGATATATAATACTAGCTTTCTTTTTACCTTTGGTTGTTTATATGAGCGATGCCGTTGCGGGACAGACGCTTACCATCTTTATACGTGCCATGGCTTTGGATCATACATTTTCTGTCAAGAAATATGTTATGAGAGAAATGGGTCTAGGTCTTATTATTGGTTTGATAGTTGGTTCTCTTTTGGCTTTGGTTGGCTTTGCTTGGTTCAATGACCCTATTTTTTCTCTGGTTTTGGGGGTGGCGCTTTTCTTTTCGGTAATTGTGGCGGTATTGGTTGCTCTACTTATGACCATATTTTTAAAATCTTTAAACAAGGATCCGGCTGTCGGTTCCGGCCCTTTTGCCACCATATTAATAGATATAGTTACCATATTTATTTATTTTAGTGTAGCTTCCTTTCTTTTGCCCGGATTGTAGACTTGACTCGAAACTTGCTTTTTTTTAACGGTGCTTTATAATTTGTATTGAACATTATCGGTTCTTTGTTTTTCCTTGTTCAGAGGTATCCGGCAGTCAGGGATTATTCTGTTTGTAAGGATGACTTAATTATAATTATAAAGTATTAAATTAATTTTATGAGAAATATCTTAATTATTTTATTGATAGGTGTGATCGTGGTGATCCTTGGTTTGATGATAACTAATGATGGAGATAATGGTGCTGAGTACAGCGTTGATGAAGCTCGTGAAATAGCTAAAAATTGGATGGAGAGTGAGTCACCAACCTATGTTTTTGACGGCTCCGACCTTGAGATTGAAGAAGAGGAAGAGTTGGATGAAGATACCTTTGAATTCACTTTTAATTTCCAGTCATCTTCAGCCGGTTTCGGTGATAGAGAAGAAGAAATGACCGCTCAAGTTATAACACCTCACACTACGGTTGTTACTGTTGAAGAAGGTGAAGTGGTAAGCGCAGTTACTGACGATGTTTACTCTGAGTTGGAAGATGAAATGATCGAAGACGGAGATTCCGAAAGCAGGGAAATCTCCGTTTATTTCATGACAGTTGAAGATGGTCAAGAAGACATTGTTTCGGTTGAAAGGGAGGTATCCGGTGAAGAGAGGATCGAAGTACTTGCTCTGGAGGAGCTTTTAGCCGGACCTACAGAGGAAGAAGAGGATCAAGGATATAGTACTGCTATAAATGAGGGTGTGGAGATATTAGATTTTTCTATTCAGGAAGGTACGGCTCAGGTTGATTTTAGCTCTGAACTTGACGAGGGCGTTGCCGGTTCTGCAACTGTTTTGGCCATAAGGGCGCAGATCGAGAATACTTTAGTACAGTTTGATCCGATTGATGATGTTGTCATAATGGTAGAAGGTGAAGAGGAGGGTGTACTCCAACCCTAGTCAAGGTTTTTGAGTAAGCTTAAAATAAAAACCCCGGTTTTTCCGGGGTTTTTTAATGTGTCTGAATAGTGTATAATTTATTAGTTACCAGTAAAAAAACAATATTATGAAAGGATATTTTGTAAACATAGAAGATGAAACAAAAGATAACAGTGATTATCGACGCGTACTTTACACGGCTAAAAATAGCCAGCTTGTGATTATGAGTGTTGAACCAGGTGAGGAGATAGGAGAAGAGATCCACGAACTTGATCAGTTCATAAGGATTGAAAAAGGAAAAGCCAAGGTGATCTTGAATAAAACAGAAGAAAGAGAGATCGAGGATGACTGGGCTGTGGTTATACCTGCCGGGGTTTGGCACAATGTTATAAATACCGGAGATAAACCGCTGAAGATCTATACTATTTA
>JBNJEF010000012.1:0-16237 GCA_051745565.1 Patescibacteria group bacterium | reverse complement strand
CCGAAGATCATCTTCAAAAAGACACAGAGGAGATACAAGAGGAAACGGCATCTGAAAGAGAAGAAAGCGATACCCCTTATGAAGAAAAGGAAAAAGAAGCTCCTCTAAATGAAGCTTCCGATAACCAAGAAAACAACGACGAAGATCTATACTCTGTTCGTAATTTCAGTATATAAATATCTTCTGTTTCTATTATTTAAATAAACTCTAGCTCTCCGAGTACATTTGAGATTCTTTCTTGCTTTTGGACAGAGCTGTTCTTATTCGTCTTTGAGCCAGAGTGGTTTTAGCGTGTCTTAGCCACTTCTCGGTCGGTTTACTTGAAGATCTTGTCTGTATTTCCACCGTGTCGCCATTTTTTAGAGGTTTATCCAAAGATACCATTTTGTCGTTGACTTTCGCTCCGAATGTTTTGTCACCAATATCGGAATGAACGGCGTAGGCGAAATCTATGGGCGATGCGTTTAAGGGTAGATCTATAACGTCGCCTTTTGGGGTAAATACGAATATTCTCTGTTCAAAGAGATCACTTTTCAAAGAGTCAACGAATTCTGAACCGTCTTTCTCGGAGTTATCTCCGTAAAGAAGCTCTTTTATCCAGTAAGGTATGTCTTTATTTGAGGACATCAGTGCCGGGTCTTTATCTTTTCCGAAGGGCATCAATTTTGATACCCAGTTTTTTCCGTTATTTGCCGATGATCCTTCTTTATAAGCGATGTGAGAAGCGATCCCGAATTCGGCTTCAATGTGCATTTCTTCCGTTTTTATTTGGACTTCGGCCAATGTTCCGTCTCCGGTAAAAACGGTGGTATGTAAGCTTTGGTAGCCGTTTGGTTTTTGGAAGGAGATGTAGTCTTTTATGCGATTGGGCATTAATCTCCAGTTGCCGTGTATTATTCCCAGTACATTATAGCAATCGGCGACCGTCGGGACTATGATCCTTACCGCCAAAATGTCATATATATTATTCATGTCCCTACCTTTGCGAAGATATTTGAGATATAAGCTGTAGAGGCCTTTTACGCGGTAATCCGTTTTGAAATCCTTAATTTCATGTTTGGTCAGCTCCTTAATTATTGACCTGCGGAACTTATCCAGATCTTTGTGCCGTTTACTTTTTTGTTTGTTTAGAAGTTCTTTTACCTCTTTATACTCTTGGGGGTATACGTAAGGGAAAGCGTTATCTTCCAATTCTCTATGAATACGCTGTATTCCCAGTCGGTATGCTATTGGAGCATAAACATCAAGGGTCTCTTTAGCGATCCTTCTCTGTTTTCTCTCCGGTACATGCTCCAATGTTCTTATATTATGCAGTCGGTCGGCCAAGCGTATGATTATAACCCTGATATCTTGAGCTGTTGCCAAAAAGAGCTTTCTTAAGCTCTCGTTGTGCCTGTCCATTCCTTGATAGCGAACCTTTCCGAGTTTCGTTACACCTTCTACCAAAAAGAAGATCTCTTCTCCGAACTCTTCTTTTAGTTCTTCGGGGGCCATATCCGTATCTTCTATGGTGTCATGCAGTAACCCCGCCGCAACGGTTTTTCCGCGCATACCGAATTCTGCCAGTATTCTGCCGGTTTCAAAGACGTGAATAAAATAGGGCTCCCCCGAGTATCTTTTATGATCTCTGTGAGCTTCTTCGGCAAAAGAGTAAGCGCGTTTTATGACATCAACATCTTCATCGGAGGGGTCATTTATGAGATTTAGTATTTCCTCCACCTTGGGCATATCGGCATTATATATATACACCCGCAGGTTGACAAGCCCTTGGAATTATTTTTTTAGCTTTTGAGCTCTAAAGGAGCATGAGATTAAGTATCAAATTAAAAGAGACTTTACTTTTACTTCTTACCTTTTTTGTTTTTAGCTTTCTGTCGCTCTTCTTTTTCTTTAAGCAGTTCAAGTGCTCTTTTTATTTCTATAGTATAGACGTCGTCGTCTTTCCTTAAGGAGGCGTACACTCCGTTGTGAAAAACATAAGGACCGAAAGGGCCTGCTCCGGCTTTCACGGGTTCACCGCTCTCAGGGTGTTCCCCTAAAACTTTAGGAAGAGATAGGTAGGTTTCGGCATCTTCTATGGTAACTTTTTCCGGGTCTTTACCTGTCGGAATGCCGGCTCTTTTGGGTTTCTTTTTGTCTTTTGAGTTCTCTCCCAGTTGAACGTAAGGGCCGTATCTTCCTGTCAGCAGGTATACATTGTCGCCGGTCTCCGAGTGCTGTCCTAAAGGTTTGTCTCCGTTTATTTCTTTACCTTCGGAAGTTAAGGCTCCGTCGCAGTCCGGGAACTTTGAGCAGGAGAGGAACTTTCCGCCTCTGCCCAGTTTGATTATCATTCCGCTTCCGCATTTGGGACATTTATACTCTTCTCCGGCTTCTCCGAGGTTGGTTATTTTCTCCATAGACTCTTTTGATGCTATATCTTTACTAAAAGGGAAGTAGAACTCTTCCAATATCTCTTTGTATTTCTTCTTACCTTCGGCTATTTCATCAAGATCGTCCTCCATTTTGGCGGTGAAAGAGTCGGATATGTAGGAATTGAAGTGTTCTTCCAGAAATGAGCTGACTACCATACCGGTGTCTGTCGGCTTAAGAGAGCGGTTTATCTTCTCAACGTACTCTCTGTCTTGGAGGGTCTTGATAATGGAAGCGTAAGTTGAGGGTCTCCCTATTCCTCTCTTTTCCATCTCCTTAACCAGTCCCGCTTCCGAGTAGCGATTAGGGGGCTGGGTTTCCTTTTCTTCGGTTCTTATCTCTTTTAGTTTCAGAGGGTCTTTAGCTTTCAGTTTGGGCACCTCGGTGTCTTCTTTGCGGGAGTCAGGATCAGCTTTTAGCCATCCTTCGGATATGACACGGTTCCCATTGAGATTGAAGTCGGGTATGGTTCCTTCTTTTATCTGTGCCGTTATTTTTGTCTGTTTTATCTGCGCGTCTCTCATTTGGGAAGCTACGGCCCTTTGCCATATTAAGCGGTAGAGCTTCTTCTGCTCTTGGTTAGCTCCCGCCGTTTCTTTGTAACAATCAGTCGGGCGTATGGCCTCATGAGCTTCTTGGGCATTCTTGCTCTTTTTACTGAAGTTATTGGGTGAGTAGTCCTCTTCTTTGAACTTTTTAAGAATGACTCCTTTTATCTGATCTTGAGCTTGAGAGGACAGAGTGGTGCTGTCGGTTCTCATATATGTTATAAGTCCGGCTTCGTAAAGACGCTGGGCTACGGACATTGTCTTGGCAGGGCTGAAGCCAAGACGAGAGCTTGCGGTTCTCTGTAAGGTTGAGGTTATGAAAGGCGGGTTGGCTTTTCGGTGTACGGTCTTTTCTTTTATGTCCTTAACGAACCAATCTCCTTTCTCACCGGTGCTTTTAATACGTTCAACCTCCTTTTCTTCGGTGGGGTCTTCAGAGCACTTGAAGGTGCAGAGCTCGCCTCCATCTGTTTCTGTGTCCGCTCTTATCTCCCAATACTTTTGCGGTATAAAGGCGTTTATTTCTCTTTCTCTTTCTACCAAGATCCTCAGCGCCGGTGACTGTACTCTTCCGGCAGAGAGTCCGTATCTAACCTTTTTCCAAATAAAAGAAGAGAGATCATACCCGAATAGCCGATCCAGCACCCGTCTGGCTTCTTGTGCTTCTTTTAGATCCTCGTCTATACCTCTGGGGTGTTTTAAGGCCTCATTTACGGCTTCTTTAGTTATTTCATGAAAGACTATCCTTTTGGTGTTCTTAAGATCAGCCGCTTCTTTCAGATGCCAAGCAATGGCTTCTCCTTCCCTGTCGGGGTCCATGGCAAGCAGGATCTCGTCTGCCTTTTTGGCACTCTTTTGAATATCGTCAACTACCTTTTTTTTGGTGGGAAGTATTTCATAATGTGGGATAAATCCGGAATCAATATCTACCGCGTTCTTGTTGCTCTTGGGTAGGTCCCTTACGTGACCAACGGAAGACTTCACGATGTAATCGCTTCCCAAATATTTAGAGATGGTCTTCTCTTTAGCCGGTGACTCCACGATAACAAGTTTCTTTTTGGTTGTTGGCATTTTATTAATTACTACTACAGTATTTAGGATCTTGCAAACTCCAAAAGACTATCCCGATAAAGCCACAAGGTCAAGTTAATGTAAGTGGAAAACCTAAAAGTTTAAGTTATACTTTTAAAATATGGTCCATTCTGAAGAACAGAACAAAGAGAAGATAGGCAGAAAAGAGATCTTTAAAGGATCTCGTGTTCTTTTGAGAATGTTTGGCAAATACAGAAAAGAGGTCTATGTTTTTATAATACTCGGAGTACTCTCTTCTTTGGGTAATGCTTCGGTTCCTTATCTTGTGGGTGCTTTTGTTGATGCTTTAAGCGACCCGTCCACGGGGAGAGTTCTTTTTGGTTTTGTTCTGCCTCTCTATGTTGTGATCTTGATCATTTGGGCTTGTGTTCAGATCGCTCTGACTTTTATAGACAGACATATATCTCGTGAGAGTGACGGTTTGGCAGTGCGGATATGGGCCGATTATGTAATTCTCGGCTTGAAGCATCTGATATATCTTCCTCTCTCTTTTCACAAACAAAAAAAGATCGGCGAGGTCTTTGAGAAGATCATTATGACCGCTAACAATATTGAAAGGATCACATCCAGCGTTGTTATTCAGCTCTCGCCTCAGATACTTAGTATATTTATAGCTATCGGTATTACTTTTTACATAAATACCACGCTGGGAGCGATACTGGTCTTTTCTTTGGTTGCTTTTATTCTTGTATATATAAAAAGCGCTTCATCTCTGGCTGATATGCAAAAGGATATGTACAAAAGAACCTCTCGTGCTTGGGGTGATTCTTACGATTTCGTTATAAATACTCGTCGTGTTAAAGAGGCGGTGGCCGAGGATCTGATAATTGAAAAGATGGATAACTCTTTTAAAAATTCGGTGGCCGGAGGATGGTCTGAAGTGATCCGTGTGTGGGGTAATTTACACTTTTATCAAAAGGGCATCATATTCTTGGCCCAGCTTGCGGTTTTTATTTACTCAGTATACGCCATTTTAGGAGGATGGATGAGTATAGGTGAACTGCTGGCGGTTAACGGTTATGTCGCTATGGTCTTTGGTCCTTTCACTGTTATTGGTCACACCTGGCAAGATGTACAAAACGGTATTGTTAATATAAACGAGACGGAAAGGATACTGGATATGCCCAAAGAGAACTACTTCCCCAAAGATGCTTTCGGCGAAGATGAGATAAAAGGTGAGGTTACTTTTGAAAATGTGTATTTCAATTATGAGAATAATACGGACAGACCGGTCCTTAAAGACGTCTCCTTTAAGGTGAATCCCGGCGAGACAGTTGCTATCGTGGGAGAGAGCGGTGTTGGAAAAACAACTTTGGTAGATCTTCTTTTAGGATTTCATTTTGCCACTTCGGGTCGGGTCCTAATAGACGGCTGTGATATCAGAAGATTCAACCTTGAATTCTTAAGACGCAATATTGCCATAGTGTCTCAAGACATAGTTCTCTTTAATGACACTATTAAAGAGAACATCTCTTTCGGTGGAAGCGATATTAAATTTAACGAGGAAAAACTGAAAGAAGCTGTTCGCTTAGCTGATGCCGATAAGTTCATTGAAGAATTTCCGGACAAATGGGAGCAGTTGGTGGGTGAGAGGGGAATAAAACTATCCGGAGGACAGAAACAGAGAGTGGCTATAGCCAGAGCGATTCTGGCCGATCCCAAAATACTTATTCTAGATGAGCCGACATCCGCCCTTGATGCTCGTTCGGAGTATAAAATGCAAAAGTCCCTGGAGCAGATCATGAAGGAGAAAACCACTTTTATCATTGCTCATCGTTTTTCAACTGTAAGGAATGCTGATAAAATTATTGTTTTAAAAGAAGGGGCCATTGTTCAGATCGGGCATCACAATGAGCTTATATCACAAGAAGGTGAGTATAAGCATCTATATGATCTACAGATAGGCCTTAATGATCAATAAAATATATGAAAGATCCGTTTGAAGAGATAATATTATTTCTTGACTCAAAGGAAGTTGAGTATAAAGTATTCAAGCACGAACCGGTCATAACCAGTGAAGAGGCAAAGAAGATAAAACAGACTGATTCTGTGGGGCTGAAATCACTCTTTTTCCGTACCGAGAAAGGTTCGGTGCTTTTGGTTTTATCGGGAGACAATAAAGTCTCTTCCGCTAAAGTCCGTGCCTTTTTGGGTGTACAAGATCTAAGAATGGTCTCTCCAGAGGAAGTTCTCTCCGTTATGGGTTGTGAGGTAGGGGGATGTTACCCTTTAGGTAATATCTGCGGTTTAAAGACCGTAGTTGATGAAAAGGTCACAAGATCAAAGAAGGTCATCTTTAACGCCGGAAGAAGAGATCGGTCCGTAGAAATAAAGTGGAGCGATCTTGAAAAAGTAATTCCTTTTGAAGTGGCGGATATCTCCAAAGAATGATCTAGAGACTCTATTCCTTAAAGGGGTAGAGGATACCGTCGGATTCTTTGATATAACCTTTTATCTCCAAAGAAGAGATCAGTATATTGGCTTTGGCTGTAGGAAGTTTACTTGAAGCAATAAGGTCATTCTTTCTCATTGGTTCTTTTAGTTTATTTATCAGAGATACTTCATCTTCTGATAGGTTATTATCTATCTCTCCTTTGGTTTCCTTTTTTGAAAGAGAGAAGAAGTCTATTATGTCCTTAGCGGAAGTTACCGGATAAGCTCCCTGTTTTATGAGGTAATTAGTTCCTTCCGAAGTGGAAGAGAAAATGGAGCCGGGGACGGCGAATATCTCTCTGTTGTACTCAAGTCCCGCTCGGGCGGTTATTAAAGTGCCGGATCGCTTTTCCGCTTCTATGACCAGAATACCGTGCGACATCCCCGCCATCACTCTGTTCCTTTTGGGGAAACTCCAGTTGGTTGCTTCAAAGTCCGGTTCAAATTCGGAAAAGAGTGCTCCACCAGAGTTTAATATTTCCTTTGCCAAGGAAAGATGGCTTTTGGGGTAAATAACACTGTCATTTAAGCCCGATCCCGGTATGGCCACTGTCTTGAGGCGAGCTTCCATTGCTCTCTTGTGTGCTTCGGCATCAATCCCAAGTGCCAAACCGGAAACAATGACAACAGAGTATCCGGCCAAACCTTTTATTATCTTTGAGCAGGCCTCTTTTCCATAGCTACTGACCTTTCTTGATCCCACCACGCAAAGAAAAGTATTCTCTTTGTGGGGCATTGTTCCTCTTGTGTAAGCTGATCTTGGCGGATCCTCCATTTCCTTCATAAGATCGGGAAGATCTTCGGTGGGCATTTTTTCTATGGGGTGTTCCATATGGGTATTTTAACCCATTTGCCTTTTTATGTGGAATTTTTCTTCCCATTTTTATTTAAAGAGGTTACTATTATTAGAAGTCGTAATAATTCATAACAGTTTAACTCCAATAAAATATGCTGGATATCAATTTCATAAAAGAGAACAAAGAACTTATAAAAGACGGTGCTCGCAAGAAGAGTATTGATTTTGATGTTGAAAAACTCTTGGAGGTTGATGAGAAGAGAAGATCTTTGATAAAGGAAGTTGAACAGTTAAGAGAGAAACAGAACAGAGCCAGCGAAGGTATTTCCCAGTCCACCGGAGCGGAAAAGGAAGAGGCTATTAAGGAGATGCAAGAACTAAAAGAGGAACTTAAGGTCAAAGAGGATAAATTGCAAGAAGTTATGGGTGAATGGAGAAAGCTCATGTTGCATGTGCCCAATATACCGGATGTAACTGTACCGGAGGGAAAGAGCGATGAAGACAACAGGGAGATAAAGAGCTGGGGTGATAAAACGAAGTTCTCTTTCACTCCCAAGGACCATATAGACGCAATGAAGGAGCTTGATATGGTGGATACGGAAAGAGGGTCCAAGGTCTCCGGCTTTAGAGGTTACTTTCTTAAGAATGATGCTTTACTGTTAAGTTTTGCCATCTGGCAACATACAATTGACTTTTTTATGGAGAGAGGGGGATTTACTCCCGTTATGGCACCTTCCATTATAAACAGGGAGGTCTTTATGGGTACGGGATACATCCCGCAAGGAGAGGAGGATCTATATAAAACTCAAGATGAACAGTATCTCTCCGGAACCGCGGAAGTTCCTCTTATGGGTTATCATATGGACGAAGTATTGGATAAAAAGGACTTGCCCATAAAGATGCTCGGTTTTTCTCCCTGTTATCGCAGAGAGGCCGGTTCTTACGGTAAGGATACCAAGGGGTTAATAAGAGTTCATGAGTTCTATAAATTTGAACAGCTTATCTTATGCGAAGCCAATCACGAAGAGTCCGTAAGCTGGCATGAGTGGATAAATGAGAATACCGAAGCTTTTATAGAGAGTTTGGATATACCTTACCGAACGGTAGTCAACTGCGGAGGAGATCTCGGCTTGGGGCAGGTAAAAAAGTATGATGTTGAACTGTGGGTTCCTTCCGAGGAGAAGTACCGAGAGATAAGCTCCGCCTCCTACTTCCATGATTTCCAGTCCAGGCGTCTTAACATTCGCTACAGGGACACTGACGGCAAAATGTATTTTGTTCATTCCCTAAACTCAACCGCCGCACCCACACCCAGACTTTTGGTTTCTCTGATAGAGAACAATCAACAGGCCGACGGATCCATTGCTATTCCCAAGATACTCCAGCCATATATGGGAGGACGTGAAAAAATGGAATACGACTCCTAGTCAGTGTTATACTGGGTAAATGCCGACGCCGAAGGTCAAGCATAAAAAAAGAATAGCCAAACTGAAAGCGTTGGCCGAGCGACTGGGTATTATTACTGCCGGAGTGGTGGTTGTTTTGGCCGGTATAACGTATATTGCCAGACTTGATGCTCTAACTATTAATTCCGTTTCGGTAGAAGGGAGCAGGATAGTAGAGGAAAAGAGTCTGGTTGAACATACGGCCAAAGTAATTTCCGGTTCCTATCTTTTCTTGCCTAAGAGAAATATTTTGATATATCCCAAGGATAATATTCAAAATTCCCTAAGGAGAGTATTTCCTCGCCTAAAGGAGGTGGATGTAAAAAGAAGAGATCTAAATACTCTGGATATTGTTATTGAAGAGAGAGAACCTGAAGCTCTCTGGTGCGCGGATGGTCCGGATCTTCACAGGGGCTGTTTTTACGTTGACGAGAACGGCTTTGTTTATGCCAAAGCCCCATTCATTTCCGGGGATGTATTCTTTCGCTACTTTGGCGGAGACGTTGACCCTGATGACCCTATAGGTGATCACATTGATTCTCCCGAATGGATAAAAAAATTGACCAGATTGAATGAGCGAATAGAGGATCTCGGACTTAAGCCGATATCGGTGAACATTAAAGAGGATGAGTTTGATATATTACTGGAAGGAGGTAGTACTTTACTTTTGAGTCGTCATGTTAGTATGGAAGAGAGCCTTTCCATGTTAGCTACTTTACTTCAAGGTAGCGAAAAAGAACTTTTAACCGAAGAAGGACCTCAGTTTCTTTATATAGATCTGCGTTTTGGAAAGAAGAGGGTTTTTTATAAGATGAGATAACATGAGGAGTAAAAAGATATTTTATTGGGCGACATTTCTCTCGGTGTCGGCTTTTTTCAGTTTTACGGCTTTTTTTCTTTGTTATAACTTGGAGACAGAAGGACCTACCGCCATTTATTCTCGTGTTAATTCGTTGGCCTTGGAAGAAAAGGAAGCGTCTTCGCCGGTATCTATCGCTTTGGTGGGGGATATTATGATGGATAGAGGTATACGTGATGTGGTGGGTATTCACGGAGGAGAAGATTATGGATACATTACTCAGTACCTGGACTTTTTAAATGATGCCGATGTGGTCTTTGGTAACTTGGAAGGCCCTATATCCGATGGGGGACTTGAAATGGGGGGAGAGTATTCCTTTGGAATGGACCCCGCTGTGGCGGGTACCCTGAAAGACAGCGGTTTTTCCGTTCTCTCCGTTACCAATAATCACTCGGGAGACAGAGGGGAAGAAGGTTTTAGTAATACCTTGGATAACTTGGATTCCGTAGGTATCTTCTACACCGGTGGCGGAAGAGATCTAAAAAAGGCACTGGAACCCGTTAAGGTAAAAACCGGAGAAACAGTGATCGGTTTTTTGGGTTTTAGTGACCTGGGGCCTACTTGGCTGGAAGCGGGAGAGAATAAAGGAGGTGTTCTTGTCGCCGGATCCGAGTATCATGACAGGTCTATAAGAGATGCTTCAAAAGAGGTTGACGTTCTGGTCGTATCTTACCATTTCGGAGAGGAATATATGAAAGATCCCACTAAAAGACAGCGCCGTCTGGCTTATAGGGCGGTTGATCTGGGCGCTGATGTTGTAGCCGGCCATCACCCTCATGTTACCCAACCGGTGGAGGAGTATAAGGGGGGCATTATTGCTTATAGTTTGGGCAATTTCATTTTTGATCAGTACTTTTCCAAGGAGACGATGGAAGGATTGGTTCTTCTTGTGGAAATTGAAGGAGAGAATATCTCTTTTAGTAAAAAAAAGGTGCAGTTGACCGATCATTTCCAGCCTAGATTGGCCGATTAAAGAATATCAAAATATTATGTTACCCTTATGAGTTATGTCTGATCTTGATCTCTGGAGAAAAATAAAAAGACCGATAAGAGCCATGGCACCCATGGCGGGTGTAACCGACCCCGCTTTTCGTTTTATGGTTGCCAAGTACTCAAAATATGGAGGGGCTGATATTGGAGAATATGGCAAAAAAGAAATAAAAACGGAACCATCCGAAGGGCCGGATGTTATATATACCGAATTTATATCTGCTAGTGGTCTCTTTCTGGGCGATAAAGATTCGCTAATGGAGGATATGAGATTTACGAATGCTGAGAGGCCCATTATAGCCCAGTTCTTCTCTTCCGACCCTGAGAGAATGAAAGAAGCCTCTCTCTTGGCTTCTGAAATGGGCTTTGATGGTATAGATATAAATCTAGGATGTCCGGATAGGTCCGTTTGCAAACAGGGTGCCGGTTCCGAGCTTATAAGATCACCCGAAATGGCTCAGAGAATAGTAAGGATCGTTAAAGAGAACTCTAATGGATTGCCGGTTTCGGTAAAAACTCGCGCCGGTTATCACTCCGATGACGAGCTTGGTGAATGGTTGAAGGTACTGTTAGATGCCGAACCTTCGGCTTTGGTTTTACATGCCCGCACCGCCAAAGATATGTACGCCAAACCGGCCCGCTGGGAACTGGTCAGAGAGGCGGTGAAAATACGCGACCAATTGAAAAGTAATACCTTAATACTTGGCAACGGCGACATCTCTTCTTTGGAAGATCTTCATTTAAAGGTTGAGTATTCCGAAGCTGACGGAGCCATGGTCGGCAGGGCGCTTTTGGGTAACCCGTGGTTCTTTTCATCAAAAAAGGTGTTATCCGGTTTAACTGTTAGAGAGCGCTTAAGGGTTTTAGTGGAGCACTGTCAGTTATTTGAAAAACTTTCTAAGGATAGAAAGAGCTTTGCCTTTATGAGAAAGCATTTCAAATCTTATGTTAGCGGATGGAGTGGAGCTAAGGAGTTACGCACCCGGCTGATGGGCGCTGAAAGTGCCGGGGAAGTGGAGAGTATAATAGAGGAATACTTAAAGAAGAGTCTTTAATATCAACTTTTTTTTCAAATTTTCTGTTAAAATTAAATTTAAGTTCGTTTAACTATAAAGTCTATAATGAGTACGGTATTATTAATAGTTATTCCCAATCTTTTTATGCTCGGTTTAGGAGCATGGGTGCTGTTACATAATCTAAATAGTCGTATAAACACCTCCTTTTTTGCCGTGGTCACTTCTTTGTTTATATGGTCTATTCCTCATGTGGCAATGCATATCTATCCCATTAGTGAAGTGGAGCATGTTTTCTGGGTAAATATGAACTTTATCGGACCTTCCGCATTCTTGAGTTTCTTTGTCTATTTCTCCTATGTTTTTCCCGAGGATAAGGCCAGGATATCCTGGCTAAAAGTGGGCATAATGTCTATTTCCCCTATTGTTCTAATACCACTTGCTTTCAGTGGCAAGATTATGTCCTATTTACCCAATGGTGAACCCTATTTCCATATGGAAATAGGTTTCTACATTTTCTATGTTCTGGTAACCTCTTTCGTTTTGTGGGTTATTTTGAATTTTTACCATAAGATGAAGATCTCAAGCGGGGAGAGTAGGAGGGCTATTTCCACAATTTTCGTTGCGATTTTATCGGCGGTAACCGTTGGACTGGTCTTCGGGGCATTTTTCCCCGTGGTATTACAGAATGAACGCTTACTTTTTCTCGGTCCCGCTTTTACCGGTTTGATATTGACCTCCATATCAAGCTACGCCATCGTCCGCTACGGTTTAATGGACATCCGTGTTATTGCCAAAAGAGCTCTTCTTTATGCCACCGTGATCACCGTGGGAACTCTCTTCTTCGGTAGCGTGGTCTTGATAAGTGATGCAATGGAAGAGAATTTCCCGTCACTCTCTTTCTGGTTCGTTCCCATCGCTTTTTCTTGCGCCGGTCTTATACTGGGCATATACATCTGGAAGGTGTTGAGTGAGTCGGAAGCCATTAAGTACGAATTCATCACTACGGTTACACACAAATTCAGAACCCCTCTCTCGCGTATAATCTGGGCACTGGAAGGCATAAAGGAGGAAGGAGGTCTGACCGATTTCCAACAGAGCGGTCTTAGGTCCATTGATTACTCCACCAGAAGTATACTTAAAATGGTAGACCTTATGACCCACCTCTCTGATGAGAGAACCAGTTCCACGAAGAAGGAACTTAACCTCTCGGAGACACTAAAGGCCACCTTAAACGACACCGAAGCCGAATTCACCCGCAAGAACATCTCTCTGGAAAGGGACATAGAGGAGAACATAACCGTCTTTGCCGAAAAGAGCGGTCTTCGTTTTGTCGTCAACGCCCTTCTGGAGAATGCCTTAACCTATACTCCCAGTGGAGGAGTTGTGAATGTTGATCTCTATATTGAAGACGGTAAAGCGGTTATCAGAGTGAAAGATACCGGCATAGGCATGAGCAAAAGCACTCAAGAGAGCGTCTCCAAGTCCTTCTTCCGCGGAAAGGAGGCCAGAACCAAGGACACCGAAGGAATGGGCGTAGGACTATATGTTTCCAGGAGTATTGTTGACGAGATAGATGGCGAGATAGACTTCCATTCCGATGGCATAGGAGAGGGGAGTACTTTCTTTGTGAGGTTGCCGGTAGAGGGAGTGCAAGAGGAAAAGGAAAGGTCTATCCCGAATCTGTTTTTAGTTGAGGAACATTAGATCGTTTTTGGTTACATAAATTTGATAAACTTAAATAATACATGCAAGGACTTATTCCACAGTTATTAATATCCATCCCCACGGCTTTTATGGTCGGTTTCGGTGTCTGGATATTCTTGCGAAATCCCAAAAGCCGGATAAACGTTTCTTTTTTGGGACTGATCATGGGAATGTTATTATGGTCAATACCTCATATTATTATCCAAAATCCTAATATTGATGCTGAGGGTATAAGGTTTTGGATAAATATGAACTTTATCGGACCCGCTGTATTTTTTAGCTATTTTGTCTATTTCCCCTATGTTTTCCCTGAAGATAAAATTAGTATCTCCTGGAAGAAAGCGATCTTGATATTACTTCTACCTGTTATTACAGTACCCGCCGCTTTCACTCAGAATATCTGTCTTTATGTATCCGCTCCCAACGGATTTATGGAGTGGGGTATACCCTTTCTGATATTTTATCTGATGATGCCTGTATATATCATATGGGGTATCAGAAATTTCTATTGGAAGATAAGGGGACAGAGAGGATCCAACAGAAGAGCTGTCTTTTTGGTTTTCTTTTCTCTCGTTTCGGCGGTTTGTTTGAGTGCTTTTTTTAGCTCAATTCTTCCTATTTTTTTTGGTTACGAAGGCCTTCTTTTCTTGGGCCCCGGAGTAGGTGGTATGTTCTTTGCCATCTTGGGAAGCTACGCCATCGTTCGCTACGGTTTAATGGACATCCGTGTTATTGCCAAAAGAGCTCTTCTTTATGCCACCGTGATCACCGTGGGAACTCTCTTCTTCGGTAGCGTGGTCTTGATAAGTGATGCAATGGAAGAGAATTTCCCGTCACTCTCTTTCTGGTTCGTTCCCATCGCTTTTTCTTGCGCCGGTCTTATACTGGGCATATACATCTGGAAGGTGTTGAGTGAGTCGGAAGCCATTAAGTACGAATTCATCACTACGGTTACACACAAATTCAGAACCCCTCTCTCGCGTATAATCTGGGCACTGGAAGGCATAAAGGAGGAAGGAGGTCTGACCGATTTCCAACAGAGCGGTCTTAGGTCCATTGATTACTCCACCAGAAGTATACTTAAAATGGTAGACCTTATGACCCACCTCTCTGATGAGAGAACCAGTTCCACGAAGAAGGAACTTAACCTCTCGGAGACACTAAAGGCCACCTTAAACGACACCGAAGCCGAATTCACCCGCAAGAACATCTCTCTGGAAAGGGACATAGAGGAGAACATAACCGTCTTTGCCGAAAAGAGCGGTCTTCGTTTTGTCGTCAACGCCCTTCTGGAGAATGCCTTAACCTATACTCCCAGTGGAGGAGTTGTGAATGTTGATCTCTATATTGAAGACGGTAAAGCGGTTATCAGAGTGAAAGATACCGGCATAGGCATGAGCAAAAGCACTCAAGAGAGCGTCTCCAAGTCCTTCTTCCGCGGAAAGGAGGCCAGAACCAAGGACACCGAAGGAATGGGCGTAGGACTATATGTTTCCAGGAGTATTGTTGACGAGATAGATGGCGAGATAGACTTCCATTCCGATGGCATAGGAGAGGGGAGTACTTTCTTTGTGAGGTTGCCGAAAGTTAAGAGAAGAAAATTCTTTTCTTAAGGCTATTAATAATAATTGATATTTAAAATGGAAAATATGAAGAAGTTTAAGAAAGCCGTCGTAACCGGTGGAGCCGGATTTATAGGGAGCAACTTGGTGGACGCTCTTTTAGAGAGTGGTTTATCTGTCTCCGTGATAGATAACCTCTCGGCTGGAAAGGAGGAGAACCTGAACCCGGAAGCGGAATTCTTTAATGCGGATATAAGGGATGCTGATGCAATAGAGCAAGCACTCAAGGAAGCTGATCTGGTTTTCCATACCGCCGCTCTGCCCAGAGTGCAGTACTCTATTGAAAATCCTGTAGAAACCCACGAAGTAAATGTAACAGGAACTTTAAACGTCTTGGGTCTCTCAGCCAAGCACGGAGTAAAAAAACTGGTGCTGTCGTCTTCAAGTGCCGTCTACGGCGATCAGGAAGAGAGAGCTATGAAAGAGGGCGATGACCTATCTCCTAAAAGCCCATACGCTCTTCACAAATACATAGACGAAGAGTATTGCCGGCTTTACTCTGAAATATACTCCCTTCCGACCGTATCACTTCGCTACTTTAATGTTTATGGTAAAAACCAGGATCCGGAAGGCGCTTACGCTTTGGTTATCGCCAAGTTCTTGGAGAAGAAAAAGAAAGGCCAGAAATTAACCATAACCGGAGACGGTGAGCAGACTCGGGATTTTGTTCACATTAGCGATGTGGTAAAAGCTAATATACTCGCCGCTTACTCCGATAATTTAAGATCAGGTGAGGCGTTAAACATCGGCTCGGGAAGATCGGTCTCTATAAACCAAATAGCCGAACTTATAGGGGGAGAGGTGGAATATATTGACCCTCGCCTTGAACCGAGGCATACTCTCTCTGATAGCTCTAAAGCGCTTGAGACTCTCGGCTGGAAGCCGACCGTTTCTATCGAAGAGGGAATAGCGGATCTAAAGAAAGAGCAAGGGGTATAAAAAAATGGATGAGGAAAAACAAAAGGTCTTGATACTGGTTACTTTAGCCGAGATCGGCGGAGCGCAGATGTCGGTGCTTAACTTGGCAAGAGAACTAAAAAGGAGAGGTGTTGACGTTACTGTCGCATTCGGAAAAGGTGAGTTTCTGGAAAAGGAATGTCGCAGGTTTAATATTCCCACTCACAGATTCAAGCACTTGAATCGCTCGCTTAAAATATTTGAGAACTTGCGCTTTATGGCAGAGATCCGTCGTTTCCTTAAAAAGGAGAAATTCAGTGTTTTACATATCAATAGCTCAAACGCTCTACTCGGATCCATGAGCTCTTTCTCGCTTTTAAGTAAAAGACCTCGTACCATTTTCACTTACAGAGGTCTCTCTTT
>JBNJEF010000051.1:0-4041 GCA_051745565.1 Patescibacteria group bacterium | reverse complement strand
AACAGGCTGGTACCGCCTAAGAGTTCATATCGACGGCGGTGTTCGGCACCTTAACTTTGTGTTACAAACATGACATCGGGGTGCCTAGAGCAGTAATGCTCTACAAAAATAAATCGGCTATAAGGAGCTAAGGCTCCTTGCTACAAAAAGTTAAAACTTTTTGTGGTAACGGTGAACTCCATGCACCAGCGCTATCATTAATGATAGAATACATGTATGGACAATACCGTGGGAAGTCTCTCTTCATTTTTAAAAGTGAAGGGATGACCCCGTAGAGACTACACGCCGATCCCCCACACTTTACTAGTAAAGTGTGGGGTGATGATATAGTCCGATCCTCACAGCAATGTGAGCAAAATCCGACAGCGATGTCGGCTCACCTTATCCTGGGGCTGGAGAAAACATACCTTCTCTCCTTGCTGGAAACGGCAAGGTAATAAATGAGCCCAAAACGATGAAGGCCTAACCAGCTTTATTAATTTGCAGACCCCAGGTCTGTGATATAATAAAGTGGATGGTGGCTAACGTCGTGGGAAAGGAATATTCTGAAGTTGATCGAGCATATTTAGCAGGATTCATTGATGCCGATGGGGCCATTATGGCTTGCATCGAACCGCATCGCGAGAAAAAATTCAGATTTCGTGTTCGTTTAGAGCTAAAGATCACACAAAAAAATAAAAAAATTCCTTCTTATTTTTGTAAAAAATATAAGAAAGGAGGTGTGATAAAAAGCAGATCTGTATATGAGTGGCGCATACGAGATCAAAAAGATGTAGCATTTTTGTTAAATCTTATAGAACCGTATAGCTTATCGAAAAAAGAACAGATCAAAAAAGCGATCATGATATTTGAAAGTAAGATAAATTCTAAAAATGACCTGCTTCGTATTGCAAGATTGGCAGATGCTTTGTCCGGGTTTAACGTCAGATCCGCGAATCGGCGTAAAAACTTTACGGCAAAGATCCAAGAATATTTCTCCCGTAACGACTGAGCTGTGCTTTTGCGGAAGTACACAGCGAGATAGGATTACCATCTTGATAGTTTTTCAAGATAGAGGGTTCCTATAATACGGCTCACACCTATAGTTTTCACTGGTGACAGTGGAAATACGGTGATGGAATAGTCTGATACTCATAGTAATATGAGGGAACACAGATGAGGTCCCAAGGGTTTGGCTGTTCGCCAATTAAAAAGGTACGCGAGCTGGGTTCAGACCGTTTAGAAGCTAATTTTTTGGCTTTTAAACAGTCTGAACCCAAAATCGAGTTTATATTGTCCCTGCAATAAAGATAGAAAAAAGATCCAATCACGGCGGTCATAAGTAGTAATACTTATGTATTAAGTCAGCTGATATCGGTAAAATCCTTTTTAAAAAGGACAATACCGAGGGAATTCGTTTTTAACGAGACCCGTAGAGACTTTACGCTGACCTACCTGATCACTAATATGACAGGTAGAAGATAAAGTCCAATGCATCTGGTAACAGATGGTATCATGCGTGAGACAGGTCGGTCTTCTATCTACTGTGGGCGTTGATTCTTGAGGGGATTTCTTCGTAGTACGAGAGGACCCGAAGGAACTGACCTCTGGTCTACCTGCTGTCACGCCAGTGGCACCGCAGGGTAGCTATGTCGGGAAAGGATAACCTCTGAAGGCATCTAAGAGGGAAGCCAACCCCAAGATTAGGAATCGTTTGAGACTCCTGGGAGACGACCAGGTTGATAGGCTCTAGGTGTAAGCATCGCGAGGTGTTTAGCCGAGGAGTACTAATGTTTCGATTCCCGCCAAGTAACCTATACGCGAAAAAATATTTACCCTGTTGCAGGGAATTACCCCCATTTTTATTTTAGGGGCGATTTCCCTTTAGTCGGAGTCTAACTTAAAGAAGAGTCTATCGGTTTACAGCTGATAAGGCCTCTGATTTAAGCACAAGGTTGTTCGGCTAAAGTTTTAAGTACTTCGTTTTTGACTAAAAACGAGTTGATCGCTTTTGAAATATAAAACGGGATATATTCCTTAATTAGTGAGTTCATTTGAGAATTGAAAGCTGGTGGCTAGACGCGGTGGCAACACCTCTTCCCATTCCGAACAGAGAAGTTAAGCGCCGTAGTGCCTATGATACTCGTTTACTCGGGGAAAGTCGGTAGCCGCCGGCTTTCAGCTCTTAAATGAAATAAAAACCAAAGAAATGTCTTTGGTTTTTATTTTTTCGGTGGACTTATACGGTACACCGATAGTATAATTGAAAGTATGAGTTCCAATTGGACATGGTCTGCCAGGCGTCAGGCGATTATTATCGGTTCTTTTATGGTAGTGGTCTTTTTAATTGGGGCCGTTATTTTAACAAGGGTATTTTTAATAACACCGGAGGAGGAACCGTCGCCGGAAGAGGGTTATCAAGAGCCTAAGGTCTTTTGGAGTAAGACCTTTCAGGTTTCAGGGGATCTTCATGGTGCCGTGGCACATTTTTATAACTTTGAAGGAAATCTAAGATCACCAAAAGCTGTCTATCGTTTTACTTTTTTTAATAAAGAAGGTGAGGTAATAAAAACCAGAGAAGGGGAAACTTTCTTTGAGCCGGGTGAATCTTTTTATGTTTTTGAAAACGATCTTTATTTTGAAGAAAAACCGGAGTGGACCACCCTCTCTTGGGAAGAGGTGGAGTGGGAGAAGGAAGAACGAACTTTAGAGGAAAAAGGTTACAGTGTTGATGTTGCGGATATTGAATTAGCCGATCTGGGTTCAACTCCTCGTCTTGAGGCCCGGGTTGTGAACACCGGTTCTTTGCATATACCTTCAGTTGAAGCGGTTGTTCTTATATATGACGAGTATGAAAATACGGTTAGCGCTTCTCGTGCCACACTTGATCCTATTAGATTTGATAAAGAAGCCAGACTTTCTTTATCTTGGCCTGACAAGTTCAAATTTTTGGATAATTCTTGTTCTCCCCCTTTAGAAACCGAAGTGGTGTTATTGGATAATCAAGGCGATGATGCGAGTAGTATAAGGAATGAACTGGAAACCTTTGAAGAGAATGTGGATAAGGGGTTCTCGTGGTCTTTTGGGTTTTTCAATACTTCAAGAAGAGAAGCTGGGGAAATAGTGGAAGCGGTTGAGAGAAGATCCGCGTCAATGCGTCATCGGGATAATCCTCTTTTTGTCCTGGTCTACCCGAAAGAAGAGAATGTATCGGAAATAGAGGATAAACTTGATCATTATGATTTTGTGGAAATGTTACCCGTAAGCCATGGTGACGGAGGGTATTTGCGCGCCAATCTTTCCAGTCTTTATGAAATTTTAGATCGTAACTGTGTGCATGAGCCCGAAAAAGTGCGAGTGCATAGCCGTGTGTTGGAATAAAAGGAGAGGTTCGCAAAGCATGGGGGGTTAGCACTCCTTTATTTTAATTCTGTACATTCGGGTTTATCTCTGTATAATATCTTTCGTTATGTCAAAAACCGTGCGGTTTATAAAAGATATGGATTGGACACTGCTAATAGCGGTGTTTTCAGTTGTTTCTTTGGGGCTTGTTACCATGCATTCTTTTTCGGGGGACGACAGTTTCTTTTCTCGTCAGCTTATTCTTCTTGTTGTTTCTTTCTCTGTCTTTTTTATTGTAAGCATAATGGATTTCAGGTTCTTGCGCAGAACCGGAGTGGTTGTATCTTTGTTTTTGGTAATGTGTGGCGCACTTATTTCTCTTTTTGTTGTCGGAAAGGTGACCCAAGGGGCTCAAAGATGGCTTGAGATAGGACCTTTTTCTCTTCAGGTTTCCGAGTTTGCCAAGCTTGTTATCATAATACTTTTGGCCAAATACTTTACAAAGCGCCATATTGATATTGCCAGTTTACGCCATATTTTTGTTTCCGGCTTTTACACCGCTGTGTTCTTTCTTTTGGTCTTTTTCCAACCGGATTTCGGTTCCGCTATTATAATTGGTCTTCTGTGGCTGGGGATGGTAATGGTCTCCGGTATATCCTTAAGGCATCTGGGCCTTGTCTTTTTAATAGGTGTAGTAACGTTTTCCGGAATGTGGGTTTT